>QNYQ01000027.1 GCA_003978665.1 Hyperthermus sp.
GGCTCGGTGTCGGCAGAGGCTACCATTACCTTGCCTACTGACTATAGATAGTAGGCTACCTCGTAGCCTCCCATAAGGCATGCGTTAAATCCTATAATGTCTATTCCGAGGCCGCGGAGCGCGTTAGCTATGTGTCTAGCAAGGTCAGCCCACAATATAGTATAAGCATGTGGTGAGGGCAGCGGCGGGCCTAGAGCTCGAGGCCTCCTGTGCCTCTAGGGCCCAGGACAAGTAAACATGCTTTGTGTTTAGTACATGGTGAAATGCAGCATGTATGTGAATGTTATTATTCCCGGGCTTCTCTAATGAGAAGGACTGCCAATATGCTATTTAGTTACTTAAGTATGTAGCGTTCGATTCCGCTGCCACTAATTCTAATTATGTCCCATCTCTTGCCATCGAAGTGTATAAAGTAAACTTGTTTACGTAAGACACCTTTCTCGAACTCCTTTATTTCACATGGGCGGAAAACCTTGGGGTTGAGTTCTAGAATCCTCTTCACCTTTTTATATTCTATCTTGGCATTCATACCAATGTCAGTGATGAAGTCCTCAGCCATTACTCTACAACCTCGTATAATATAATCCTGCCGTCGGTGGTCTTCTCGGCTAACAAGTTATCGCTAATCTTCTTTATCTCGCCAGGCCTAAGTGATAGGGCCCCCTTAGGCTTAATTGACTTCCACAAGGCCCTCACTAATGCCGGCATTGACGGTCTCCCAATGAATACAGTCACTTCAGGAGTTTGACGAATCTGCGTTAGGTCATTTCTTGGCGCTGATATCTCAGTACTGTCGCTAAACCCCTGCCCACGAATTCTTTGGAGGCTCTGGATAGGTTCCTTTGGAATGAGAACAAGCTGGCTTACCATACCTCTCATCCCACGGGCTTCCATTGAATCTTAACACTCCAATGAACCCAGTAAAGTGGCTCGTTCATGTCGGTTCTATAATTTATGTTGCGTGAAACCATGGATGCTTCTCCCACTACTTTAATCCTATACTTCTTGCCTTCTACCTCAACCTCTACCTCTTCTGTGGCTGGCTCCTGGCTTTGAATATTTATCAACTCCCACCCGTCCTCTGGAAGTCTATCTGGTGGGCTTAGGGGTTTATCCTTTACATTGTTCTTTAACTCATCTGGCACATAGAGCGATGAAACTCCGCCTGCTGTCTTAACGGCAAAGTTAACTCCGCCAAATGGTGAGAAGCCTACGTACTTTACACCAACAACTACAACACGTAGAACCAGTTTACTGCCATCAGCAAGGGTAACAATGCCAGGCTTACTTAGTATTACACAGTAAACATCCTCCATCATGGCCATAACCCCTAACAACCCAGCAAACACTATACCATAGCTTCCCAATAAGTTTGTAGTACAAGCAACAGGAGAGACCTATTAGCAGCAAATCGTTAGCGCATTAAGCCGGAAGGCATGAACTCCTATATGCCAGCATGAAAGCCGTACTTTAGAGAATGAGGCCCTCCTATCGGGTAGGCTCTTACTACGTTAGCTAACCTAGTGTTTTTAATACAGCTCTGCTGGCCTAAGTGGAGTACATGCTTGTGTTCTCGTTTTGTTCATTGACGTGCTCGAAGAGGAATGCCGTTTTTACTTCGACTTTGCTTGCTGTAAGGTTTTATAACATCATGATAGGACCCCTTCTCCTTATCCATGCAGCTCTCTCCCTCTCATTCAACTCTAAGAGCTCTAATGGCTTTAGCACATCCCCCCATATTTACCCGGATACCGGATAAGCCTTGCATCTACCAGCTACCCCGCTTAAACTCCTAAGCCCTTACCCCCGACATGCTGCAGTTATTATCGCTCATGTGGACCAGTAGGATAACCATGTCAATGCGTATGCTGCATTCTATTGCTGGTCCATGCGATGCTGGATGCTGGTTATTATGCCTAAGTCTCCGGAAGGGTTGGTGTAAACGCTAATTTACTGCCCTCTGTTTCATTGGTTCCCTATACTTGAATGGTGTCGTTTCGGGTTTCCCGCTTTTCTTGCTGAGGGAAGGGAGGGAAGGTGGTCTGCTACGTGGCCGTTGTTTGACCGGTATGGTAGGCCTTTGACTAATCTGCGTGTGATGGTTACTGGTAGGTGTAATTTCTCGTGCTTCTTCTGTCACATGGAGGGTTACCGTGACCCTGATATTGCTTCGAGGGAGTTGAGCCTGGAGGAGTTGGAGCTTTTGGCTAGTGCTGCTAGGAGGCTTGGTGTGAGGGCTTTCAAGGTTACTGGTGGGGAGCCTACGCTTAGGAGGGACTTGGCCAGTATTGTGGCGTTGTTTAAGTCTATTGGGGCGTATGTGTCTTTGACTACTAATGCTTCCCTGCTTCACCTGCACTTGAGGGGTCTTGTGGATGCTGGGCTTGACCATATAAATGTTAGTCTTCATGCTATGAGGGAGAGTGTTTTCTCGCGTATAACCGGCTCTAATATGTTTAGGAGGGTTGTGGATAATATTGTGGCTGCTAGGGAGTATGGGATACCCGTCAAGATCAATTTCGTCATATTGAGGGGTTATAATGAGGATGATGTTGAGGAGTTGATAGATTTTGCTGCACGAATCGATGCGAGGGTGCAGTTTATAGAGCTGCATCCCGTCGGCAAGGCTGCTAAGAGGTTTCGCGACCACTACCTGCCAAGGTGGCGTATACTTGAGAGGTTAGAGAATAGGATAGTGGAGATAAAGTATAGGGTTGGCCTCCATAATAGGCCTATAATAGTGCTGGATAATGGTGTTGTGGTGGAGGTTGTAGGCCCTGTAGGCAACTACTTCTTCTGCGCGGGCTGTACAAGGATAAGGGTCACGTACGACTTCAAGCTAATACCCTGCCTGAACTGGAAGGGAGAACCCATAGATGTTAGAGAGAGGCTTAGGAGGGTGCGCAGCGTCGAGGAGAAGGTTGAGGCCATAGTTGACAGTATACGTGAAGCCAATAGGCTGCGGGAACCATATGTCCTCTACCCCCTCAAGGCTCTGCCAGCAAGGGAGATGAGGAAGTGGAAGACGGCTAGGCTTGGACTACCTAAAAGGGATGGGAGACTATGCATTCCCGGGGAGAGGTCGAGGGAGCACATAGAAAGGATTATTGCTGAATGGGGGGATTACGCGTACTAAGCCGGCAGCCCGGCCAGGGTTACCTGGATCATCTGGCGTCTGGTCTCCCATGGGGAGGCGATGCACATATAACTAGGGGGATGGCTCCTTCTACTAGTAGGTGGGCGTGATCTTCAATGCCTTTCCTCCGAAGGCTTCGTAGATGGTGGCACATGAGGAACCCCGAGATCCGGTGGATCGTCGAGGTTGGTGTGAAGGAGGTCCCAGAGGAGGCTAATCCCGCCCCGGACAGAATGGATCAGCCCTACCCCTTCGTCTCCAAGTATGTTGACGAGAACAGTTATCTCCTGGACGACCCGGACATCATGCTCACGCTGTTCCGGTCTGTCGTGGATAAGAGGGAGGAGCACATAAGGCTTCATGGTCTTCCGGGCGAGATTAAGCTTCTCGTGGCGAGGCCTGACGTGGCCAATGGCGTCTACTTGCTGGCGTTTAACGGCGAGCGCTTCCGTGCATGGCTGCTAACCTATTATGGTGTTATTACTGCTGTTAGGCTTGACGAGGCGGGTATGGGTACTAGTTATGGGCTGCGTGCTTTGAGGTGGCTTGATGAGTGGACTGGGAGCGTTGATATTGTTAAGATCAGGCTTCGTGAGTCCCTCTACAGTTGGGGTCCAGAGTTCAGCGTGTACATTAAGGGGCTTGACAACCAGCACCACTATCTCGTCACGACACTCAACAACCTCTACAAGTACCTTCTGGCCGGCTCGGCGAGAAGGATCCTTGACGATACCCTCAACGCTCTACTGGACTATACCAAGTTTCATTTTAGGAGTGAGGAGGTGTTGTTCGACAAGTATGGCTACCCGAAGGCTGAGGGGCATAGGAAGCAGCACCAGACGTTTGTTGAGAAGGCAAGCGATTTCATGGAGAAGTATAAGGCTGGTGAGGCGCGTCTAACGCTGGAGGTGCTGCACTTCCTGGCTGACTGGGTTAAGAACCATATACTCACAAGCGACCACGACTATGGCGAGTGGTTCTACGAGCACGGTGTCCCCATAGTTGAGGAGAAGCTTGTGAGGAGGAGCCGTGAGGTTAGGGCTAAGCTTGGCCTAGACAAGCTCTAGCCTGGAGCGGCGTAGGCGACTACTACCCCCCGACCCCAGGACAGGGCTAGTGCTGCTGCAACAGGCCTCCCCGTAGAGTTGACCGTTATCCTGGCGGCATCCCCCGGCGCAAGGCCCAGGGGGAGCCCGGCTTCACGCCACTCCCCGCTGCCCAAGGCCTTGGTCTCGATCCTCACGCTGCCCGGGCTAGAGCCGCCGTCAACTACAAGCACTGTGTCGTCATCAAACACTATTACGGCCCCTATAACGAGTAGCGCATGCGGCGACGTATTATTGGCCATAACGACTACAGTGTTGTTTCCTACAGCAGAGAGTCTGACCATAATGCCCGGGTACTGGGCAGCAGCGTAAAGTGGTGCTGCCCGGAGCCTCAACAACATGTCAACATACTTCGATACCGTGAAGTAGTAGAACGCTACAAAACCTATCAGCACAACCGACATTATCGACGCGCCCACTATGGTGGCAATACTCCTACAGCCCCTATCCCCACCCATAACCGTGAATCCTCACCCACCCTAGGCTACTGCAGGGTCTTGGACTTGAAGCTTTCCCTGGGGGAGGAGCGCGGAAAAAGACTCTAGAGCCTCTCTCCTCGGAGAGCGGGGCGCCAGGGGGAGGATTCTATCGTGGAGGGGGGTGATGGAGGAACACCGACGCTGAACCACCGTGGGCCCGCGATGCTGGAGCCCCTTCTCCCCTCTCGGGGGTGGGGTGTTGAGGCCTAGCGATGCTGACTCCCCCCTCTCCCCAGGGGATCGTTGCTTTTTCACGGGGCGTGTGTGCTTGCTTCCTTCTCGTGAACGTGTTTTATGAGCTCGACTGTCTTTGTTATGGTGTAGGTGTAGCTTACTAGTGCTATTAGCGCTAGGGCTAGCCTGGGTTTTGCCAGTATGCCTGCCAGGAATACTATGAATATTCTCGTGTCTCTTCCGGCGATGTTTGGTATTCTGCCTATGAGTGCCGGGTGTTTTCCTGCTGTCTTTTCTCCGACGGCATGTATGTAGGAGACTAGTAGGTCTCCGCTTAAAGCGGCCATGACTAGGGGTATGAGGACTAGTGGTTCAAGTAGCTTGGCGGCAGCCAGTGATACTCCAAGCAGTAGTGTTATGTCGGCCAGCCTGTCCAGTATAGTGTCGAGTAGGCCTCCTGCCTTGCTTGCCCTACCGGTGAGTCTTGCGAGCTCGCCGTCTACTCCATCGAGTATTGAGCCTATCTGAGCAATTACTCCTCCTAGCTGGGGGAGCCCCATAGAGAATAATGGTGCTCCCAGTGCTACCAGTATGGCTGATATCACGCTGACAAGGTCTGGGCTTGGAGGATTAGGTAGTGATGCTAGTCGCCGCGATATTCTGGTCGAGATCCTCCTGTTTATCGTCCTCGACACCACCCCGTCACTGGCCTTTACGATGCTAGCCTCTAACCCATGAGAGTACGTGTTCAACAACCCTCCCCCTCCTCCCCTCCTCTGCCTCTACGAGGTCGTCTGGAGTGTCGATTTCCGTCCAGTAGGCTCCCCTTACGAGCACTGCCCGTGCTCTGCCAGTGGACGCTAGGCTCGAAACCAGGGCGTTCAACGTCAACACCCTCCCCCTCGCAGCCTCCTTCAGGGTTGGGGGCGAGAAGAGGGCGTGAACCCCCGTGTCCACGCACATCCACTCCCTAAGATTCTTGCTTGACTCGTAAAGGATTGGGGGCTGCATCATTATCTTTGTGGCCTCGTCCACGTCTATGAATAATGGGTTAGAGTCGCATACAAGAGCGTAGCCGCCCCTCCCCGCCACGCTATACTCCAGTCTTGCTGGCAGGAGGGGAGAGAACACGTGGTCGCTCATCGTCACAAAGGAGGCGTCGCTGGTAAGGGTTGAAGCGCCTAGTAGGAGGCTATAGCCGTTCTCCCTCCAGGGCTCATTATTCAACACGATATTGACGGCTCCCCGCCCAAGAATACTCCTCGCCAGCTCCCTCAGCCCCGACGCCAACTCCCTCCGGGTAACTATCACGGCCTCAGCAGCCCCAAGCAGGTGCAGCACGCTCAGCGGATACCATGCAAGAGGCCTCCCCCTCAGCCTTACAAGAGGCTTAGCCCCCCCAAGCCTCCTGCCGGCACCGGCTGCGAGAACTATAATCAGCCTCGGCCACACCATGCCACACTACCCTTCCAGCAGCCTCAACGAGTACTGCTAGGCACCACACCACAAAATTAAGGATCCATATATGAGAGACCTAGGATCGCCCGAGAGGGGCTTTGGCGCGGGCCTTGGAGAAAGCCTCCAGGGAAGGCTCCGGCTGCTAGTGTTGCTAGGCGTGGGTGGAAGGGGTTTGAGGAGGAAGCTCCTGGAGCATGAGGCTTTAAGCCTCCTCCACGAGTACAGTATACCCGTTGCCGAGTACTCCTTCGTCCAAGACGCTGGCGGGGTTGTTGAGGCGGCGGGGAGGCTGGGCTACCCGGTAGCTCTTAAGGTGGTTAGCCCGGACATAGTTCACAAGAGCGATGTGGGCGGTGTGGCACTTAACATTAAGAGTGAGGAAGAGCTTGTAGAGGCGTTGGAGAGAATGATTTCATCGATAAACGAGAAAGCCCCGGGGGCCAGGCTTGAGGGCTTTCTCGTCCAGAAGATGGCTCCTCCAGGGGCTGTTGAGGTGGCTATAGGAGGCTTGAGGGATCCCGTTTTCGGGCCAGCCGTAATGTTTGGGTTTGGGGGGGTTCTCGTTGAGCTCTTCCGTGACGTGAGCTTCCGCGTATCACCGTTCGATAGGGATGAGGCCCTTGAAATGATGCGTGAAACCAGGGTCTACAGGCTGCTCCGGGGCTACCGCAGTATTCCGGCCAGGGACTTAGAGGCTATAGTCGACGTTATCATGTCCGTTCAGAGACTGCTTAACGAGAGGGAGAACGTTGTTGAACTGGACCTCAACCCCGTAATGAGCTATACAACCGGGGTCCTCATCGTGGATGCAAGAGTTATTGTCGAGGAATAGTCTCGCTCCTCGGGGCCGGAGCGTTTAGGTTACTAGCTGGACTAGCCCCTCAACCCCCCTCCTCTTCAACGCCTCCCTTATCTCAAGCGCTATCCTTTCTCCAAGGTTGAGCGGCCTATCGAAGTAGAGGTGGCTGTACTGGCCTCCCCACGCCATCACAGAGTTTGTTCCTCCCCCTATACGTGGAGCTATATCATACACTACTATGTCTAGTTCAGGAGTCACTATCCCCTGAAGCGTGAAAGGCCCTATAACGCCAGGCGGCTCCAGCCTCCGGGCAGCCTCGACAAACTTCAACGCTATCTCAAACACCTTGTGAAGCAAGCTCTCCCTAACCGTTACGGGTATGTGGCCGACCTCGATCATGCGCGGCTCAATAACACCCCTTAAAGCATCCTGGATCCAGGAGGGGAGGCGGTTAACATCGTCGATGCTCGTCTGAAGCCTACGATCCACGCTGTGCAGCTCAAGACGGCCATACACAACGCTCCAGAAGTAGTTGAAGTTGAAATGACTACCAGCAACATACTCCTCTATACTCATCTCCCTCAAAGACTCCTCATCAACCACCCCCAGCCTCCTCAACTCCCCAAGCCTCTCCTCAGCCTCAGCACCACTGCCGGCAACGAAGAAGGCCCTCTCAACCCTACGCCTAGCCTCCGGCAGCTTCACCATAACCGGGCCCTTAGCCTCGCTGAGATCCCGGTACGTTCTCGGACGCCTTATGCCGGCCTCGTCTAGGAGCCTATAATAGTTCTTCTCCCCCACCCTCTCCTCCCAACGTAAGAGAAACCTGTTGCCGAAAACCGGGACGTTGAACTCCTCCTCTATGCCCTCATAGCCTACATAGACTGCAAAACTACGGTTAGGCACAAATATAGTGTTAAGCCTCCTAAGCTCCTCCTGCACACGCTCATCCAGCAAATCCCTATAGGAATCCAGCACAAGAAGCCTATCAACCAGGGGAAACATCCGGTAAGCTAGGTCACGGCCACGCCGAGCAACAGCGAGAGTCCTAAAACCATACCTCCTAGCACCATGAAGCACGTCGAGAGCCGAGTGGCTGGCAACAACACCTATAGTCAACGATGACAAGTCATACTCGCGCACAATAGAAGCAGCCTCAACAGCCAACACAACCCTCCCCCACAGAGCAGACATGCCAGGAGAGGAGTGAAGAGGGGGAAAAGAGGCAAATAAAGGAGACCCACAGATAGCCCGAGCAAGCACCTTAAAACTTCCCCGTCGAGAAAACCATTACCATATCAGGTTAGGAGAAGCCCGGGCAAGACCAAGCAATAGATTAGCGTTTACCAGTCCCTCCGAAACAGCTAAGAAGCCCAGGCCTCGGCATCATGCTCAACAGCAATGGCTCTTCTATGGCCAGTACCACTTCCACCTTCCTGCCGTCGGGCGTGGAGCCCTGTCCCCGCGGGAGTGGAGGAGCGTGCTCTGCGTGGCTCCATTATAGTTGTGGCTCGCGTAGGGGACGAATACCCTATAAGCCAGTATGCCGCCTATACATGGCGAGGGATTAGCGTGGAGGACGTTGTACTCGAGTACAGTATGGTAGAGGAGCTGGCCCGGTCGAGGCGGCGTGAGGCGGTGGAGCTTTCGCTGCTCCTACGCGAGGCCGATAAGCTGGGGGGTGGCCGTAGAAGCCTCCGCGACGCCCTCCGTCTCGCCGAGATAGCGGTGGAGGCCTCTCGATCCATGCTGGAGGTGGTCGAGTGGGATAGGGCTTGGGGGAGGAGGAGGGTGCTGAGGCTGAGGCAGTAGCTCTCCGCCTCTACCGCGAGCTCGTGGAGGCCCTGCTGCCTAGGCTGCGGGGGGTGAGGGATGAGACCAGGAGACTCCTCCTACTCCTGGCGTGGCTCAATACCAGGCTGGAGGAGCCAGGCCTAGGCCGCATCATAGTAACGGGCGGGTTCGCTGTAGAGGTCTACACCGGCAGAGTCTACCGTGCAATGTATGTCGATGTTATCGTGGAGGGTCATGAAGCACTTAAAGTTATCGAGAAGCTACTGAGCATGGTCTCAGAGCCTATCGGGCGAGGCTACCTGCCACGCGAGGAAGCCCTCTCCCTCAAGTCCATAGACATAGTCTCAACCTTCTACGGCCGCAGAGCAACCCCCGTTAAGATCCTCGTAGACAACTACCACGTGTACATGGAGCCCCCGGAGGAGCTGGTTATACGCTACCTCGCAGACTGGAAGTTCCGGGAGTCGAGAGAGGACCGGGACAAAGCCCTCTGGGTCTACATAGTATGGCGGGACCACATGGACACAGACTACCTATGGAAGCGGGCAAGAGAGGAGGATGTCGAGGACAAGCTCCGGGAGCTAGCATCGTTCATAGAGAACAACAAGCCCACCGTAGCCCCACCCCATGAAACCAGCAGACAATAATAGCCCAGCCCCTACAATTGGGGCACCACCCTACTTTTGCTCTTGTAGTGGGGGAAGGCGATTCCTTTTTGTCCCCCGTCCTCTAGACGGGCTGCAACAGCTGCGAGGCTTCTATGGCGCATATCCTGCCCCATACATACAGCGTTTATCTGGGATTCTGCTCCTCACCATGTTTAAGTAATCGGGTGTGAGCAAAAATAATGCATGTGGCATTTAATTCCATGAATACTGGTCCCCCTTTATCTTGCAGAGCCAAGGTTACGGGGGATACGCGGCTTCGGGCTCTAGGCTAATGGCAAGGCTACGATGGGAGAACACAGTGCAACTCCTGGCGTGACCCCCGATTAGTTGGTGTGGTGAATGTGAGGAGCTATGAGATCTGGCTGGCCTCTTTCCACGTGGAGTTTTGTGGGGGGAGGGGTGGTAGGGGGAGTAGGCCTCCGCTGTTTGCAGCTCTAAGGGCTAGTATATAGTCTAGCATTGCCTCGGGCTTCACGGCCACGCTTGGAATGTATACTTCTTCTTCGTCGAGCTTTGCGAAGGGCTCGAACCCGTCAAAGTCTATTGCCGGCACCCTCACCTCCTCGTAGAGGATGCTGATCCCCATGTCCCTCAGCATGTCTGCGAGTAGCTTAGCGTTCCTCTCCAAGCCCGTGCTCGCTGGCCCGTATCCCAGGAAGACGGTTAGCCTCCAGTGCAAACCTTCTCCCCAGGCCTGGGCTTGTGTCCTCCTGCCCGCCCTCCAAACGCTTGCAGCCCCAATAATATGCGGGAGGGCTTGCACCCCGGGGAGAGGATTCTGGGCAGGAGGGTACGTAAACCGTATAGTAGCTTGGCGTTAGCCTACCACACTCCCCGGGCAACCATTCCCTCAAGGGGGAGGATCTACTATAGCCCGGCTGGTGGTGGGATCCATGTCTGGCTCCCGCATCTCGGCTGAGGAGCTGGATAAGATTCTTACCCAGGTGGAGGACAAGGAGCGTAGGGATCCTAAGAGGCGCTGGATAAACCGTATGATGAGGAGCGCCAAGCAGTACCATAAGATGTGCCCCTACTATGATAAGAGGACGGGGAAGTGCTTCCTAAAGCTTGGAGAGAAGTGTGAGCGTGACGGCAGGTTTGATGGATGCCCCGTGTTCATTGAGTGGCTTTCAAGCAAGTATGACGAGTTGAAGTCGAAGGGTAGGCAGCTGCCCATGGACTTTCTCGACCTGACCCTCGCCGTCTAGCCCTGGGCTGGGTAGGCTAGGGACAGTGCTAGGAGGCTGAGGGCTGCCACGGCAACGGCCAGCTTAACCCTTGTTTTTGAATCACTATCCTCCACTATAGCGTTTGGAAGCGTTAGTAGGCCGGCAGCCTTAACTATGAACGAGCCAGTAGCTATCATTAGCACGTTGAGCAGGTATGGGGAGTAGAGTATCAAGAGCCTATGGAGCCAGTCATCCACCCTGCCCTCCACTTTAACGGCGAGGGAGGGGAGGAAGCCGTCACGCATCACGGATAGCCTGGCCTCATAGCCTAGCATGCGGGACGCGAGATAATGTATGAGCTCGTGGAGCAACGCATACCATGACATAACCAGGAATACTTCGAGGATAGGGTAGGAGCCTGGCGGCTTCATCCCCCTCCCCGGGAGGGAGGGGGTGCATGGCTATGGATATTTAACATGTAAGACGATATTTTCGAGGATGCCGCAGCAGCCAGCACAAGCGCCAGCTACCCGAAACAACACTTTACCCGGCCAAGCATGCTCGAAACTATCGCTGGTGAAGCCTGCGGGACTACAAGAAGCTGGTTGGATACAGTGGGCCGCGGAGGAGGCGGTTTTCAATAAAAAAGATTTTGGAGGGCTCGCCTGGCTGGATGGATTCCCCTCTTCGATCCTCGATTGTTAAGCGTAGAGTGCGTGGTAGCGTCCTTCCTCATCCCCCTCTACAATGCCCTCCTCTACAAGCTTGTTAAGCGCGTATCTAATCTTATCTTCACTGGCCAGTCCCGAGAGGATTTCATGGAGCTCGCGCACTGTCATGGGCTTATCCCTGAGAAGATTGAGTATGATTTCTCGCAGCTGGTCCTCGTTGGGTGCTACCACGACGACGACTTCGTCGTCCTCGTATAGCTTCTTCAATACTATGTCCTTACTGTATATGAACACTTCCTCTCCCGCCTCTAGGGTTCTTGCCTCGAACGACATGGCTTCCTCTCCCCCGGGTAAGATGGGCTTGCTTCCATGCCTCCGGCGGCTGAGGGCTCGGTCTAAGTTTTTCTCTTCCTCAGCCACTGAAACTTATAGTTGTCGTGTGGTATTATTTTGGAGTAGGGGTTCACATGCTGCCAAGACACATGCAGTGATTATTTCTCCGGGTGGCTCCTCTAGTGTATGCGGTTGATGATGCAGGTGAAATACACGGATTACTTGAGTCTGCACGCGAAAGGCTTGCTCTGCTCAGGCTTTGCGGTATTCTTGACGTGCTTGTGGAGGATAGTTCAAGGCTTGTGTCAAGGTATAGTGCGTACTTGTCGAGTATTGGCGCGAGAGGGTTTAGTGGCGAGGCTGAGCGTGTAAGGAGGGTTCTTGAGGGCATAGAGCTCGTGAACACTATAGCTGTCAGGGCTAGGTCTAGGCTCTGTAGCGGCAGGCCCGGCTTAAGCGCTGTATACGACGTGTTGTCTATGTTCGAGAAACACTACCCCAGGCTCATGACAGGCTCCCTACTAGTGCCGGCCAGCCTGAGACAAGCATACTACGAGGCCTTCTCCCTGCTGAGAAGCCTAACAGCCACCAGCCCTCTCATAGACTAGGCTCTACACGCCCCCCTCTCCCCCGGGGTTGGCCTGGGGCTTCTCGGGGCTGGTGGGGAGAAGGGCTCTAGCGGCCTAAAGCCTCGTCATCCTGGTTCAGCAGAGGCCTTGAGCCTCTTCACAGCCGCTGGGAGAGAGTGGTCTCCTCCACTTCCAGGTGGTTGGAGAGAAGCTTTAAGCTCGCTTACCGTACCCTGCCCTTCACTGTTAGAGGGGGTTGGGGGTTTTTGTGGTGCACTGCTAGAGCCTCCTGCTACACGGCGTGGTAGAGGGGAAGGAGGGGGGTGTTGAGGGTAACTAGCGCCATCCAGGCAGCTCTCCGTACTGCGCGTGTTCCGGGCAATGTTGCAGCTAAGGTTATGAACATAGTTGATTCTGCCTTGGGGGAGCATGGTGTTAGGGATGACTCGGAGCTATTGTCCCTGCCCGACTGGAATGTATGGATGATCGTGATCAAGTCTATACTCTCTCCTTCAACGAAGCTGCTGCGGCAGGAGGGTTATTGTCATGCCAACGCAGCCCTCATAGGCTCGTTAATAGTGCTTGATGAGAGGCTTGCCCAGATGATTAGGGAGTGGGTGAAGGCGCGCTGCGGGGCAGGCCTTGACCCCTGCTGTAGAAACCCTCAATGCTGTAACATAGCTTAGCCTGTGCCGCGGGGCGCCGTGCCATGGTGCTGGAGGGCCTCAACGACTATGTTAGGCTTGTTGAGCTCTCACTGCGCCTAATAGCTGTCGGGGCGGGCTTAGAGAAGGCTGTCGCACACGCGCTCATCCACATGCTGCGCGAGAAAGGGCTCAGCCTAGATGATGCTGTACGCAGCATCGGGCTCACAGCCGGTGATGTGGACGAGTCACTACTCACCTACCTGGAGCTCGCAGGAGATGAAACCTCCACTTCGCTCTATGCTTCAAGCCCCTACGCTGATATTGTACTACAGGAGAACAAGAGGCTCCTCGAGACCCTGAGCAAGCTTACTAGGAGGGATGAATGCCTATCCCTTGTGGCCCGAATAGCCGGTATCATGGAGGGTGCTGGGCGATAGGGGCTTAAGGGTTGATGGAGCAATGCCGTGTCCATGGTATCGTAACGGCCTCTGTACCTCTCCTAGACTGCGCAGGCCCACGGCGAGCGTCACGAACCCGTCAAGATGCCTTGGCGGCGAGTCGGAGTACAAGTCGTGCAGGCTCTACACTGAGCCGGCAAACGCCTCTTCTTCAGCATCAAAGTCCATAGCGTCTCCTAGGCCGGCGTTGATAGAGCAGCTGAAACCCTACAATCTCATCCACCTAGTTGAGAGGAAGCCTCAGGCAGGCTGCCCCTACATGAAGATCCACAACTATAGTGGAGGCTACCTCGCCGAATGCCTAGTGCTCGGAAGACTCCTAACGAGGAGCGAGGTAAAACTCTGCGAGCAGGGCTGGAGCAGCTGCCCCTTCTACCGCTACGCTGTACAGCACCCGGAGTCCTTCCATAAACGCTAAAACACCAGGGACAGTCCCCCTTCAGCGTAGCTATCACTATGCCAGGGAGGCTAAGCTCCTAACGAACCTAGACACGTCATCCCTGCTGGAAAACCTCCTCTCCCCGGAAACCCTGAAGCTTACGTGAAAGCCCTCCTGCCCGCGCTCAACCTCCACAGTGAAGTTGTCTCCGCGCCTTATGGTCACCCGCTCTCCCTCCCTCGCCACCATAAACCCCCTCTCCCTCAACATGTCCAGGAGCTCTTCGAGCCCCAGCGCCCTAGCCCCCTGAGCTTCCACCGTTTCCCCCTCAAGCTCCTCAAGCCTCTTCTTGACCGCTCTCACCACCTCGTCCAGGTCCATGTACGCCTTCAAAGTCTCGTCAAGTATCCTCTTCATAACCTCCCTCCCCTTCCCCGTCTTCTCCGCCTTCACGTAGAGGAGGAGCTGGTCAAAGTCGCTGCTGTTAAGGTACTCCGCCAGCCTCCTAACATTCCCTCCGAAGGCATGGAACTTGTACTTGTCCTCAGCCTTCCCAACCTGCTGCCTAATCTCGTCGATAAGCTGTCTCGGAGCACCAGAACTGGCCAGCACCCTGTTCA
Source organism: Hyperthermus sp. (assembly GCA_003978665.1). Taxonomy (GTDB): domain Archaea; phylum Thermoproteota; class Thermoprotei_A; order Sulfolobales; family Pyrodictiaceae; genus QNYQ01. The sequence goes on from QNYQ01000027.1 coordinate 14,461, forward strand.
CTATGTGACGGAGAAAATCCTTTCTCTGCACCCTCAGCCACCCCGGGCTGAACACTCGCTCCAAGAAAGATTGCAGTGTTAGGGCTGGGAGCCGAGAGATTAACCTCACGCTGAAAACCCTGGGGAGAGGCTCTGGAAGCCCTCTGGATGAGCCCTATATGGTATGGGTAAGAAGTCGTGGGAGTCTTGTCCGGGCTTGTCTTACGTCACCCCTTCTTATAGCCTATCTTGCGTAGAAACTCTATCCTCTCTCTAGCATCGTCTTCGGCTTCGACGCCTAGGGGTGTGTAGCCGTCAACAACACCTATCACCCCCCTCCCCTGGCCCGTTTCAGCGACGAGTACTTGAAGAGGGTTTGCCGTTGCAGCGTAGATCCTCACTACTTCTTGTACGTTCTTGATCGCGTTGAGCACGTTTATCGGCCAGGCATTCCTAATGTATATTATGAAGGTGTGGCCTGCCGCTATCCTCTTAGCAGCCTCTATAGCAGCCTTCCTCAACTCCTCATCGTTGCCCTCATGCCTTATCAGCCTCTTCTGGCTCGCCTCGCAGAAGGCTAGCCCAAACTTTATCCCGGGAGCGCTGGTGACAAGAGCCTCGTAGAGGTCCTCGACCGTTTTAATAAAGTGTGCATGGCCCACTATTACGTTCGCTCCCTCGGGTATAGGTATATCTACCACCTCGATCCTCAGGCCACCCGGCAAGGCCAAGCCACCACTCTTTCGCGGGGAAAGGGGCTGTGAAGAGTACAACCCGGCCTGAAGCCTTAGGAGGAGGCTTGAGGGTGAGGAATCCTAGTCCAGCTGAGCCCCCGTGCCTCTAGGGTATTACTGAGGCTTAGGCTTTGACTCTTACTCCCGTCCTCTCTCAAACCCTCTAGCATTGGGTGTTCTTGCTTGAGCGTATCCGAAGGCTTCGAGGCCTACTCCTCGCCTCTAGGCTCCTCGGGGGATGGTGACGGGGCAATAGCCGGTATAGACATGGCGGTCTTCTACGCGTCTGTAGCTTCAGCCCTCCGCTCCCTGGGCTTCGATAACAGCGAGGTCATGGAGAGGTACTATGACGCCGTATGCTCCCTCGGCGAATTCCTCGCGCCGGCAGTGGCCCGGGAACTGGCATATTATTCTTCGCTCAAGGAGCGCGACGGCACAGCTATCGTTGACCTGCTCGGAGAGGACTACTTTAGGTCGATACTCTCCTTCATAGTTCACGGCAGCTGCAGGGAAGTAGACCCCTGGGAGGTGCTGGCCGACATAGCGGCTGCAGTGGGGCTTAGGAGGGAGGCGTGGGAAGCGATTGCCGAGGCAGTGGCGGGGAGGGATTGCGAGACAATACGCTACGCTATGTGGCTTATCCTAGCCACGCCGCCTAATGCTCCAGGGGAGACGGGCCATGCTTAAGGAGAAGCCTAGACTGGACATGCTCGTGTCAGCAATAGCCGAGGCCTCTATACGTAAAGCGGCTGGGCTAAACTATCAGCTGACAAGGCTAACACCAACACTGCAGGACACCGCGAGAAAACTTGTAGAGGAGATATCTTCCAGCCTAGCGATAAACCACGACAGCATCATACGCTGCAAGCTATGCGGCCGAGGCCCCTTCACGAGGAAGGGCTACTACCTTCACGCAAAAAGAGTACACATGGACACCATAAAACTGATCGTCCACCAGAAGCTAAGCAGGGAGCTATGGCTCCGCGTGGAAGAGGAAAGAAGCCGGCCACAGGCCTCGGAGAAAGCGGCTGGAAACAACGGCGAAGCGGCGACGTAGATGGAGCAAGGCCCCACAGACCCTGGACTCCTGGGAGGGGGAAAGAGGGGTCTGAAGGGGTGGAGCACGCTCATAGTTCTAGTATAGCTCAAGCAGTCTAGCAAAGGCATCGCTACTGGAGTCTTTCTTCATCCCTGCCGTGGCTTGACGAGTCTTGCTCCTTTATCTGTTTCCACTATTACAGCCCAAACCCCGTCACTGCTAACCCTAACCCTGCCCACGTGCACGTACAGCTTCTCTCTCACCGCAAGCTGCCTCTGCAGTGTAAGCTCCCCCTTCCCGCTCCTGGCTATCAGCCAGAGCCTCTTGAGGAGGGCGGGTCTCGGGAAGATCAGTGGCGCCTTGAGCGTGGTGTACGCGTAGAGGTATTTCTCCTCCTTAGACTTTTCCTCTACACCTATGATCTCGAGGAGTATGCCGCTGGTACCCTTGTATCTCTCAGTGTATTCTTCAACTACATCGAAGAAATCCCTCCCAACGCTTTCCTCCTCCACGATCCTAAACGCGTCTATGACAGCTTGCTTCAAGTCGGCTTCCACATGCCTATAAACCCGTACAAGAACCCTCACTTCAAACTACCCCGGCTCCCTCTATCCTAACGCCCCTTAACCTCTTAGGTTGACTGAGCAGTGTTTAATACAGGGCACACCCCTCCCCCTCTAACCGCTAGAGCAATACATTCGCCGGGGGCTCGATGAAGACGTGTAATGAGCCTACGGCGGTACCGTAGCAGCCGCGTATAGTGGCTGGTGGGGAGGCAGCCGGGCCTTGAGGCCCCTTTTTCCCCCTTCTCGTTCTCCCCTCTAAGGGATCGTGGCCTGCTACCTGCTCTGGGTGATCGTTGGCTTGTACTGTGCTCGTTGCGGGAGGAGTGTTGATGAACGATATGTTTTGAGTGGTTTGTGCATAGACTGTTTCCTGGAGCTTAACCGACTGCTCTGTGTCCCTGAAAGACTTAGCTTTGACTACTGTAGGGCCTGTGGCTCTGTTAGGCTTGGCTACCGCTGGGTTGAGGCCGGCGGCTTAGAGGAGGCTTTCCTCACCTACCTCAGGGGTTTTATGGATAGGAGGGTTAGGGCGTGTAGTAGTGTTGTGGAAGAATACTGGGTTGAAGAGATAGTTGCCCTCACAAAGCCCTCGTGGAGGAGCGTGTTTAGGGTTAGGTTTGGGCTTAGGCTTAGGGGGGTTAGCGGTGTCGCCCACCAAGACTATATCGTGGAGGCCTACGCCTCCCCCACCCTCTGCCCATTATGCAAGAGGGCTAGGGCGGGCGACTATGATGTAGTGGTGAGGCTTCGTGGCGCGAGCCCGGAGAAGATAGCAAGCGTTCTCGCACCCCTGCTTGAGAGCGATGCCAGGCTAGTTAACTCGATACTTGACGTGGAGGAGCATAGGCAGGGTGTTGACGTATTCCTCCTAGACAAGTCGGCCCACTCAAGGATAATAAGAGAGCTGAGGAAACGCTACCAGGTTAACGTGAAGAAAGCGGCCGAGGATGTGGGAGTAGACTCTAGGGGTAGGCCCAGGCGCAGGCTCGTCCTCATGGTAAGCCTGCGTGAGCGTAGGCGTCGAGACAAGTGATGGGGGCTCTGGGTATGGGGAGGAGGGAGAGGCCGTTAAGCTTCAGCGACTATGAGAGAGCGCTCATGAGTACTACGCCTCTAGATGTTATACGCGAAATAGAGGAGCAAACCCCCCGTGAGAGGAGTGGTGGGAGGCGTAGGAGACCCTACCCTACGGGCAGGGAGCTTGCAGAGGCTATAGTCGAGGTCTCCCAGGCCTATAATGGCCATCCCGACGACTTCCCCCAGGCTGTCATAGAATATCTTGAGGGTGAGGGCTTTGATACTAGGCACGTGACGGTGAAGCGGATATGGAGGATTTATGAGAGCCTGGTTCGCCGCAGGGTCATGGCTGACAGGCTGGGAGTTGTCCAGGAGGCTGGCCCGGCGGGCGCTTAAGCCTTTATGCCAGCGAGTACTTAAACCCAGCGGGGCTGTAGGGTTGAATGTAGAGTGAGTGAGGTTGAAGGTTGTACTTAGACATGAGGGTACATGGCTGCTGGTGAGGGAGGTCTACGCTATACGTAGGCAGAGGGGTAAGCGTAGGGGTAGGCAGAGGCAGACGAGCGCGCCTTACGGTACGGTGGCTGAGAGCGTGGATAAGCCTCCTCTCAACGGGCTGCGCTACACGGAGTCGATCGAAGTCCCTGCCACTAAGGTCATGAAGTTTATTGTTAAGGCCTTCCAGCTTCCGGGCGATACTACTATAGTGGTTAAGCCCCTTACGAGGGAGAGCTATGAGGCAAAGATATATGCTAAGACCAGGGAGGAGGCTGCGAGGGCGCTAGCACAGCTGGCTAGGCTCTTGTCCGAGCTGGGGAGGAGGCGTGGGGGAGAGGAGCAAGAGCAGGCTGAGAGTGAAGAGGAAGAGGTTTGAGCCCCCCGTTCTCTGCGAGGTGTGCGGTGTCAGGAGGGCTGAACGCGTCTGCCCCCTCTGTGGTAGAATGGTCTGCTCAAGCCACTACGATGAGGACAGGGGTATTTGCAGTCTCTGTGCAGAAACGCTGTGCGAGAACTGTGGGAGAAACCTCTCTATCACCCAGTGTCCCGTGTGCGGTAGCCTTGTCTGCTCGGACTGCTCTGTCCAGCTCACCCCTGTGGTGAGGATCTGCACTAGGTGCGCGTCTAAGCGTGTGAGCCTCGACGATATAGCCAGGAAGGAGGTAGTGATGCTCGCTGAGTCCCTCAGAAAATACTTGGTTGTTGCGGCTGGGAGGTAGAGGCCCCCCTCTTACAGATACTTGTCGAGCGTGTCCCCGCCCCTCCTCAAGTCGCTGTGCTTTAGCCTTAGGGGTATTAGGTGTGAGCCGTCGCACGTGCTTGCCGTGTGCATGTACTGCAGCCCTTCCCTGCACGTAGCGAACTCTAGCCCGTATTTCTCGGCAATCTTCTTAACGGCCTCCATCATGTTCTTCCGGAGCTTTAGAGGCAGGTACCAGTAGCCGTGAAGCCATGCTCCCTCCTCCCGGTAAAGGCGGTGCAGTCTTGCGCTGAGGTCGGGGAAAGCGTTGGCTAGTCTTTTGAGAGAGTCCGGCCTGGCCTTGTAGGTTGAGGTCACGAGGAACCTTACCCCAATGCTTGCAGCAGCCTCGATAACAGCCTCTACGTGCTCTCGCTCAGAGTTTAGGTAGGGTATTATGGGGTCGAGCCTCAAGCCTACGGGCACGCCAGCGTCTACGAGCCTCTTCATAGCCTTAACCCTTTCTGAGGGGGGAGGGGCGCCAGGCTCTAGTCGCGCGGCCAGGCTCTTGTCAAGGGTTGTTACCGTGACTGTTACGGCTGCGTTTCCTCTAGACAATATGTCTGCGTCGCGGGCAACCATGCTGCTCTTCGTTATCACCAGCACGCGGTAGCCTCTGGGGAGAAGCAGCTCCAGCGTCCACCTCGTAAGCCTGTATTGCTCCTCTTCGGGGGGATAGGGGTCACTGCTCGTGGCAATGTCTATGTGGAGGCGTGGGTTAATCCTGGCCAGGTCCCGGACCAGCCTCTGCTTATAGTCCCTCTTAGGCCGACTGTTCTTGACACCGATGTAGGATGTTGCATAGCAGTAGAGGCAGAAGTGGCTGCAGCCCGTGTAGGGGTTGAGGGAGTATTTTAGGGGGCATGTGCAGAGGGGGCTCCGCCATGGATCGAAGAGTCTTATGAGGCTTCCCTCCCTCAACCTAACCCTCAGCTTCCGCTGCACACTTTTCCTCCTCTCCCCCTAGCCGTGCTAGAACTCTATGTTTGCGTGCTTGGCCCTCAAGTCATCCTCTTTTTTACCCAGCCTATTCATCAACTCCACTACTATGCCGTCGAGGAAGGCTAGTGCAGTGTCTTCGAAAAGCGTGCCCAGGGGTGCTAGGGGCTCGTGTATGCCGAGTATTTGTCTCGCGAAATAGTCTATGTCCGGTGCCGACTTCGTCCGGCCGGGAACCTCTACAACTATGTCTGCCAGCTGTCCGAGGGGGCTCTCGGGGTAGCTGGTTATTGCAGCCACTGTAGCCTCAACCTTCTTGGCAGCCTCAGCCGCGGTCACTATGAGCTTGGTTCTCCCGGAGCCGGAGATGGCTACTACGAGATCCCCCCTCCCTATGCTCGGGGTGATGGTTTCGCCGAGCACGTAAACGTTGAAGCCTAGGTGCATGAGCCTCATCGCGAAGGCCTTGCCCACCAGCCCGCTCCTCCCCGCACCCATAACAAGCACTTTTGCACGACGCTTATAGGAGCTTATTAGAGCGTCTAAGAGCTTCTCGACCTGGCCAGCGTTAAGCCTCTCCGCAACCCTATCTATGAACAGGGCTATCTCTCTCATAGTTCTAGCGACGTATTCCATCTCCCCTAGGCCTCCCGAGGAGAGCTCCACCGCTAGAAGAGAGACGGCAGCATAGGGTTTAGAAAGCTAGCGCGTCTTCAACCCCGCTGCTATAGGATTAAGTCGAGGGGAAGACCAGTCTCCCACCCCCATTAGGCGAAACCTTAACAGACCTTCACGCGGGAGGACCCGCGGGGGTGCTGCAGCGGCTTGGCCAGCGAGACAAGTGTTCTTGCGAGGCGTGAGCCTGTAAACAGGTTTGCAGCCTGGCTCTACGAGGTTGCCGAGAAGTGGCAGCGGAGGTGGCGGAGTGATAGGGTTTTCGAGGCCAACCCCGACCCCTCGAAGCCAAAGTTCTTCATCACGGCTGCCTTCCCGTACCCTAACAGCCCCCTCCACCTGGGCCATAGTAGGACCTACACCATAGCCGACGTCCATGCCAGGTTTAAGAGGATGCTGGGCTATAATGTGCTCTTCCCGATGGGCTTCCATTATACTGGGACACCTATTCTCACGATGGCCGAGGCTATAGCTGCGGGGGACGAGGAGCTTATCGACCTCATGCTTAACGTCTACGATGTCCCGGCCAGTGAGCTTGACAGGTTGAAGGATCCTCTTTCCCTCGCAAGATTTTTCCACGAGGACGCGAAGAAGGCTATGAACGCTATGGGGTATAGTATAGACTGGAGGAGGGAGTTCACCACAATAGACCCTGAGTTCCAGAAGTTCATTGTATGGCAGTACACCAAGCTTAGGGAGAAGGGGCTGATCACTAAGGGGACTCATCCCGTAGGCTGGTGCCCTAAACACAACATGCCCGTGGGGATGCATGACACCAAGAACGATGTGGAGCCCGAGATAGAAGAGTTCACTCTCATACTCTTCCGCCACGGGGAGGAGTTCTTTCCCGCAGCAACCCTGCGGCCCGAGACAGTGTTCGGCGTCACCAACCTCTGGGTAAACCCGGATGCCACCTATGTTAGGGTGAGGGTTGACGGTAGGGTTTACGTGGTCAGCAAGGAGGCGGCGTGGAAGCTGTCCTTCCAGAAGGATAGCGTGAATGTTGTCGGTGAGGTTAAGGGGAGGGAGCTTGTGGGGATTAGGGTTGTTAACCCGGCAACGGGCAGAGAGGTTCCGGTGCTCCCAGCATCATTTGTCGACCCCTCCACGGCCACCGGCGTGGTTATGAGCGTGCCAGCCCACGCACCCTACGATTACGTGGCGTTGAAGGAGATGGTTGAGTCCCAGAGGGAGCTGCTGGAGTCTATAGGAGTGAGCGTGGACTCCCTCAAGCCAATCCCGCTGATAAGGGTTAGGGGCTACGGCAGTATCCCGGCCAAGGACATTGTGGAGAGAATGGGCATTAGTAGTCAAGCTGAGAGGTTGAAGCTTGACGAGGCCACTAGGACGCTATACAGCGACGAGTACCATGAGGGCGTGATGAGAGACGACATAGTGAGCCTCGTGTACCCGGACGCGCCGAGCGAGACAAGGGTTTTCATAAAAGCTCCCGTGGAGGCTTGGATCCGGGGGGCTAGCGTTAGGGATGCTAGGGAGGCAACCAGGAAGTGGCTTTCAGCTCTAGGCTTCACCGACGTGATGTATGAGATATCTAACAAGCCCGTCTACTGTAGATGTGGCACGGAGATAGTGGTGAAAGTGCTCAAGGACCAGTGGTTCATAAACTATGGTGACAGGGAGTGGAAGAAGACCGTACTAGAGCTCATAGACAACATGGCTATAGTCCCCCATGAGATGAGGGAGGAGTTTCTGAAAACCGTTGACTGGCTGCACGAGAGGGCTGTAGCCCGCACCCGCGGGCTCGGGACAGAGCTTCCCTGGGCTAGGGGGTGGCGTATAGAGAGCTTGAGCGACTCTACTATATACATGGCGTTCTACACTATAGTCCACAAGCTCAAGCGCTACGGTATAAAGCCCGAAAAGCTCGGGGTGGAGTTCTGGGACTACGTGCTCCACGGCAGAGGCGACGTAGACAAGCTATCCTCATCGACGGGCTTAGACAGGAAGATTATAGAGGATTTGAGGGAGGAGTTTAACTACTGGTATCCGCTGGATGCAAGGCACAGCGGCAGAGACCTTGTACCAAACCACCTAACCTTCTTCATATTCCACCACGCAGCCCTATTCCCTAAGGACAAGTGGCCTCGGCAAATAGTGGTTAACGGCTTCGTAAGGCTTGAAGGAAAGAAGATGAGCAAGAGCCTAAGAAACATCATCCCCTTGAGGAGGGCGGTGAAGGTATATGGTCCAGACACTATCAGAGCTGCGCTGCTGGCCTCAGCCGAGCTCCTACAGGATGCAGACTTCTCGGACAATCTAGCAATGAGTGTTCTCTCCCAGCTGGCCAAGCTGCTAAGATACCTAAAGCTTGTCGAGAAGGCTGATGGTGAAAGCGGGCTTGCGGACCGCTGGCTGCTAAGCAGGCTCCAAGACCATATTAGCAATGTGACCAAGTATATGAGCGAGCTACGTACAAGACATGCAACAATAACACTCCTTTATGACATGGACAACGACGTGGTAAAGTACCTGGCTATTAGAGAGAGGCCTGGGCCAGCGCTTAGAGAGTACCTGGAGAAATGGGTGCTAATGCTCTCGCCCATAACACCGCACATAGCCGAGGAAATATGGCACATGCTAGGCCACGACACCTACGTATCGCTAGAGCACTGGCCCGTACCCGACCAGACCAAGATAGATAGGAGAGTAGAGCTCGCAGTAGAGTATGCTGAGAGGCTCATAGAAGACATTAGGGCAGTGCTTAGAGTAGTTAAGACTAAGCCTACAAGAGCAATAATACTCGTCACCAGGCCCGAGAAATGGCCGCTGGCACAACAGGCTGCTGCCGTCATCAAGAAAGGCGGCCAGGTCAGGGACATTGTTAGGGCACTACTGGGCAAAGTAGCCGACAAGGACAGCGCCAAGAGCATCGTGAAGATGGTAGAGTACATGAGGCAGCAGAGCATGAGCTACCTTGAACTAGTCTCCACGGTCAGCGAGTTCGATGAGAAGAAAGCAATCGAGGACCTAGGCAGCTACATAGCAAAGAAGACCTCGATACCCTCAATAGAAGTCTACTACGCTGACGAGGCTCCCCCTCAAGTGCCTGCATCCAAGGTGAAGGCGGCTATTCCAGGACGCCCGTCAATCACAGTGCTCTAGCAGTGCTCCTCAGCGTAGCTCAGCCTCCCCATTAATCCCTCCTCCCGCTAGCGGGGGAGGGGGTTTCGGCTCTCCCATTCTCCTCATCAGAGCCAGCTAGCCTCGTCTAAGCCAGATACTATAACGGGTGAAGAGACGGGTAAATAGGGGTCACGCCCAAGTCCTGGCGGCACGTGGGCTTCCCGGGTTTGCCGGAGAGATGATGAGTATCCCGAACCCTGGAGCTCGGATGCCGTGAAGCCGTGGCGGCTGGCTGAGGCCTCCCTCTCCCCGCTTAAAGGTGGCTGGTGGCTACTTGATCGTGATCACTGTTATGTCTCTCCTTGCTGGGAACGCTACATTGATCACTCTCACACCGTCTATGCAGGCTTCCAGCCTCTTTGAGTTATGGGCGTGCCCGTGTATTACTAGGTGGGGCTTGCTCCTCACTATTGCCCTCTCCATCGCCTTGCTTGCGACAAACCTCCATATCCTCTCGTCCTCTCCCTCTATAGTGGCGTATGTTGGGGCGTAGTGCATTACGGCTACTACGGTATAGCCTTTTGAGCGTAGCGTCGCCACGCTCTGCTCGAGCCTGTTGACTACGCGCGTGTAGAAGAGCCTTATCCCGGGTATGTGCCTCCTCTGCCATGTAGTCGGCTCGTCTATGGCTCCGCGTGTACCGTATACTGCCAGCTTCACTCCCCCAACCTCCATTAGCATGTAGGTGTCGTTCAGCCAGAGGACGTCAGTATAGGAGTTGATGAATACTGGCTCCCTGTCAAAATATTCCTCGTTGCCGAACACGGCTATTATCCTGGCGTTGGAGCAGAGCTTCTTGGTCACGTTAACCACTGGCGCAAGCGCCTTCACATTACCCTTATCAACCATGTCGCCTGCCCAGATCACTAAGGGGGCATTACTGCACTCTTCCGCATGCCTATTTAAAGCCGAAATATACTGTAGTAGGTGGCGTGGACTGTGGACATCGCTCACGGCTATAATCGTTACTCCCTCCAAAACACCTGCAACCCCGGGCTGGGAGCACTATAAGTATTGGAGGAGGCGCGGTGAATACGTCCCGGGCCCCTGGATCACTCCAGCCCCCAGGCCCTTTGAGGCTGCGGGGGCGTCACCGGCCCTTCCCTCCTTCCCGGGCCTTAGCCGGCCTCTTATCTCTTTAGGGTCGGCCACCACTATGCTGCTACCGGGGCCCTAGGCTTCCTCGTAGGCTTATTACGGCTGGGAGGCTTCTTGTGTGAGGGGGTATAGGAGCATTCATGGGCTTGTCTCGTGTACTCATACTTGACGGCTACACCGATGAGCCTGCTGGCTTTGGGGTTCCACCCTACATTGACGTCTACCCCAGGTATATTGCTGGTGCTCTATGGCTTGTGGACCCTGGCATTGTAGTGCACTATGTCACTGTTGATGAGGCTAGGAGGGACCTGGAGGGTTTCTTGGAGAGAGCCAACAGCTACGACCTTGTGGTCTTTATTGCAGGAGCCATTGTCCCCGGCAAGTACATTGGAGGGGAGCCTATTAGGCTAGAGGAGTTGAAGTCTTGGCCCGCCATGCTTGAGAGGCCTTTCAAGGTCCTCGTGGGCCCGGCGGCGCGCTGGGGGATAGGTAACGAGGGCGGGAGTATAGCCGTGTTGCCGCGCGAGGTCAAGAGCTCTTTTGACGCCGTGGTAACCGGGGATGTTGAAGCCTATTTCTACGAGGCAGCTAGGCATGGGGTAGAGCATGCTGAGGAGTGGAGGGTGCTGGATGACCTAGAGTTGACAGGTAAGGCTGCCGTCAAGGGGGCTAGGATAGTTAGGCAGCACCCAAACCACGGCTATAACCTCATAGCCGAGATCGAGACCTACCGTGGCTGCGCTAGATGGATCACCGGCGGCTGCAGCTTCTGCGCAACAAGACTCTACGGCAGGCCCAGGCAGAGAACCCCTCTTAGCGTGGTAAGAGAGGTTGAGGCACTCTACCTTGAGGGTGTCAGGCACTTCCGGATCGGAAGGCAGGCAGACATAATCGTTTACGGCAGCCGGGAGCTGGGCGAGGAGGAGTGGCCCAAGCCCGAGCCCGAAATGCTTAGGAGGCTCTTCCACGGGCTGAGAATGGTTGCTCCAGGGCTTGAGACGCTCCACATAGATAATGTAAACCCGGGCACGCTCGTAAGGCATCGCGAGGAGAGCGTTGAAGCCCTGAAGACAATAATAAAATACCACACGCCAGGCGATGTTGCAGCGCTAGGCATTGAAACAGCCGACCCGCGGGTAGTGAAGATAAACAACCTCAAGACAATGCCCGATGAAAGCCTGGAGGCGGTGAGGCTAGTTAATAGAGTGGGGAATAAGCCCTCTCCCCTAGGCCTGCCCGAGCTGCTGCCAGGCATAAACTTTGTTCTCGGATTACCCGGGGAGACCAGTGAGACGTACAGGCTTAACCTGGAGTTCCTAGAGAGGATCTACGAGGAGGGGCTTCTCGTAAGGCGCATAAACGTGCGCAAGGTCCTCGTCCTGCCTGGGACAAGGCTTGTGAAGGAGAAGGTGCTGGAGAGGCTTAGGAGGCATGAGAGGCTCGCTAAAATATTTAGGCGCGAGGTAATGCGCTACTCCAGGATGTTCCTGGAGAGACTATTGCCCAGAGGCTCTATCCTATGCTGCGTCTACGTGGAGAAGTATTCAGAATCCCTCGGAGTAACCTTCGCGAGGCAGGCTGGCAGCTACCCTGTCGTAGTAGAGCTGCCCTGCAAGCTCCCACGCCGGATGCTGAAGAGAGTATTCATCTACGACGTCTCCGCTAGAAGCGTGAGGGGACTACCCCTCCCCCTAAACGCCAACACCACCCCCCTAACACTGCTCTCAAGGGTCCTGGGCCGCACGCTAGCACTCAGGATAGCGGGCAGCCGCCCGTTAAAAACGGAGGAAGAACTACAAAAAATACTAGGCGAGAAGGGAGGGGAGAGCCTAGTGTCCCTAAACGGGTTTAGCTGCAAGTAATAAACCCCGTCCAAGACCCTTACGCTTAGGGTGTGCGGGGAAAGAGGGGGGTGGGCTAAAAGCCATAGCATTCAGCTAAATAGTTTTTAAGTTTGCTTTATTGAAATCTTAGCTTGCAGTAGCTTTGTGGGCGAAGGACTGTGTTGAGTGATGAGGGAAGAGGGTATGGATGAGAGCATGAAGCCGTTAGAGAAGTCTAGGGCGGACAGCGGGCTGCTTGACGCTCCCAGCATCTTCGATGCTAAGAGCGGGAGGATCACTATAAACGGTAGGGAAATCGCCTTCGGAGGCCCCCTCCCGAGGCTCGGGGAGGGGGAGAAGCTTATCGCCTATACCACGAGCCTCTGCCCCTACTGCTACAGGGTGCTGCCCGCAGTCATCTTCGAGAGGGAGGGCAAGGTCTTCATTAAGAGGACTTGCCCGGAGCACGGCACCATCGAGGAACTATACTTCAGCAGCTCCAGGCTCTACCATAGGTTTATGAGGTTTGAGGAGGAGGGTATAGGCGTAACCCCTCACGTCAAGCTTAGGTCCCCCTGCCCCTTCAACTGCGGCCTCTGCCCCCGCCACAAGAACCACACGGCACTGGCCAACCTTGTGGTCACTAACCGCTGTGACCTCTCATGCTGGTACTGTTTCTTCTACGCCGAGAAGGTGGGCTACGTCTATGAGCCGAGCCTTGAGCAGATTAGGGAGATGATAAGGCAGTATAGGAAGGAAGGAGTGAGCATGGCCGTACAGATCACTGGCGGGGAGCCCACGCTCCGCCCGGACCTACCGGAGATAATAAGGCTGTTGAAGGAGGAGGGGGTTACCCATATACAGTTAAACACTCATGGAGTAACGTTCGCTAGGATGTGGTTCGAGGAGGGAGTTGAGGCCGCCGTTAAATATGCTAGGGTTCTCCGTGAAGCCGGGCTTAACACGGTATACATGAGCTTCGACGGTGTAACCCCCAGAGCCAACCCGAAGAACCACTGGGAGGCCCCCTACACGCTTGAAGTATTCCGGAAGGCCGGGGTTACCAGTGTCGTGCTAGTCCCCACCGTTATAAAATCCATTAATGACGGAGAGCTCGGCGACATCATAAGGTTCGCGGCCAAGCACATAGACGTTGTCAGGGGAGTCAACTTCCAGCCCGTAAGCCTCACCGGGAGGATGAGGAGGGATGTTAGGGAGAAGTATCGTGTAACAATACCAGATGTGCTGCAATGGGTCGAGGAGCAGACAGACGGCCAGATACCGGCCGAGTCATGGTTCCCCATCCCGGTCGCAGCAAAGTTCTCCTATTTCATCGAGGCGTTGAGCGGAGAGCTGAAGGTGTGCATGGGCAACCACCCCGCCTGCGGCTCTGCTACGTACGTGTTCATCGAGAGGGGGGCCGACGGCCTACCCTCAAGGTTCATACCGATAACGTCCTTCTTCGATGTTGAAGGCTTCATAGAGTACATAGAGGAGAAGACGGGGGAGCTCCGCAAAACAGAGGATGCACTATTCTCAAGGTTCAGGAAGACCTTGCAGGCAGCATCCATACTAAAAGACCTGCCAAAGTTTATTGATAGGGAGAAGCTGCCCCAGGGACTCAACATAACCAAGCTGCTCATGAACGTGTTTATAAAAAGGAACTATGAAGCCCTAGGCCAGCTCCACTACAAGATGCTATTCCTGGGGAACATGCACTTCATGGACCTCTACAACTATGACGTGGAGAGGGTGATGAGATGCAACATACACTACCTCTCGCCGGACGGCAGGGTAATACCGTTCTGCGCGTACAACGTACTCAACGACATCTACCGCGACAACATACTATGGAAGTATAGGATCGGGCTCGACGAGTACAAGAAGAGGTACGGAGAGAAAAGCGTAGGGCCCGGAGTCAAATACGTCAGGAACATAAAGCTCCTGAAGAGCACACCAATATACTACGAAGCCTACAAGGGAATAGTACCGGACAGCGTGCTCAAGGGAGGAGCCGCCAAGAGCTAAGAAGCCGGCAGCACCAGCACTCGACGCATAACGTCTCGCGCACAACCACCCGTGCCCCAGAAGGTTTCTCTCATCCCCCTACTGTCAAGCAGCAGGCTCCTAGGAGCCAGAAGGGCATGCAGAGGGTTTACTGTGGCTGTTTTACCTCTAGCCTGCTGAGCCAGTGTTTTTTGAAGATTGACCATACGGTCTCCATGACGTGTCCTTCTTCGACACCCTTGATAGCGGCGATCTCCCTCACAACCCTGGATACCATTGTGGGGCTTAAGTGTAGCCCCCTATACTTGTAGGGGGCGTCGCTCTCAGTCAGCATTATCTCTAGTGGAGCCTCCCTAACAACATTCCTGTGCTTAGCCTGGATCGCTATGGCCGGGTTTATTGAGATCGTGTAGCCTAGGCTGGCAATGTCTCTAATCAGGTGGATGGGGCCGGTATACCAGTGGAAGTTAGCGTAGCCTACATCGTATCTCACGAGGAGGCGGAGAACCTCCTCCCATGTCCCTGCAGTGTGAAGGTTTAGTATGAGGCCATGGTCGCGGGAGGCTTCAAGGAATACCCTGAATACTTCACGCTGCAGGCTAATGGTGTCTCCAACAAACTTGGTGTCAAGCCCTACCTCGCCAAGACACTTGACTCCCTCCCTTAACGCCATCTCGACAACCCTCTCTGCCTGGGAAACGCTCTCCCTGCCCTTAACCTCCCATGGATGAACCCCAACGCAGGGTATGACGTCTTCAACAAGCCTTGAAGCCCTAAGGGTCTTCATGGACGAGTCCAAGTCGTCTGATACAGCCACTATTACGAGCCTGTTCTCCCTTACGATGGTGGAGAGAAAGCCTATGTCATACTCGTGCGCGTGACTGTGAACATCGACATACCTAGCCTCCATCAACCCCTCACCCTTTTTTCACGCTCAGTCAGGCACCGTGGTTGTTTGCTTCCGGGTTTAGGGTATCGGTCTATGAGAGTGCTTTTGGCGCCTTCATCCCCTACACTACCACCGGTATCCTCGCTCTCCTCAAGAGCTCGCGGAACTCCTCTAGAGCTAGCCCGGCGAGCCTGGCTGCCAGCCTTATGTCCCCCCTCTCAATATAGTATTTTAGTGCTTCTCTTATTCTTGCTGGCTGCTTGTTTATGAACTCCCAGTCAGCCATAGAACGCCTAATCCTCCTAGCCTCTTCCTCCTCAAGGTAAACTACCTCGTCAAGCTGCTCCCCCTCATCCCGCATATCCTTCTCACCTCCTCCACTGCCGTCTGCAGAGCCTTAGTGGGGAATACGTGCAGCGTGTCTGACGCGTACTCTTCAAACACTCTTCCCGGCCGATTACAGTCGGCCTCAAGTATGCCCGTCTTCACAGCCTCCAATATGACTTCGAGAGCCCTCCACACGCTGACACTTCCATAGTCCCTAAACACCCGGGGCGCTAGCAGGGCTGCCCTATTCTCGGTCAACACGATGTAGCCCCTCCGCCTCCCAGCCACAAGACAAAGGGCTTCAGGAAGCTCCATTGAGGGGAGCTGTGGGTGGAGATGACTCCTTTCAATGAGCTGGCGTGCCTCCTCTATCTCACTAGCCACGGGAGTATAGAGCGCCAGCACACCCTCCGTGAGCCCCCGCGTAATCCATGATATCGTCTCCTCGGACCTAACCTCATCGAGCACCTGCTCCGGCACGAAGACGGTGCTGAATAGCTTGAACAAGATGCCCTTGTGACGGTAGCGTGCCCAGTCTATGAGGAAGCAGGTATCGGCTATTGCGAAGGATCTAGGCGACATTGGGTATCTTCGCCCTTATACGCAGCTCGTTGAACTCCTCAACGGTTACTCCGGCTATGCGTGAGGCGACGTAGAGGTCTCCCGTTTCAACATAGTATTTTAGTGCTTCTCTTATTCTTGCTGGCTGCTTGTTTATGAACTCCCAGTCAGCCATAGAACGCCTAATCCTCCTAGCCTCCTCCGCATCGGCCAGCATGCTGACCGTCTGGGCCAATACCCTCTCCCAACCTATTCCATGTAGTCTTCCAGGTTTTTTAATGATACCATTGAGCAGCCCGGCAGAAGAGTTAGCTAACGGGCTCGTATACTATGCCGAGCCTGCTGGCAATACTATACGCCTCTTCTATCTCATCCCTCCTTAAGCTCCTAGCTATCTCCCTCCACCTCCTAGGATACTTGAGCACCATGTGCTCTGGCCTATACTGGTCCATTATGTTTACGAGCACCTTGTCGAGTCTCAAGTTGCTGGCTATCCACTCCAGTACTCTTCTCGTGCAGCACTCCACGTGGCCTGGGAGGACTAGGTGGCGTATAATCATGTCGCCGTTCTCCGCGGCTATTTTCAGGTTTCTTGTGACGACTTCAAAGTAGTTTGGGACAGCTGACAGTCTTAGGGCGCACTTGTTGTTGCCGTACTTGAAGTCGGGGAGCCAGAGGTCTATTAGGTCGCTCAATACGAGTGTCGCGTCAAGGGTCATGTACATGTTGGAGTTCCATATCTGGGGCACGTTCACGTCGAGGAACTTGAAGGATTCCACTATTACGTGGAGGCTTGGAGTGGGCTCGCCGCCTACATGGTTTATGTTCCTTGCGCCGTGAACCCGCAGCTCCCTCTGTATTAGAGCGAGCCGTCTTGCATCAACTCTTCCAGCCATCCTGGGATATACCTGGCTTATGTCGTAGTTTTGGCAGTAGACGCACGTGAAGTTGCAGCCCCCGTAGAATATTGTTCCGCTCGGAACCAGGGGTGGCTCCTCGCCCAGGTGGTGGAACCAGCTGTGGACGTAGAC
Organism: Hyperthermus sp.; assembly: GCA_003978665.1. Lineage (GTDB taxonomy): Archaea > Thermoproteota > Thermoprotei_A > Sulfolobales > Pyrodictiaceae > QNYQ01. The sequence continues at coordinate 31,527 of QNYQ01000027.1, forward strand.
GTTGTAGTCCAGCCTGCACGCGCCAATACTCTTCTCCCTATCTACGCCGCACCTTCTCTCGCATAGCCTGCAGGGTTTTGAGAGCAGCTTGACGATCCTCACGTCGACGTCAAGGAGGCTGGTGGAGGGGGGGCTTCTACTGTCTCTCCTATAGTCTTCGAGGCTGTATTTGCCGTGTAGCGCATGCGTGACTAGGCCTTCTAGCTCGCGTCTGTAGCTCCTCCTGGCATCCTTCAACTCCTCCAAGCCCATGTCATCAATTCTTTCAGGCACCTCAACAAGCTTAGCCAACAGGAACTTTGCCGGGGCATCATCCCGCATGACAGCATAGTACCAGGACAGAGCCCTCCTAACCCTAACATCATCCCACACGAGAACAGCGTCTGGACGGAGCCTAGCCCACAGCCCGGCCGGGACATACCGGTCGAGCAAATGCATCTTTACCTCTTGCCCCGGGATGACACGGGGTAAATGTAGTCTCTCGGAGCCTTCTTAAACACTTCAAGATACGGCCGGAGCACCTTAGGTATCTTGACTACTCCATCCTCGTCCTGATGGTTCTCGAGTATTGCAGTGATCGTTCTGGTAGAGGCTATTGCGGTAGAGTTCAGCATGTGGACGTACTCTCTCTGCATCCCCTTCCTCCTCACAAGCCTTACGCCAAGCCTATAGCTCTGCCAGTCAGTAGTATTGCTGGCGCTCACCATCTCCCTATACCTACCCTGAGCAGGCATCCAAACCTCAAGGTCATACTTCTTCGCTGCAGGAGCACCGAGCTCGCCCGAGGCCACGTTAACCACCCTGTAGGGTAGCTCCAGGCCCTGGAAGAGCTGCTCAGCGTTCGCTATGAGCTCCTCAAGCAGCTCCCAGCTCTCCTCGGGCTTGGAGTAGACGAACTGCTCCACCTTGTGGAACTGGTGTACACGGAAGATCCCCTTAAGATCCCTGTTACCCGCGCCCGCCTCGCGGCGGAAACAGGGGCTTATGCCTAGAAGCTTTATTGGGAGCTCATCCTCCATGATCTCCTCGCCGGCATATAAACCCGCCAGGGGGTGCTCGGCCGTAGCTATTAGATAGAGGTTTTCTCCCTCAACCTTGTATATCGCGTCACGGAACGTGTCCATGTCGATTACACCCATCAGTATATCGTACCTAACCATGTATGGGGGAATGACAAGCCTAAACCCCTTAGCAGTCAAAACGTCTACAGCATACATTATCAACGCCATATCAAGCCAGACAAGGTCGTCGAAGAGGTAGTAGAAGCGTGAGCCAGCAACCTTACTGGCACGCAGCGTGTCACCCAGCCCGAGAACCTTCTCAAGCATATCAGCGTGGCCTATAGGCTTCCAGTCAACAACATCATAGCTCACCTGAAAACCCCGCTTAACAGTCTGCTCAAGGAAGCTCTCAAGAAACCCACGGTAGACCCTAGGCCTGCCCCAGTAGCGTAAGGGCTCATTGTACTCGTCGCTATCCCCCACGGGAACCGAGGGATGAACGATGTTGGGGAGCGAGAGGAGAAGCCTCCTCCTCTCCTCCTCAACCCTCCTAAGCCTAGCCTCAAGCTCCTCGCGCCTACGCACAATAAGCCTTGCCTCCTCTATAAGCCTCCTCTTCTCGCCGGGATCCGAGGCCTTAGACACGAGCCTCGTCACAACATTGTGCTTATGCCGTAGCTCGTCAACCTCCCTCTTAAGCTTCCTCCACAAGCCATCAAGCTCTACAGCCTTATCGATAATTGACGCATCCATCCCCCTCTTAGCCAGGCTCTCCTTCAACACGCTAGGGTTCTCGCGTAGATAGCGTAGAATACTCCAGGTCAAGGCGGTCCTTCACTCTCCTTCCTCCCCATCCTAGCCAACGCTAGAGAAGGGATGACGCTACTGAAAAAGCTAGTCTCCGCCGGACTGTAAGCTCCGAGAGAAGGAGATCCATGAGGGGCTTGAGGTAGGAGAGGCTGTATCGTGGACTGAAACAGTCTAGGAGCCTGTAGGACTCTGCTTCATCATCTCATCATACCTCTTTATCCACTCCTCAACAATATCGTAGCCGAAAAGGTCCATGAGCTGGCGCCTACCCTCTTGGGTGACGCGCCTCGGATCCCAGGGTGTCTCAACATCTATTTCCACCTCGACGTCCTTTGCTTCCGGGACGTTTTGCCTAATAGCCTCCTCAGCCATGTACGCTATCTGGTATGCTACTGGGCAGCCTGGCGCAGTAACCCCGAGCCTAACCTTCACCCTCCCCTCATCATCTATGTCTATCCCGTATACCAGGCCGAGGTCATAAACGTTAACGGGGATCTCGGGATCGTAGACTGTCTTCAACGCCTCAATAATCTTCTCCCGCAACGCATCCCTACTGGCAGCCATTAATACTCCCCTATCCCTCCCAGCAGCCCCTACAGACCCTAATATGTTAACGCGTGTATGCAATAAGGCTCCTACGGCGAACCGGCACGCTCTAGGGTAGCTCTAGCCAGCACGTACGCCAGCAGGGGCGCGGCCAGCGCAGCCACCATCCCAGCAGCCAGCAAGCCCCTATCACCGCTCACGCTACCACGATAGACAGTGTAGAGGCTGATGAAAGCCAACGGGACCAGGTAAGCGTTCAATATGAGCACGCCCTTAACGAACACTCGAGGAGGCACCGCCTCCACCCCCTCCTCCAACAAGCTCCATAAGCCTCCCTATAACCCTCTGAGCCATAGCGTCAGCCTCCTCACACGTCGGCGCCGACGCTAGAACCCTCACGTCCACCAGAGGGCTCTCAGCCTCATGCCCCTTAGGGTGGCTTTTGACATAGCATGAAACACACTCCCTCGACGCCCTCCTCAAGAGCGGGGCCAGGTCGGCCTCTGCAACACCCTTCACCACAACACTCTTCTCTCTCACGCAGAGCTCCGGGAGGATTGGCTTAAGCTTATCTGCCACGTAGCTGTCAAACATGGGCTTCATCTCCCGCGGGACACCGGGCAGCACGAAGAGCTCAGACCTCCCCACGCTCACATGCGCGCCGGGAGCAGCGCCGACGGGGTTTGGTATGGGCTTAGCCCCTAGAGGCAGCAGCGCCATTTTCAGCCTCTCCCGCGTAAGCTCTGCGGGTTTTGTGGAATAGAACCTAGACACGTGCTCCAACGCCTCCCTGTTCAATACGAGGGGCAGGTTGAGCGCGGCAGCCACAGCCTCCATTGTTATATCGTCGTCCGTGGGGCCTAGGCCCCCAGTGGTGACGACTATGTCTGAGGAGGCCAATGCGTCCCTCAGGACGGCTACTATGTCATCCACAGTATCGCCTACAGTTACTATCCTCCTCACCGATGCTCCGAGAAAGGTGAGCCTAGAGGCCAGCCAGGCAGCATTAGTGTCTACGATCCTTCCCACAAGGAGCTCGTTACCAATAGTTATTATCCATGCAATAGGCTTATACAAGCCCGGCGACACCATGCATAGATAAGCTTATCACAGCCCCATCCAGCATAAATAAAGCCTCTCGGCGCGCCGCCCCCCGGACTGGCCCGCTGAAGAATAAGGGCCGCGCACCATGCCGTGTCCCGGATGATGGGCGGGGACTTGCCTCCCGCAGCCCTTTTGGAGGAAAAAGATGGTGGGAACGTGGGGTAGAGGAGGCAGCCTCGTCTACCACAGCGTCCACTCTCTACTCGAGGAGGAGGAGCCTGGAGTCAATAACCGTGTTCACGTCAAACGTGAATTTAACCCTCGTGTAGCTGCGCCTAAACTCTCTAACCTCGCTGGCTACCCTTGCAGGATCCTCTCCGTCAATGACGACCCTCCTCATGAACGCCGCTATCTCCCTCATCTCGCCCTCCCTCATACCGAACCTGGTCATCTCCTGCACTCCTATCCGGAGCCCGCTCGGGTTTTTGATCGCGTCCGGCGGGTCGCTGGGCAGGAGGTTCTTGTTTACAATGATGTTGGCCTTCTCCAGGAGCAATGCAGCCTTAGCCCCCCCGCCGTGCCCGCTGACATCAACCAGCACCTGGTGGCTCCTAGTATAGCCTAGATGCTCTCCAATAACCCTGAAGCCCTCTGCTGCAAGCGCCTCTGCAAGCGCCTTAGCGTTCCTGGTCACCTGCTCCGCGTACGCCTCCCCAAAATACTTCATCTCCACCGCGGTGATGGCTAGTGCTGGGAGCCTGTGGAGATGGTGGTTGCTCACGAAATAGGGGAATACTGCTCTCCCTATCTTCTTGAACAAGTCCTCGTCCCTTGAAGCAATGATTCCTCCCTGAGGCCCCGGGAAGGTCTTATGGGTGGAGGCTGTCATCACGTCGGCGCCGTGGCTTAGAGGGTTCCTCCACCTACCCCCCACGATCAACCCCAGCACGTGTGCAGCATCATACACGAGCCTAGCGCCGACGGAGTGGGCTGCCTCAGCTATCTCCTTAACCGGGTGGGGGAATAGGTAGACGCTCGCGCCTAGAACGACGAGCTGCGGCCTCGCATCCTCGATCATTTTCACTGCCCGGTCAACGTCGATATTCATGTTGTAGTCGTCATAGGGCATCTCCAGCTGTTCAATACACAGCGCGCCAAGAGTACCATACTTAGTATGGCTCACATGCGCCCCAGCCTGCACCGGAGCTATAAGAGCACGCCCACCACACGGCACTATGACGCGGAACACGGAAGCATTGGCAGTAGTACCGCTCACCGGCCTGGGATCAACCCTAGCGCCTCCAAGCAGCTCGCCGAGAAGCTCGGATACCGCAACCTCAACCTCGTCGACAAACCCAGTACCCTGATAATACCTCTTGAAAGGCTTACCCTCAGCATACCTATGCATCATATCGTTCAAGTACGCGGACTCGGCCAAAGGACTCATAACGTTCTCGCTGGCAATAAGGTTAACAGTCTCAAACCTCCTCCACCTATTATGCCTCCTCACCAGCTCCAGAACCCTGGAGGCCTCACTAGGCAGCGACTGCAGAATACTATCCCACAACGCTGCCCCAAAACCAGTGGCAGCAACCATGGCCCCTGCTCCGCTAAAGAAGGAGTCCCGGGACGGAGAAGACGTAAATTAATCGTTCGCAGCCTACACCGCCGCAGCCTCAGCCGCAGCCTTCCTAGCCTGCCTCGCCTGCAAGCGCAGCCTCTCCACCATCTCCTCCACCATGTTGTACGTGAAAGGAAAACCTATCTCGTCCTCAAACCTCCTAAGCAGGAAATAGGCGTCAAGCACGTCATCCCACTCGCCACTATGGGCTAGCAGCAGCTCAACAGCCTTCCTGTAAGCACGCTCAAACAACGGTGTAACATAATCCTTACCCACACCACTCCCCTCCGGAACCGTTCAGGCGGGCTAGGCTGGGGGTGTACGGGTACAGTATTACCTATCCTATCCCGGTACCACTCTGCTTCACTTATCCTTTTCTGTCAGATAGCGGTCTCCCATCCTTCTCCTGGTTTTGAATGTAGGGGATTACGTGGCCTCAGCCGATTAAGGGTCTGGTGCTGCAGCGAATACTTACAGTGGGGTGTGCCTCCGTGTCAGCAGTACACTCGGCAGGCTACACGCTCCCCTCGCATAGCCCGGCAGTAGACATTGTGCCCGAGAAGGACACGTTCATTGACGTTGAAATAGACGTTTACGGTGGATTCGACCCTTTAACAGACGAGCTGATAGAGAACGCTAGGAAGGCTATGGAGATCCTGCGCCGAGAATACGGGGTTGAAGCCCTACTCGTACCACGCATAATATACTGGGCCCAAGGCTACGTGTTTTCCCCGACACCCTACTCTATCCCGGTGCTCGTAATCAACGGGAAGGAGGTATCCTCGGGGAGGATACTGTCTCCCCAGGAAATAGTCGAGGTGGCACTCAAGCTCCTGGGCATAAGAGAGGAGCCCTCGCAGCCTCTCGCACCCTATAGGGATAGCGATAGGGGAGAGGTTGCTGCGGCTGCATGGTAGCCGCCCCCTCCCTAGACGAGGGCTGGCTCCCTGAACCCGGAGAAGTAGCTGGCCTCGGCCAGTCTCCCCGAAACATAAGCCTCCGAGCAGTCTCCGCGGCCTCCGAGCATGCATGTTACAGCGCTCAGGGCCTTGCAGACCGCCCTATCCACGCTGGCTCCTTCCCCTGCCAGGCCATAGAGGGTTAACGCCATAAGCATGTCTCCGGCGCCTCGCGTGTCAACGCCGCCGTATACTATGCGGGGCCTGCAGTGGAGTGTTCCCTCACTATAGTATAGTAGGGCACCCTTCTCCCCCATAGTGACCAGTAGTGCCGCAGTCCCCTCACGCCACGACGACAAAGCGTTGCCCGCCTCTAGCACGCTGTACCCGACATCATCGATGCTAAGCTTAACTATAGCGGTCGCGGCCGGCTCCAGGAGGCTGAGCAGCCACTCCACCAGGAAACCCGCCGTACCCCTACCATAAACAATGTCTCCTCCAGCATCCAGCCGCAGCAAACCCTGCAGGTCAACACCCACAATACTATAGTGGAGCACTATCCTGGCAAGCTCGTCGACACTCATCTCGCCGGCCACGGGGGAAACCAATACAGCCGCGCCGGGCCTAATGCTCCACGTGCAGCGCGGCCTCGACACCAGCCTCAGCGACTTCCTCCCAAAACCCTCCACGTAGGCGAACACGGTCTCACAGCCTTCCCCCTCGGCAGCCCATGCCACACTCGTCTCGTCGAGGCCTAGGCTACGATAGGCTTTAACGGCAAAATAGTATGGCCCCCCACTAAGCCTCCTATCCCCGTGAACGTCCACGGCGCCTGCAGAATACACTACAAGCAGCATCAACTACTCCTCCTCAGACTCCACGACAGCAAACCTGTACTTATCAGCCCTTCTCGCATGAGCCCTCAAGTGCTCAAGCAGATCACGTGGCATAAAGAAATAGCTCGCATTATCACCTAGGCCGCAGACGGGGCATGCGATGAGCCCAGTGGCCTTGTCTCTAAACACCCTTATCCTAACACCGCTATACTCAAGGACCTCCTCGACCCACTCGGGCTCCCACTGAAGAGACACAGCCAGCCCCCTCTCCTAGCCGAGCTTGCTGCGATACTCCGCGTAGATCTCTTCAAGCCTTCTAACCCAGCTTTTGAGCCCGGCGGGTGTGTCGGGGTAGGCGTTGTAGTGCTTCTTCACCAGCTTCATGTAGTGGGCGACGGTCTTTAGTCTAGCTAGGAGGCTGGGCCTCCTTAAGCCCCTCAATATGATGTTTAGCTTCTCTATTACACTAACGCTTATGTCGCCCTCAGAGCTGGTATAGTATATGTCTTGTTCCGGTATAAGCCTCTTCTCCATACCATAGCTTATATCGCTATTGCTCAGCCTCTGGAGAAAGATCCGGAACACGTCGAGCGCCGCCTGCCTGGCCCCTATAGCCCTCATGTACTCCACGTTAAGCCTCCATAGAGCCTCTACGCTAATGTCTCCAGCCTCGTAGGCCTCCTCAAAGACCCGGGCGGCTATGTAGGCGGCTCTAAACGCGTAGCCCATCCCGCCGCCGTGCAGAGGGTTTACCGTGTAGGCTGCGTCACCTATAGCAACTATACCGGGCCCCACCATGCTATTGGAGGGCCTGCGCGTGGGCAGGGGGGCCCCGGCTGCTTTCGCTACATGGAACCTCCTGCTGAAGAGCCTGTGCGTCTTGACCAGCCTCTGGTAGCGCTCTCTTGGGTTTATTCCGAGGCTAGCCTGAACCCCGACGCCAGCGTTGACACTTGTGGGCGACTCGGGGAAGAACCACCAGTATCCTCCCGGTGCGAGCTCCTGGTCAATGTAGATCCTAATTACACTCGGCTCTTCAACCTCATAGTCCTCGTAGACTATGACCTCACGGTATGCTATGTTGGTATCCTCGCTCGATATATCCTCTGCGATAGGCCACTCTCCCGGAAGCTTGCTGCGCAAAACCCTCGTAAACCCCGTCGCCTCGACCACAAGCCTACCCCTAAGCTCTACGGGCCCACCACCACCCCTAGCCCTAACCCCTACAACCCTCCCCTTCTCGATCAACGGGGCCACAATATGGGTTGAGAGGAGGACCTCGGCGCCATGGTTCACAGCATCCTCTAGAAGCCACTTACCCATAGCCTCACGATCTATAATGTAGCCCTCTCCCCTAACCCTATACCGCACCTTCTCGCCGGGAGAATACACGTCAATAGCCTCAACCCTATTCTTGACCACAGCCGAAGGCAGGGGAGGCAGGCCAGCCTCCCTCACATGGTGAGCGCCCAGCGCGTCGCCGCATGGCTTGCCCCATAGCGTGCCCGGTCCACGCATGTCAACCCCTATGACGCGGAAGCCTCTACGCGCAAGATGCCAGAGGGCGACCGTTCCAGCAGGCCCGAGCCCGGCAACAACAACATCATACTCTCCCATAGTGTTCTCCTCCAGCCCCATACACCCTACGAGCAGTCAGCCGGAGGGATAACGTTCCCGGCTGCTGCAGCCTAGATAAAAGGCTAAGGGTCACACGCACTAAAGTAAATAGCATGGTGGCGGGGAGAAAAAGAAGAGGGGTGGAGGGCTGCCTTGTCATTCTTCTGGCGTAGAAGGATATCGGACATATTCGAGGAACTGGAGGAGTTGATGAGGCAGATAGAGAGAATGGCCTTCTCGGCTTTCGAGGAGTACCCCCAGCGTGTATTTGAGAGGAGAGGTATCGAGGCTAAAGGACCCATAGTCTATGGTGTGAGAATAACCATAGGCCCCGATGGGAGACCAGTCATAGAGGAGTTCGGTAACGTGAAGAGGGTTGGCAGGAGACCGGTCATAGAGGAGGCCATGGAGCCTCTCGTGGACGTGATAGAAGAGGAGGACAAGATCGTCGTTGTGGCCGAGATACCTGGAATAGATAAGGATAAGATAGACATAAGGATAAAGGATAGGACACTCATCATAAAGGCTAAAGGGAAGGAGAGGAAATACTACAAGGAGGTTCCCCTCCCAGCCACCGTGAAACCCGAGACTGCTAAGGCGAAATACAAGAACGGTGTACTAGAGGTAACAATAGAGAAGATTAGGGAGAGAGAGGAGAAGGAGGAGGGAGGAATAAGAGTAAAGGTTGAGTAGAGGCAACGCCCACCTCTTTTTACATGCTCAAGCCTCCCCCGCGGACTTCATCCCCCACCCTCTCCCGTATCGTCCCTTCTCTGTAGGGGCTCATAGCGGGCTTTAGGCGAGCTTACAATACTGGCTCCTTCAGGGTCAATGACTACCAGCGTGAAGGGGGTCTTAGCGCTCTTCATTGCCTCAAGCTTCTCCCTAGCCTCCCTGCAGGCTTTATCACTCTCCCTGGAGCGGCAGGCCACGCTTAGGGCTTCCAGGAAGCGGTCAATTATACCCTCGACCGTTGTTATGAAGGATTCCGAGGCGGGGCCGGGATCCATCGAGGCCCCCATCTCCTCTAGTATAATGCTCGCCTTCGACGATTTCAGCACCATGACGTTTATGTCCTCCTCGCTCTCAACCCTAAACACTATCCTGCGCGGCTCTCCCCCCTCTAGGCTCCTCACATCCCTAAAGCTGTAGCCGCACCTGGGGCATGTGCCTACGGTTATGAGTACGTGGCCTAGGCCGGGTACTTCGTAAAGATAGTCTGTCACCTCTAGCTCTGGGCTCCCGCAGAGAGGGCATCTTACGCGTAGCGTTCCAATCTTCACTGGGTTTTTCAACGTGGGATCCTCCATCGGGCCGGTCGCCGTGCTCTCTCCGGGGGAGGGGCTGCTTATTTAACACCTGTTACTATTATGTGGGGGTTTCAGCTACTATTACACATTTAGCTGGGAAGATGGCGGGGAGGGTTCCACTGTGATAGGGTAGGCTTGGCCGCTTTAAGGCTAGTAGTCTCGGAGCAGGTTAAAGCTTTAGAGCCCTTCCAGCGGCGGCTGCCCTAGCCTCTCCAGACGCATGATCAGCCTAGGGCTCCGCGCCATGTATCGTGGCCTATAATAGTTTCAGCCAGCACTATGCCAGGTGTTAGCCCTTGGTGGCTGAAGCCAAGCCCCGCAGCGGCGAGATAACAATAATCACTGGCTCTCCCAAGAAGGTTGTGAGCTTCAAGCTTGATGTGAGCTTGATCGAGGAGATTGACAGGGTCTGGTCTATGCTCGGCTACTCATCTAGGAGCGAGTTTATACGGGACGCCGTGATATACTACATGCAGGTCGCAGTGAGGTTGAAGAACGGCTACGGCGATGGACGCTGCAGGTGTGATTGCCCAGCGCCGGGCGGAGTGGCTGATAGCGGTGCTGGAGACGAGTAGTGCTTGGCCGCGTGGCACGTCACGGCCCTGGAATGGTTTTTAGGCCTCTCCTCCACGTCCCCCCGCAACCTCTCTCACAATGTTTTCAAGGGCCCTCCTGAAGGTTCGGGCGCACTCCTCGAAGTCTGAGATTATTTTCTCGACTACTCTCTCAGGGTTATCGATATAGTACTTGTAGCGGGGCCTCCCCACCCTGGCCCTCTTCTCCCTTTTCCGCGAGACGAAGCCCACCTCGACAAGCTTTGCTAGGCCACGGTTTATGGTTGCTTTACTCAAGCCCAGCTTCTGTGTAAGGTCGTCGACAGTATAGTCTCCACCTTGTAGGAGCTCGAAGAGTATTGCCACATCAGTCTCGCTTAGATCGTAGCAGAACCTCAATCCCTCAACTATCGCTGCCTCACGGCCCGTCGGCAAACGAAGCTTTGCACCCATTATACTCAAATCTTTTACACCAATTTAAAACTAAGCAGCAACCTGATCTTATTTATCTTTTATTTCGAACACACAACAGATTCCCCCAAACCTTGCCCTCCCCTCCTCTAGGAGCCCCCGCATGATGCGCCAAGCTTCTCTGCAATCTCTCTGCGATCACTTGTCAGCGGCGCGTTCACGTCTATAACCAGGGAGTCTTCAAGAGCCCTCCCCCAGTGTAGCCTGCCTGGCTCGATTACAAGCAGGCTGCCCGCCTCCAGCCTCTGTTCCCCGCGTCCCTCCACCCCGAGGATTATTGATCCTTTAAGCACGATTGTCAGCTGGGTTGAATCGTGTCTATGGGCTGGTATTGTTGAATCCTTCTTGAGCTCCGTCTCCATTACAGCCATGTTATCGTCGCAGTATAGTATTCTTGAGCAGGTGCCCGGAAACAGGGGCTTACAGTCTCCCATACTCCTCCACCCTCTCGTGTGCATGGGCGTGTGGAGGTCTTTTCACGGAAGCTTCTTTACTATGGACTCTACAAGCCTTATTAGCTGCTGGGTTCTTGCTCTTCTCCTCCTCCGGGTCTTCTGCCTCTCCTCGAACGCTTGTTGTAGCGTGTGTGGTATCTTGGGTTTTATGCGGTGTGGTATTGGTCTACCGTCGGGGCCTATTGATACCATTATGGTGTACATTCTGGCTATTGTTGTTTTTCTATCCTTCTCCGGGTTCTCTGCTGTGATCTTTACTAGTACTTCACTGCTTGTGTTGCCTACTCCCGTGATGCCTGCTTCTATGCGTAGCAGGTCCCCCACGTAGCCTGGTGACGCGAATACTGCTGCATCGAAGCTTGCCGTTACCACTGGGCTCCCCGTGGCCTTCATGGCTGCGATCGCAGCTACCTGGTCTATGTCGTAGAAGAGTTTTGATGCGTCTAGCACGTTGGGGAGGGAGAATGCTGCTTCGGGGCTTATCACCTGGTATGATTCGACCCGGTAGGGTGTTTCAAGGGGCTTCGTGTCCTGGGCAATGAGTTTTCTCTCCTCTATGAGGGGTTTGCGCTCTGCCAGCCACTCTAGGTGGAGTGTTTCTAGGGCTTTTGACTCCATGCTGCATGGCTTAATGTTGATGCCGTGCGGCCTGGGCTTAACGTTTTCGTCGACTGACACGAATGTCTGAATGCTTAGGCTGACGGGTTTTGTTTCCCTGCCGCCCGGCGGTGCTGATTCGGCGTATGTGAGCACGTCGAGGGTGTGTCTTGTAGCACCTATTACCAGGGAGTATGCGTGGAGGTTTTCGCCGAGTCTTCCCGGGTTAAGCATGAACAGGTAGTCTATGGCTCCCAGCACCACGTAGCCTCCTGACGCCCTCATTGCTGACATGCTTCCGGCTTCCAGCATCCACCATGCCAGCATTCCGCCGTGTAGTGTGCCATACCTATTAGTGTACCTTGGGTATATTGGTCTGAGGAGGGTTATTAGCGTGGACTCTATACATATGCTCCTCCCATCCATAACACTCCACCTTTCTGGGAGAGGCTGGTTACCGGTCAAGACGAGCGTATGGGAGGGTGCTCCAGGAGCGGCTGGGTTGGGTATAAGAGGGGAGGGGTGTTACCGGCTCCTTGGGCTCCTTCCTGGGGGCGCCCGCAAGTGGTTTATGAGCCTGTTCCAGGCGTGGAGATTGTTTCGAGCCTACCAGCAGTATATGTGCGTGGTATTAACGCTATTGTTGTCGCTGACCTCCACCTAGGCTTTGAGGAGGAGGCTGCCCAGCAGGGCTATTTTCTGCCCCGTATCCAGCTGTCTAGGGCTAGGGAGGTTCTGCGTGAGGCTATTGACTCTACCGGGGCTGACTGGGTGATTATTGCGGGTGATGTTAAGCATAGTTTTTCCCGTCTCCTGCCGAGCGAGAGGAGGGAGTTGAAGAGTCTTTTCGAGTTCCTTTCCTCGCGCAGCGTCAAGATCACCGTGGTTAGGGGTAATCACGACAACTACTTGGTTCTCGTTGCAAGAGACTATAGTGTTGAGCTTGTTGATGAACTCTATGTTGACGGTATACTTATCGTTCACGGTCACCGTAAGCCTCGGGGTAGTTATCCGGAGCGGTTAAAGGCTGTGATAATGGGCCATGAGCATCCGAGTATAAGGCTTAGGGACAAGCTTGGGTTCATAGCTAAGCTCCCAGCATTCCTCTCAGCGCCCTACCCCTCCCTTAACACGCGCCTCCTCGTGCTCCCCGCCGTCGGCCAGTACCAGACGGGGACGACCGTCAGCCTCTCGCCCGAGACCTACCTATCCCCTATACTCCGGGAGGATGTGCCGCTCGCCGAGATCAAGCCCTATGTGCTTGCGGAGGATCTCGGGGTTCTGGAGTTCCCGGAGCTGGGCCTGCTTGAGGACTTGCTTGACGAGATAGAGGTGTAATGGGGGGTTTCAGCCGCCTCCTCTAGGGGCGTGGGCGTGTAAGGCTTTAATGTCCTGGCTCCAGCCCCGCATATGTGAGGCGCTGGTGTATGCGTGAAGTAAAGACTGTTCTTGTTGTTGGAGCAGGCACAATGGGCCATGGTATTGCCGAGGTTGCTGCACTAGCCGGCTATACCGTGTACTTGGCCGATATTAGTAGCGATATACTGCGGGGGGCTCTTGAGAAGATACGTTGGAGCCTTGGAAAACTCTACAGTAAGGGTGCTGTACGCGAGCCTCCCGACAGGGTTATGGAGAGGATCCATACGGTTGTCAACCTGTCTCCGAGCGGTGATTTTACTAGTGGCTTCAGAGAGGTGCTTGGCAGCGTTGATTTCGTGATAGAGGCTGTGCCGGAGAAGCTCGAGCTTAAGCAGAGGCTTTTCGAGTTCATGGACTCCCATACTGCTGGCGATGTGGTATTGGCCACGAATACCAGCAGCCTCCCAATAACCGAGATAGCCTCCGCCACCAAGCTGCCCGAGAGAGTTGTGGGGATGCACTTCTTCAACCCGCCTCCCCTCATGCCGCTTGTGGAGGTTATTCGTGGAGAGGCCACGAGCGATGATACTGTTGACGCCACAGTCAAGCTTGCAAGAAGCATGGGCAAGGAGCCTGTTATCGTGAAGCGTGATGTGCCGGGGTTTATAGTCAACAGGGTGTTGGCCAGGATACTCAACGAGGCCTGTTGGACTGTTGCGCGCGGAGAGGCTAGCGTTATTGAAGTAGACTCGGCTGTAAAGTATAGGCTCGGGTTCCCAATGGGGTTGTTCGAGCTAGCGGACTACAGCGGCATTGACGTGTTCTATTACGTCTTCGACGCAATGACTAGGCGCGGCTTCAAGGCTCACCCCTGCCCGCTTTTCCGCGAGAAGTTCGAGGCAGGGCTGCTGGGGGTTAAGGCTGGCAGGGGCTTCTACGAGTATCCTGGCCCTGGGAGGCATGTAAGGCCTAGTATCCCGAAGGAGGCTGGCTCCAAGCTTAATCCGGTCTACCTGATAGCTCCCGGCGTTAATGAGGCAGCCTACCTGGTTCGTGAGGGCATTGCCGAGAGGGATGACGTGGATAAGGCTACGAGGCTCGGGCTGGGGCTGCCCAAAGGCATACTACGCTATGCTGACGAGTACGGTGTAGACACCATAGTTGATGCTTTGAGGAAGCTTCACGAGAAAACTGGCTGGGAGGAGTATGCTCCAGACCCGCTGCTAGAGTCCATGGTTAGGGAGGGGAGGCTTGGCGTTAAGGCTGGCAGGGGCTTCTACGAGTATTCTGGTGTTGAGGAGAGGAGGTATGACACGCTCCTGGTTAGGCTTGAGCCTCCCCTGGCCTGGATTGTGCTGAATAGGCCGGAGAGGCTTAATGCTATAAGCCCTAGGATGCTTGATGAGCTCACGAGGGTTCTGGACGAGCTTGAGGATGATGATCGTGTAAGGGTTGTACTCGTTACCGGGGCTGGGAGGGCCTTTAGTGCTGGAGCCGATGTCAGCGAGTTCACGTCATTGACCCCCGTTAAGGCGATGGTCTACTCTAGGAGGTTCCAGGAGGTCTTGTTTAAGCTTGAATACTACACTAGGCCCGTGATAGCCGTATTGAACGGCTACACCCTGGGCGGCGGGCTTGAGCTAGCCATGGCAGCTGACTTCAGAATAGCCAGCGAGGGGGCCATGCTCGGGCAGCCCGAGATCAACCTGGGCATCATACCCGGCGCCGGGGGGACGCAGCGCCTACCGAGGCTCATTGGCAGGAGTAGGGCGAAGGAGCTAATCTACACTGGCGACATGATCCCCGCGAAAGAGGCTGAAGCCCTGGGGCTTGTTGACCGTGTTGTGCCCGCGGGCCAGCTTGAGCAGGAGGCCAGGCAGTTCGCGTTGAAGCTGGCCGAGAAGCCCCCGCTAGCCCTAATGGCAGCCAAGTACTCTATACAGGCTGGAGTAGAGGCGAGCATTTGGAGTGGGATGATGCTGGAGAGCAGCCTCTTCGGCCTCCTCTTCAGCACCAAGGATGCTGCCGAAGGCGTGTCAGCTTTCCTTGAGAAGAGGAGGCCAAGGTTTAGGGGCGTTTAAGGTCTCCTTCACCCTTCATCCTCTTTTTCCTTGCCGAGCTAACACTTTATTTCTCCCTCTTACACATTGTATTACCTCTGGGGGCCCTGGTTGCCTACCGAGAGCTACAGCGAGGGGAGGGCGGGCTGCAGAGGGCTGCTGACAGAGGCGCTTGTCGAGGGGAGGCTCATAGAAGTTGAAAGGCACAGCACCGTGATAGAGTTCTATGGTGTTGTTGAGGAGGCTGAGGCCTACCTGGGGAGGGCAAGAGTCCTCCTAGCACCCCTCTACGCTGAGAGGGTTAGGCTTCTCCAGAAAGCTGTAAGGCTTATAGGAGGTGTTCTCGCCGGCTACATTAAGCCGGGCGACGTAGAGGACCTCCTCAATAGAGCTGCCGAGGGGCTTGACGAGCCTCGGGGCTGGAGTCTCAGCGGCTGCGATGAGCCAGAATCCCTTCTGGCACTGGCGTCCGTGAAGCTGAGGGCTGCCGAGAGGCTCGCTAGCAGGATGCACAGTGAGGGCTTGGTGTCAAGGTCTACAACCGAGAGCCTCATAGCCCTGTTGTCGCGCATAGCATACATAACGTTCATGATCAGGGTCTCGCTGTGCAGGAGGGCTAAGCTCCCGGAGGCTAGGAGCCTGGCGCTGCTCGCGTAGAGAGAAACCATTCCCTCGAGGGGCCCGGGGAGGAGAGACTGTATCCTTCTTGCTTCGCCATGCATGCTCTGGGAAAGGTCTTCGTGTCCTCAGCCCTAAAGCCTTGCCGTCCGGGGATGCGGAGAGTGCGTGGGTGTTGGAGTGGAAGGAGCCTAGCTGTGCGCCGCGCTTGAAGGAGGAGAAAACTACTCTTCTAGCATCCGCGCTTATCGAGGCCTTTGAGAGACACCTTTCCGAGTTCTCCAGGCTTGTCCCCGTAGAGGTTGGCCTGGGTAGGAGGTTTAGCTACGTGTACACTGATAGCGGTCATTTAGGGCTGGCTTATGCTCCCCAGGACGAGCCTATACCTGCCAAGATCCTTTCGGCTCCCAGTTTGATCGATATTGTACGCTACGCGTGGCAGCATCCCGTGGCCTCGTCCCTGGCTCTTGCAGCTGCTAATGCAGCCATGTCAGCTTTAATTGATAGGGATAGGGGTGTTGTAAGGTTTGGTGGAGACGTGGTTGAGGAGCTGGGTGTTGGGGCGGGGGATAGAGTGGCTCTTGTAGGCTACGTGGAGGGGGTGGCCAGCGCGCTTATCGACCGCGGCGCCAGGCTTGTGGTCTACGAGGATAACCCCATGCATAGGAGGTGGGCGGAGAGGAGCGGGCTCACAGTCCTGCCCGGCTCCCAGATCGTTCTCGGCGTGGAGGACTACGACTACCTCATCGCTACTGGAGCCAGCCTCATAGACCCCAGGCTTGTCCACGTGCTTCTTGAGGCACGCGGCAAGAAGAGCGTCAGAGCCGCTGTCGTAGGGCCCTCGTCGAGCTTCCACCCCTATGCGGCTGTAAGGCTGGGCTTCAACGTTATTGCCGGCTCTTATGTTCCGAGAGTGTTTAGGGAGACTGTGCTGAGGCTTGTTAAGGCTGGCTATGGGTTCCGTGCCATTAGGGGGTTTGTGGAGAAGTGGGTGTGGGGTGGCTGAGGCTTGTTCGACGAGCTTAAGCGTCTTCTCCGAGACGGGTTCTGCGACAAAGTGGTTGTGGTTGAGGAGTCTGGGTCGTGTAGCCTCGTGTACTGTGGCGGGAGGCTTCCCCTGCTCTTGGCTCTCGCGAAGTGGAATGAGTGGTTTTATGTTAAGGCTGTTGCCGAGAAGATTGTTGCAGCCCACATGTGGCATTGCAGCGACATATTCTACAATCCCTACGGAGTATACGTGTTCCGTACGGGAGAAGATGAGGTTGTGGATGCTCTAAGGGAAAAGGAGAAGTATATCGTCGCGCAGGCTAGGCTCGCCGAGCTTAGGGCTCTGGGCGCTTAGAGGCTCACCCTGCAGTGCGCCAGCCCCCTCATGCACAAGGCTAGTGCAGCGGAGGGATATGCCTGGTTAATGTTCTTCAGCTCTACGATATCGAACACCCTACCCTCAGCCAGCAGTAGCAGTACCTCCTGCTCCTCCCTGCTCAACGCCTCCTGCTCTATAAAGCTCTCTATCGAAGCTATCATTGCCGCCAGCTCATCCACACCAGTCTTGACCAGGCGCGAGGCGAGGCGGCTTATGCTCTCCTTAACCTTCTCGGCCTTCTCCAGCTCCTCGCGGGCCCTCCTAACACGCTCCACCAGCTCTATCGAGGACCCAGCATTCCTTAATGCCTCCAGCTCGTTCTTGGACGCCATCGCATGCGATAACAGCTCGTGCAGTAGTTTGCAAGCTGTGCTAGACCCGTCACCATTACAGTTCGCCAGCGCCTTCGACGCCTCGATCACTAGCTGGGAGGACCGCTTGGACAGTATTGCAGCGTCTCCAAGCACCGAGGCTATGTGCTCCAGCGACGCCAGCGCCTCCTTTAGGCTCGTTTTCTCGGCAAGTGCTGCTGCAAGGGAGATCACGTGGAGCCTCTTGACCCCGACATTCCTCTCTAGCATGACCGAGCTCCTATATATGCTTGCCAGTACCTTGCTGAGCCTCTGCCACTCCCTCACCACAGTGTACAGGTTTTCCTCGAGCCCTCCGCCGCCAGCGGCTAGGAGAGCCCTAACTATGTGTGCCAGGGGGCCAGACGCCTTAACAACCCGGAGGAGGAGTTCGGCCGCGCCCCGCCCCATGCAGCCTATCCTGCCACCGTCCAGCGCGTAGTCGGTGTCTAGAAGCTTCAGCACATAGTCTTTCGACACGCTCCTACACAGGTTGCCTGCCTCCTCTACAGCGTTATCGAACCTACCTACATCTATGTACTCTAGCAGCCTCTGGGCAATAGCCTTGTACCGGGCTACGTCAAGACCTCCCTCACTGATCATGTACTCTACCGCACTAGTTATCTTCTTCAGCTCGTTCAGGCTCCTAGCAGTCGACTCAGCCTCCCTAACCAATGACTCGTACTGGGCTATCATTCTCGGGAGTAGGAGGGACTGCATCACAATCCTTCACCCCCTATGAGGGCCTCCTCCCTGGCATCATACCTGGACTCTTCTATGCCGAAGAGGCCTGCTATGCGCGCAGTGATCATCTTCTTCTCCTCCTCTATAGACTCTATCATGTGGAGGCTATCAGACATCCCCGTAAGCCTGCCTAGTAGCCCTATCGCATTCTCCAGGTACTTCTCCAGGCTTGCGAGATCCCTCATTGACGCCACGTCTGCGCGAAGAGCCTTCTCGAGCTCATCCCTCACCTTGGCCGGGAGGGGGTCTGCTGCATCGTGCACCTGCCTATACAGCTTCGCGATCCTATCAAGCCTCTCCTCAAGCCTTATCAAGAGCTCTTCTAGCGCGTCCTCGTTAACAACCGGAAGGATTGCCGGGAGAGACTCTGAGAGTACCTCTAAGAGTTTGCTGAGCTTTTCGAGGGAGCCTACCCGGGGCATACCAGTAATCATCTCCGATATTCTCCTCAGCCTGGCCAGCATGCTCTCCCCATCCTCACCGCTACCCTTTAGGCCGAGCAGCATGTCTAGCAGCTGAAGCCCGCTCGTCGCCTCACACCCCTCTAGCAGGCTTTGGAGGCGGGGCAGCTGGTCCAGCACACCCGCTATCGCGTCCTTTACCTCCTCTAGCACGGCGCGCTTAACGACGATCTCTCTTGCCGGCTTCACGCCAGTCACAGCCGATATTTCACGTATGAGCTTCTGGACTGTGGGTATTGTGTTCTTCAAGCTCTCGATCTCGGCCTCCAGGGCTTCCTCTCCCTTAGATGCCACGCTGCCTATTCTCTCGGCGAGGGCGGAGGGGATGGGCTGCTCCATCCTGGACAGTGTAGCCCGGAGCCTATCCAATACGCTGGTGTTATGTGACATGGCGTCCAGGATGACGCTCTTCAACATGTCCGTGTATATTTGGATGCTCCTCTTCTCGCTAGACCCCAGGTTCTCAGGCATGCAGCCGTGAAGCCCTATTGTTAGAGCGTAGAGGAGGGCGTAAGTGAACAGGCTTAGCCTCTGCCCCATAGCCACTATCGGCACGCCGAGTGATTCGAGAGCCTTGGATATCGATGCCCCTATCCTAGCGTCCTCCCTCACGGCAGGGAGGAGGACAATGGTCTTCTCCCCGGAGACAGCACGGCACGCCGCTACACGTGCAACATGGTGCAGTAGGGGAGGTGAGGCTATTAGAATGCTAATCCCCCTCCGCTCCTCTATAGTGTTGAGGCCTAGGAAGCCCTTAACCCTCTCCCAGTGCTCGGCCAGCTCCTCGGGGGATAGGTCGTCAACAACCCTTGAAACCTGGTCTACACCAGCCTTCCTCGCGCATCCCACCAGCGGGCTGCTTCCAGCGATAGGGTATATTCTCGTGAGCATGCCGGGCTTGAGATACACTACTGGCTCCTCTAGCCTAAAAGGCTCCGGCGCGATAATGTCTGGGTTCAATGACTCAAGAATCCTTGCAACATTAGGGTCGTCGCCATAGATCTCGCGTGACACGTCAGCAGCTATAGTGAAGAGCTCGCGGAGGAGCTGAGGATCATAGGGTAGCACACCCCCATTCTCGTAGGCAGACACCACGTACTCCAGTACTGTCAAGGCACGCTCAACAGACTGGCCGCTCACATTCCATATCCTTGCAGCCTTCTCCATCCACGAAGCAGCAGCGTCAACGAGCTCACTACTCCTAAGCCCCAGCCTCGTGACCCCGGTGACGGGCCCGGACCCGACCATTATACCGCCGCCGACGAGCCTCTCAACAATACTCAGCGGGACGGGGCCCGGCAGCACTGCTAGTATGGGGGCAATCTTAGGGTCATCAATAAACCTCTTAACGTCACGGTAGCCCTGCCTGTCGAAGAGGGGAATACCCTCCACAATCTCCCTTGTGAGAGCCTCCTCGCCAAGCAGGAACGCCTCAACCCTCTCGACACCAGACTTGAAAGCATCCATCAACCCGGGCACAATACTGTCAACCATCAACTTAACCCATGCAACCCTACCCTTAGAAGCCCACCACACCATGTTGGCTACAAGGCCTCTGAGAGCAGGATCGTCTACAAGCCCCTCAAGCTGCCCCTCAATAATATTCTTGGGGAGGAGAGGAATAGTGTAAACCCTACTACGCCACGCAACAGGCCCGAACACAGCCTCCTTAAGGGTGGAGGACGGGCCCAGCGCGAGAACCACGTAGACCGGTATGGAACGAGTACGAATAGCCTCTGCAAGCCCGCGGAGGGGGCTAGTCTCGTGCTCCACTATGCCACGGAAAACATCATAGCTCTCCTCAACCTCGTCAATAAGCAATACCACCACACCGTTAACAGCCCCAAGCCTAGACTCAACAAACTCGCGTACAACCTGAGGAAGCCTAGACTCGTGAATAGAACCATAACGCTCCAGAATAAAGTCAACAATATCAGCAAATTCAACCCTAAGCACAGCCACGCCAAGCCTACTCCGAGAAAACCATTCAAGATGCCTCAATAAAGCCGTCTTACCACTACCATACGATGCAACCACAACAGCCATCCAATACTCGCTAGCAGAGCCCTCAACATAGCTGCGTATAAGCCCCTCGACCTCACTCCTAACCCTGGCATGCTCACCGCTATAATCACACCATCCCGACTCGAAACACTGAATGCCAGAAGCAGTATCCATACCCCGGCTCCCAACGTGAACCTTAACAAGAAAGAGGCAATATAGTGGCAGAAAAACCCTCAGACCCATAGAAGC
>QNYQ01000028.1 GCA_003978665.1 Hyperthermus sp.
GTACTCTTCGGCGCGCCGGACCGAGGCCTATTTGAGATAGCGCGCGAAGAACGCTTAGAACTCAATAGTCACGTAGACTACGTGCTCAACACCATACCGGGCCAGGGGACGAGAACGGTTAGGGTCGAGGAGGCCGTTGCAGCCACGCTGGCAATAATAAACATTAACGCTGCACAGCAGCTGGAGCAATAAAATTAAGCCCAAGAGCCCAGGCGAGGGTGACAGCCAGCTGGAGCACACAGCCAAGCATGCCTCAGCATCCTTCTCCCCTGAAGGGGAAGGGTGGTGTAGGGGTGGGTGAACGGGCTGTCACGGGGCTCCGCGGGGTTGTGGTTGAAACGCTGCTCATAACTCCGAGCGGCGCCCTAAGCCCCGGCTTATTGTCTGCTGCAGCCGTGGCCGTGGGCGTTGGGCTGGGGTTGCAGGGAGGCTTGGCGGTAGCCTTAGGGCACATGTTGTTTGAGCTGCCCTATGTGGCTTTGCTGGTTGCCTGGGCTGGGAGGCTTGAGCGCTTGCTGCGTAGGGCTGAGAGGCCTCTGGCAGCGGTAACGGCTGCTGTGGCAGCATACTTCTCCTATGGATTGTTCACAGCCAGTATTGACTTGCTAAAGGGCGGGGAGGCCAGCCTAGGCGCCTCGCCGGACTCTTCACCCTTATCGGTCAGCGGTGCAGTAGCAGCCGGGGTCTTGTTCACGGGGTTAAACCCCTACTTCCTTGCATGGTGGGTTACGATAGGCTTGCCATTAGTTCGTGGAGCCGCCCGCTACGGGTTCAAGGGGTTTGCGGCCATGTATACTAGCCATGTATGGATGGACTATGCGTGGCTGTCACTGCTAGCCGTCTTCGGCTCAGCAGTCACATCGGCCTCGAAGAGCTATGGGCTACTCCTGCTCATCCTAGGCGTAGTGCTAGTCGTCTTCGCCGCCGATGTTGCATTAAGAGCTTTTACTGGGAGGAGGATCCTACCATTCTAGCCCAGCAGACGCCACGAAGCTCCACCGCTCTTCTAGGTGTGGCACGCCTTTGCCGTCCACGGCCAGTATCGTCAAGGCTATAGCCCTACTAGCGTTCCTCGCGCCGCTCCTGGCAAGCACGGGCGTCGAGGCGCTTACGGCAGCTGGGCCTCCCGCGATCAATGTTAGCCAGGTAGTGATCGATATTCGAAGCCAGCTGGAGGCGATCTCTAAGAGCAAGGTGCCGTTAAGGGAGGCTGCACAAGTCTATGAAAACCTCTCCTCCTGCAGCAGGCCGGGCATGTTAAGGGACCTAGCCCTTTCTCTCGCAAGAGCGCTCAGCGAGGGAGATGTGGGTAAGGCTGGGAGCTTGTTGAAGAAGCTTCAGGAGAGGATGCTCCTCAACCCGAGGGAGGTTGCCGGCTGCGGGCAACACGTGGTGTATAAGGCTATCCTATACAGCCTCTACACGCCAACAAGCCTAGGACTCCTCGACACCGGAGGCGATGCAGGCGAGCTAGCCGACACCCTGTCACTGGGCTTGGCGAGGATCCTTGGCCTGGAGAAGGGGAGCGTGAGGAGATGGATAGGAGTCTGCAGCAGCGGCAGTGAGGCAGCATTACTGGCCGCCGTGATCGCCACAGACCCCTCGGACAACCCCCTGCTCGGCGACATTAATGAGACCATGCACATGAACCCCGACTGCCTGGTGGTGGCTGCAGCGTTCGAGCCCCCGCTTCCCCCCGA
The DNA here is from genome assembly GCA_003978665.1 of Hyperthermus sp. Lineage (GTDB taxonomy): Archaea > Thermoproteota > Thermoprotei_A > Sulfolobales > Pyrodictiaceae > QNYQ01. The sequence goes on from QNYQ01000028.1 coordinate 1,701, forward strand.
GTCAGCCCGGAGAATACTAAGCCTCTGGAGCATAACCCACGGCTACACCTGGAGCGCGGAGGTCTACGAGGAAGCGGCCAGGCTCGTGAGAGATAACCCTCTCGAGGCAGCTGGCCTAGTAGTGCTCCTAGAAGCCCTCTACCCCGAGCGCTTCGAGGCAGTGTCAAGGCTTACATCAAACAGGATAGAGGAGGCCCTGAACCCTCTCGGAGAGCTTCAATCACTAGTCCACGACCCCAAAAGCATCCACAACCCCCTCCTCTCCCTACTAGCACTGCGGGCTACGAGAGAGAGGGAGCTCATCCAAGCCCTGGCTGCAAGCGCCAAGAAACACAACAACACGTACTGTGGCCTAGTCCCCAGGCTAGCCAATAGAACACTTCACCTCCACACTGAGGACTCAATAGAGCTGCTGGGCTCGGCAGTATCCCTCTGCACGGCAGTAACCCATGACTGGAGGCTATTGACGATACTCCTATCCTACAACCCCTTCACCCCCCTAGACCCGTGGCTGATGGAGGATTCCGCCCCCCCGCATCTCAAGGCGTTGTTAAGGCTTGATGCCAGGGAGTCGGGGAGGCTTGTAAGGCCTGTGGCCAGGGATGTGGCGAGTAAGCTGCTATCAACAATAAAGGCTGAGAGCCCCCGTGATGCTGTGAGGGCGGCGCTAGACTATGACCAGCTCTCAGCGCTCGTCGAGAACATGAGCCGGGGGATGGGAGTGGAGGGGGTGTTGAGGGCCATAGGATTGGCTGCTAGAGCTGCATCGCTAAGATACGAGGATGGCCTCTTCCTTGTCCACTACGCAACAGTACACAACATTGCCGAGGCCCTCCTAGAAAAACACGTCCCAGAGCTCGCTGAAGGCGGCAGGGGAGCGTTCAGTGAGAGGATAGAGGAGCTTTACGAGTGGGCTATTGGAGAGAGGGAGGAGCTGGCTGTAAGCCTATTTAATGAGAGCAGCTTGAAGGCTAGTCTTAAGGAGGCTGCAAGGAGGCTTGAAGAGCTTGCTGAGAGGCTGAGGAACCATAGTAGCGGTGAGGCTGCAAGCGCAGCCAGTATTGCAGACTTGTTGGCCAGGGCTGCGCTAGAGCTTAGGAACGGTAGTATCGAGGAGGCGTTGAGGGATCTCAGCAGGCTCCAACCAAACACTTCCAGCCCCATGCCCGCAGGACTCCTCGGCAAGATCGCGGAGAGCATAGCCTCATCGATCGGGCTTAGCCCCGAAGAGGCTGCAAGAATCATTTCCGGACTATTGTCCAACGCCTCCGGGACCCCCATCACGGTAAACTTGTCGGAGGTGGTGGGGCCGGGGAGGCTTCAGAGCAGTGGAGGCGGCGGAGGGAAGGCTCTAAGCCATGCTGCCGGCAGGCTTGTCGAAGCAGCAATTAGGGCTTCCATGGAGAGTATAAAGTCGTTGAAGACAGGGGTGCATGGGAGACCCAGAGTAGTCAAGATCGTTGGCTTAGAGGATTTATTGTCGAGTCTTGACTACAGTGGCGTGAACAGCCTCGTAGAGGTTACTGCTAGGCTGCTGGAAATGGGCGGGGAGGGTGAAGGGAATGGTGCGGGAGCCTCCGGCGGCGTGGCACCCGGTATAAGCGGTGTGGGCGGCCTCGGCGGGCTAGGGGCTGTACGGGTGGGCATTAAGGTTGGCTGGGGCCGTGTCATCCCCCTGCTCGTACTGCTCCCCCTACTATTACTGTTGGCTAGGCATTTTGAGCGTGTGCGCAGGCTCATTGCTGTGAGGGTTGCCTCGCTAAGGCTTAGGGGGGTCGAAGCCGAGGCCGCCGGCGCTGATGGGGAGGAGGAGGTGCGGAGGCTTTTCTCGGGAATGCTCCTAGCGCTGTCAAGGGTCTATGGCGAGAGAGGGGCCGGTGAGACTCACCGAGAGTACTCGCGTAGGCTTAGGGGGAGGATACGTGGACTCTATAGTGATGCTGCAGGTATTTATGAGAGGGCTAGATTCAGCTCATCAATCCCTCAGGGGGCCACCGAGAGGATGAAGAGGATACTTGCCGAGCTGAGGAGGCTACTTGCCCGGGGAGGCTAGCGGGGTGTGGGAGTGGCCGTGGACAGGTTTACGTCGAGGCTCTTCACTCTCGGGCTGCTTCTCGTAGCCGTCGCGGCTGCTGCCGAGGCTGCACCCAAGATCCTCGTCACGGGATCCTCCCCCTCCCTTCCACGCCAGGGCTCCTTCATTGACAATGGCAGCATGGGGCTCTTGGATATTGCGAGAGCTATGATCGAGGACGGCTATAGGCTTCACCAGGGCATGGGGGGGCTGGACACTAATGGTAGTGTGGTATACTTGTTCGCTGGCCCCATGACATGCAGCGATGAAGAAGCCTTTAATGCTGCCGAGGTGATTGCCTCGCAGGCCTCGCATAGTCGTGTAGGCGTTATAGTAGCCTCCAGCGGCGTGTTTGACTGTGGAAGAAGAGTGCTTGACGCTCTCGGGCTTAAGCCTCCGAGGGTGCTTAGGAGTCTTGAGGGAGCCTACATAGTGTTAGGGGTTCCCGGCAGCAGCATGGCTTTATGGACCCTCTACTCCCCAGACCAGGTGGCGGCTGGGGATCCATGGAGGGTTGCGGCATGGGCTGTTAGGGAGGGAAGTCGTATACCAGGGGTTCTCGTGGCCGAGTACGATGGTATAAGGGCCGTGTACGTGCCCGACTGGTCGGCGTTCAGCAACTGGCTTGTAAGGGCCCAGGTGGAGGCTGGGCTTGACCCGGCACGGGCTGTCACGGCTCTGGTGGCCTACGCGTCATGGGGGGTTAAGGGCCACATCATACTTCCCTCGGGCTTCCTCCCCCTACCCCTCAACTATACTAGGGTTGCAGCGCTAGCCTCGATCCTTAACCCTGGAGTCCTCTTGGCCGGGGCTGTGAAAGCTTATGCTGAGGCCGAGGAGAAGGCTATAGGCTTCCTGGCCTCCAACCCCCTTCTAGTAGCGTCTGCCGCCTGGCTCCTTCTAGTGCCAATAGCCATGCTGGTGCAGCGCAGCCTTGCCCCGGCTCCAAGCGAGATAGGGGAGGGGGGAGTGTGGGCTGGGGGGAGGCCGTGGGCTGAGAGGGAGGCCATAGACATGCTGCTCCGCGCTACTGCCGGGGTAAGTGTTTCAGAGGCCTCCGTTAACCCTCCAGCTATTTTGATGGAGGCTTTCAAGAGGATAGGAGTGGGTGAGAGGGATGCGAGGAGGATGCTTGAGGCCCTGGCTAGGAATAAGAGGCCTTGGAGGGGGCTGGACAGGTTTAGGGCTCTTGCAGAGGCGTTGGCGGAGTTGGCGGCTGCGAGGGGCTCGGGGGGATGAGGCCTGGGGGCTGGATCGGCTGAGGTCACGCTAACCCCTAGGGGTTATGGTTTTGTCGTGTTCGTCGCCGCAAGCATTGTTGCTAGTTTAATGGCGAGGGAAGAGTATGCTTCCTCGCTCCTAGCATTATCCCTTGGCCTCGCATTCTTCCTCCTACTACACTACGCGTTCTTCTCAGCCAAGGCTGCCGCTGCTAGCAGGGTTGTTGTGGAGAGGAGGATTAAGCTCGTGGGGGGAGGGGACTCAAAGGTCAGGGTTAGGGTTAGGGTGACTAATCCAAGCATGATGCCCCTCGAACTACTCGTCGTACGCGATAAGCCTCCTAGCAGCCTGGGCGGCGGGGAAGGGGCTGTGCTCGCTTTCTCCCTGCCGCCTAGGGGTAGCGGCGAGGCCGCCTATTTCCTTGATGCAAGGGTAGGGAGGCATTCTTGGGGGGATGCTGGCGTCGAGCTTATCGACGTGATCGGCTTGTTTAGGGCCAGGGCATGGAGCGTCGAGTCCAGGGGCGAGAGGCATGTCTTGGTTCCGCCATTGGTTAGGGTTGAGGTTTTGAGAAGAGCTGCGAGAGTTGTAGGCGAGGCCTTCACCTCGGGGACGGCCTTGCGCAGGGGGGTTGCAGGGTCTTTTCTCGGGCTTAGGGACTATGTGCCTGAGGATGACTCTAGGCTCATAGACTGGAAGTCGAGCGCTAGGCTGGGAAGGCTTATGGTGAAGGTGTTCGAGCAGGAGTATGGCTCAACCACACTGTTATTGTTCGATGTCACCTCAAGCTCCCTCGTGGGAGGGCCTGGGCATACTTGGGCTGAGGCAGCTGCCAGGGCTTTAGCCAGCCTCGCCTTGGTGCTTTTGACCAATGGTGCCCGCGTGGGCGTGGCCGCATTATCGCCCTCGGCCACGCTGTACTATAGTGGTATTGTGGGCTCCCGGGGTGATAGGGCGAGGCTCTTCTCTGCGATAGCCCGTGCAGTAGACTATGCTGAAGCCGCGGCGGAGGATGGCCTGGCGGCTGCTCGGAAGCTTGTGGCGCGTGTTGCTGCCAGGGCTAAGGCCTCATCGATAATACTGGCCAGCGACCTAGGCAGGGGGAGTCTGGAGGAGTACTTAGAGTTTGCCAGGCCTTTGAGAGAGATGGTCCGTGGAAGAATAATCCTATTGTGTACTCCTCCCCCAATACCTCGGAACGGTAACCCATACATACGGCGCTTCTACGAGGCTAGGGAGAGGAGTGTTGAGGCCAGGCTTAAGAGGTTCTCTTCCCTAATTGGGGCGAGGCTCGTGTGCGTGAGGGGGGCGGAGGGCGTAGCTAGGCTCGTGGCCGGGCTGCCCTGACCGGGAAGGGTGTTGAGGGTGTTGGCGCGCTCCGAGCGTCTCCTCCTTGCTGGATGGGGCCGGGTCTACCTGGCTCTCTCAGCCGTCTACTTCTTCCTCTCAGCCTATGCCGCCTGGCAGCCGTTCGCGCTTATTGTAGGCAGGCTTGGGGTTGTATCGCAGCCGCTTATCTCTCTGGCAGCCTCAGTGCTCTCGGCTCTCGCCACCCTTCTGGGTTACCCCTTCGTTGCGATGGTTATTGTTGCGTGTGGTGTGGCCGTTAGCGGTAATGTTTCCCTCCCAGCACTGCTCCTTCTCGGCGGCTCCCTCCTCTACACGTTCTCCAGTCTTCCCCGGGGATGGAGGGTTAGCTTTGGGCTTGTAGCTGCTTCAATAGCCTACTATGCCCCCATAGCACTGTTATCCATTGCTGCCGCAGGCTTTACGGGAGGCCTCCTCTACGCTCTAGGCCACTCTCCCCCAGGGCTGGGTCCTTTGACGGGTTTATGGGCGCGTTTCTCCTCAACGCTTGCTGGACGGCTAGTTGTAATAGCTGCATCAGTCTCTATAATGGCCGTGGCGAGTAATAGGCTTGCTAGAATGCTGATGATGCTGCTGGCCTCCCCCACAACCTTCCTTGAGATCACCGGGAGAGAGGCCGTGGGCGCACTGTTGCGCGCTCTTGCTGCGAGGGACTGGTATCATAGCCTACTTTACGGCAAGCTATCCTATATGGCCGCAATGCCGCTGGCTATTGCCTCAGCAGTGCTCGCTGCCAGCATAGCCTATGATGCTGCATCCTTCCTCGTCCAGGCCACGGGCGGGGAGAGGGTGATGGTGTCTGCGGCAGTAAGCGCGGCTGCTGGGTGGACGGGCTACGCTCTAATGGGGCAGCTCGTCGAGGCGCTGCTCCGTGGGCGTAGGTGGAGGCAGCTGGGCCTGGCCTCCCTACTACTCTTCGTATTGGCCTCAGCCTACGTGGCCTGGGCTAGAGGGGTTGACGTGCTTGTCGTAACAATGCGCTCGATCACCGTGGGGGAGGAGGCTCCAAGCATACTCGACCCCGCTACGGCAGGGAGGATTGAAGCGTACATGGCTTCTAGGATAAACGCTGTCGTGCAGGGTATTAGGGCTGCAGTCAACCTCCTCTGGGGGTGAGCCATAGCGTTCAACAGCTAGCGCCATCTACCTCTTGTGCGCAGCCCCCACGGCCTCGCTGATACTCTCATACCCCTTGCCTTTCAGCCAGCTGGCTAGGCCGCTGACTATGCTGCAGACAACCCCCTCTCCCAGCAACACGATACCCGTGCCCACTTGCACTGCACGCGCTCCTGCAAGTATGAGCTCGGCGGCCTCCTTCCACCCGGTAACCCCTCCAACTCCTATGATCGGGGCTCCTGTCTCCCCGTAGACCTCGTATACTGCCCTTACAGCTATGGGGTGTATTGCTGGCCCGCTTAATCCTCCAACGCCGTGGCCTAGTATGGGCTTCTCAGCGTAAACGTCTATGACCATGGCTTTCAGAGTATTTATCAGCACAACGCCCTTAGCCCCGGCATCGAGGAGCGGGGGCACTCTTCTCGGAAGGTTATCCATGAGGCCTAACTTAGCGTAGACCGGAGCCCCCGCGCTAGATGCCGCCTCTACTATGGCTGCTGACAGTTCAGGGTCAACGCCCACCTCTAGCCCCCTCTTCTCCGCATGGGGGCAGCTCAGGTTGACTTCAAGCGCTGCCGCGCCAGCCTCTACAGCCGCTTTGGCCAGAGCCTCAGCCTCCTCGGGTGTGGAGGCGGCAATGCTCACGACCACGGGGAGGCCGAGGCCTACAGCCTCGGATACCAGTGGCTTTAGCCCCTCAATGCCCGGGTTGGCTAGGCCGACGGCGTTAACCATTCCGTAGGGCAGGGGGATCGCTATTGGTGTCGGGTACCCCTCCCTCTTCTCGATCGTAAACGATTTAGTGACCAGGGCTGCTACACCGGCCTTCCTGAGCCTCATGAGGCCCCCCAGGCTGCTGCCCAGTATCCCGCTCGCATTCATGACGGGGTGTGCTAGGTCTAAGCCAGGGAGGCTTGTGTGCAGCGCCGGGGGCGGGTTGCAAGGGTTATCCACGCAACACTCCCTCCCTCCAGTTCTTGAGCCTCTCCTTCACGTAGGAGGCCGAGGCTATAATTGGGTCTGCCATGCTTACTTCGAAGAACCTGGAGAGGGGGTTGCATTTTGCCCGGAGGAGGAAGAGGAGCCTGCTGCCAGCGAAGTCCTCGTGGAAGTCCATGTACGCTTCAAGATTAGCTATGCCCTTGACCAGCACGATGCTTGAAGGGTCGCTGACAAGCCTCCTCGACTCGGGCAGCGCCTTTGGATGAAACACTGGAAGCCTAGAGCCCGTAGCAATTATTCTTGCATCGAGCCCGAGCCTGCCGGCAAGCTCCTCTGCCTCGCTGCTAGTAACATCTATCTCGTAGGGCTCGCTCCTGGCCACGAAGACTAGTTCGATACCGTAGCGTGAGGATAGCTTTGATGACGCGGCCATATCGAATACTGCCTCGCCAGCATTGTCGAGTACTACTACAAGCCTACTGGCCCCCTCAAGGTCTAGGAGGCTCTCCCGTGCAACTCCCCGGTAATGGGGTTTCTCGCCGAGGCCCTTGACGAGCCTAGCGAAGCCCGGCTTGTAGCCGGGCATTGAGATGTCTATGCCGTTTGCTGCAGCCATGAACTCCAGTGCCTCGGGCAGAGTCTCCGGGATCCTTATCTGAGGAAGAGAGGAGAGGGCTGCCTTGTTGAGCTCCTCCTTTCTCGAGCGATAATAGTCCCTCACGCCAATAAGCCTCTCAACATACTCGTAGCTGGAGACGAAAACCTCGGTTCTACTAGGCCAGCTGGCCACCAGCCCAGCAGCATAAGCCAGCACGTCCGCCTCCATCCGCAGGCTCCCCGAAACCTGCTGTAGGCGGCCATGAATAAGGCAGACCAGGCACTCCACGGGGTCGAGGGGGGGTCTTGCCGGGCTCCTCTCTCCCTTCAAGCCCATCCCTAATGAGCCCTCCAGGGAGGGTGTAGAGGCTCTGGAGGTTATGGGTAAAATCCTAGAGGCTTCCACTATTGTCATGTCCTGGGCTGCCGGGCTAGGATGCACTGGCTTGGGGAGGGGTCTCGCGAGGCGATAATTAAGCCGTCACGGATCACGAGTATCTTCTGGGCGCAGTTAGCTACCTCGGGGTCGTGCGTGACCACCACTATGGCCTGCCCCTCCCTATTGAGATCCCTGAACACCTCAACCACCTGTCTCGCGCTAGCCCTATCGAGGTTCCCCGTGGGCTCGTCAGCTAGTACTAGCTTAGGCTTAGTGACTATGGCTCTCGCTATCGCCACCCTCTGCTGCTGTCCCCCGCTCAGCTGGCTTGGCTTCTTTGCAAGCCAGCTAGCCTCTCCCCCAACCCTAAGCAGTGCCTCCTCTGCGAGCCTTCTCCTCTCCCTTGGGGGTACTCCCCTGGCTATGAGGGGGAGCTCTATGTTCTCTACTACGCTGAGTCTATTCACGAGGTTAAACTGCTGGAACACGAAGCCTAGAAGCCTATTGCGCAGCGCTGCAAGTCTTCGGGAAGAGAGCCTTGAAGCATCCACGCCATCCACTATTACTACGCCGCTGGTGGGCTTGTCGAGAAGCCCCATAATGTTCAGGAGTGTCGTCTTCCCGCTACCGCTCGGCCCCATTACGGCCAGGAAGTCTCCCTCATAAACCGTGAGGCTAACTCCCCGGAGGCCATAGGTTACAGTGTCACCAGCCCTATACACTTTCACTACGTTGACAAGCCTAACCAGAGGCCTACGTGCCAACCCCTACCCTCGCCCTAGCAGGCGCTCAGCCTCTCCAACAACAAGCGGTAGAAAACTGCCCGCCCTCGCTCGGACCACGATCTCGGCCATCCAGTCAAGGCTGGTCTCGCCAAGGTTAACAATATAGAGTCTCGCCCCCCTCCTCGCAGCCTCCTCGGGAACAAGGGCTGCCGGGTAAACGGTTAGGCTCGAGCCTACAACGATAACTACTCTAGCGGCATGAGCCAGGTCAAACGCTCTCCTAAGAGCCTCCCTAGGCAACTCCTCCCCAAAGAACACTGCAGCAGGCTTCATCAAGCCGCCGCAGACCGGGCAGCGGGGGAGAACTCCACCAGCCACCTTCACCAGCCACCTCTCAATGCTATCAGTGAACCCGCACTCCAAGCACACGGCACGCGACCCGGACCCGTGAAGCTCTATGACGTTCCTGCTTCCAGCCGCCTGGTGGAGGCCGTCAATGTTCTGTGTTACGACACCCTGAATGAGCCCTAACGCTTCAAGCCTGGCTATGGCGTAGTGGGCCTCATTAGGCTTAGCCCCCGACATGGAGCGGTAGAGTTCACTATAGAGCCTCCAGACCTCCAGGGGGTTAGCGTGGAAGTACTCGATCGTGAACTTCTCCGGCGGAATCCGACGCCACAAGCCGCTTGGCCCACGGAAATCGGGTATACCGCTCTCAGTGCTTACACCCGCCCCCGTGAACACGAACGCGTTGCCCCCGGCCTCTACAAGAGCCTCAGCCACCTCCCTGGCAGCTTCAAGTAGGAGCTCCTTATCCTCCCTCACCTCCCTCAAGGCGAACCCAGCCCCACACGCTGCCGGGCATGCTGTAGGACAGCCTTTAAGACAGCGTTCTGGAAAGCTCCCGGCTCCTCTAGAGTGTTGTGCGGGTAAGCGTTCCCCCTTCTCCTCTCGGAGGGGAGGGCTATATGACTAGTTTTTCTTCCTCGACTCTCCTCTTCTTAAGGCTTAGGGCGTCTGTATCGAAGACTTCGCCTCCATAGAGTATGGCCTTTTTCTCCCCCAAGGCTATTGATGACGCTATTCTACCTATAGCGTCAGCTTTCATGATCCCGCTGCCGCTCGTCCCACCCGCCACTACGAGCCCGCTCTCCCCGTAAACGACCGGCTGGCCGTCTATGGATAGGTCGTAGTAGCCTGCCCATGACGATTCCGGGGCCTTGTTCTCGAACTGGGGGAAGTATTCGCGGAGGACGGGGTAGATCCCATAGGTATAGAAGTGGCTCTCCGGCCTCGGGTCGGGCTCCCAGTGGAAGGGTCTGCCGAGGTGGTCGCTTACCCCGGTCCAGAAACTATTCTCCTCGGGGACGGGCCTAAGGTAGACTCCTTTTGGAAGCAGTATGAACGGTGCCGTGGAATACTCGTTGAATCCCTCGGCTTGGAGCAGGCGCTTAAGCTGGCTTGTTGACGCACGCAGCACGAACACCTGCCTCTTCTTAGGCTTAGCTCCAGCATCAACGCCGGCCTTGTCGAGAACCCTCTGGGCCTCAGCACCCATTGCCGCTACAACAGCGTCAGCCCTTACCTCGCCGCCCTTGGAGAGGCGCACACCCTTCACCAGGGGCTTCTGCCAGGGGAGGGGCTCGTAGGGTAGCCCTAGGGGTTTCTCGGCCTCAATTATCAAGCTCTCAACAATAGTGTTAAACATGAACTCGACGCCTGCTTCAACGGACTTGGCATAGTAGTATTCTACCAGCTTCTCCGGCCTCATAATGCCTGCCTCCTCTGCCAGGATGCCCGCAACGATATCCTTAAGGCCCATGAGCTCTGCCTCCTCGCTGCCAGCAACCCTAACCCTAACCCCGAGCAGCTCTTCGAGCACGCTCGGCTCGTAAACCCGGTAGCCCAGCCCTCTCTTCTCCAGCTCGCCGAGCACGGGCTTTACAGCCTCATACAGCTCCTCGTCCAGGAGGAAGAGGTAGCCTACATGCTTCAGCCCGAGATCGAAGCCCTCCCTTTCCTGCACATGCCTATAGAATCTTATACTGGTGGCTGCGAGAGCCATGTTTGTCTTAGAGTAGAAGAAGGCCCTGAACGCTCCGGCACTCCTCCCCGTGTCGCCGTGGCCCGGCCCGCTGTGACGGTCTACTACAAGTATTCTACAGCCGCTACACTTCCTGGCCAGATGGTAGGCTGTGGATAAGCCTACTATGCCGGCACCCACCACTATGAAGTCATACCTCAATATACTGGTAGCCCTCCGGCAGGGAAGCCTCGATGGCTGGCGGCTAGTAAGCGTTGTCGAGGCTGTCTTTAAGGGGCTAGCGCCAGCAGTATTGAGAGGAGCATTGTGTAGAGCATCAGCCTACGCATCTCCCTCCACCCTAGCCTACGCAGCTCCTCTGCTGTAGGGTTGACCTTCAGCCTGCTGGGAACGTTTAGTGCAAACTTCACTGTGGGCTCCACGGCAGCGATCAGTGTTGTAGGCTCTGCTACAGCTGATATGAGGGGGGCTGGGAGCCAGATGAGGAGTGGGATTAGCCTATTCATGTTCCTCCAGGGCAGCAGGGTCTCCACGTAAGCTGTGGTGGCTATATTGTATATTGTGAGGAGTATCCAGAATAGCAGTGCTGGCCTCGGAGGGGGCCCGGCTATCGAGGAGAGTGTTAGTGCTGGGAGTACTGGTATAGAGGCGCCTACAATGTATGTTATGGCTGAGTGGGGGCCGTAGAGCATGTACATGGAGCCGTAGGCGGCCATTATAAAGCCGGCGGATGCGAGGAAGCGCAGAGGCATGCCCCCCGTAAGAAGGGAGATCAGGTAGGGCGCCGTGTTCACCGCTCCTATAGCGGCAAGGCGGCCGAACCTACGTGACCTAGCAAGGCTAAATGCAGCATCAAAGCTTACGAGATGAGTAAGCAACGCTAGCAGGGCCAGGAACAAGTATGGTAGGGGTGGCCGAGAGAACATTAACCCTACGATCCCGCTGAGAAGGATCATGCCGGCAACACTCGGCTCCCGCGGCAGCAGCTTCCTCAAGCCAGCCAAACCCTCCCCTCCCCCAAGCACCGGGCCTTCTCGTGGGCTGAACAGTCGTGATAAAATTCTCCTGGGAGGCACTCTCCATATAGTCTTCTTTACTGCCAGCACTCACATCCAAGCCCTCTGGGTGTGCCAGAGGTTGGCGTGTAAGGTTACGAGCAAGGACGTGTATGAGCTCACGCCCTTTAGAATCATCGCGCGCGGCGTCTCGCGCGCGCTTGAGAGTCTTGGGGTTCAGGTTGAGGAGAGGACGGTGGAGTTCATTGTGTCCGAGAGCCCCAACCCTGCCTACGGCGACTATGGCGTCCCCTTGGCGCGTTTCGCTAGGAGTCATAGTGTCGGGTTTGAAGAGCTTGCTTCAAGAACTATTCGTGCTCTCTCCTCCGAGCCCGTCGTGGAGTCTGTGAAGACTGTTCACGGCTTCCTCAACATTAGGGTTAACGCTGCGGTGGCTGCGAGGGCGCTTGTTGAGGCTTATCGATGTGAGGGAGAAGGCTTCGGCATGGTGAAATCAGAGAGGCCTCTACGGATCGTCGTGGAGCATACTAGCGCCAATCCTGTCCACCCGCTTCATATCGGGCATGCTAGGAACGCCTGCCTGGGCGACACGTTAGCCCGCCTCTTGAAGGCTAGGGGTCATAGTGTTGAGACAAGATTCTACGTCAACGATATGGGTAGGCAGATAGCAGTAATGGTTTACGGGTTTATCCTTGCTGGCCTAGAGGATGTGCCAAGCAACGTTAAGCCGGACCACTACATAGGCTTAGTGTATGCTATCACTCACACACTAGCCGATATTGAGCAGTTGAAGAGGCTCCTGGAGAGGCTTAAGGCCGAGGGGCGAGACGAGGAGTATCGTGAGAGGCTTAGGGAGCTTGACTCTCTCGTGGCTGATGCTTCGAGGCTTAGGGAGAGGAATCCAGAGCTCTTCGACAGGATAGCTGAAGCGATCAAGGGGAGGAACCCCGAGGAGGACATACAGGAGTTGATGAGGAAGTACGAGTACAGGCTTGATAGTAGCGTGGTTAGGCTTTTCCAGAGGCTCGTGTCTAGGTGCCTCGAGGGCTTCAGGAAGACACTGAGGGAGCTTGGCGTAAGCGTTGACAAGTGGGATTGGGAGAGCAGGCTGGTATGGGAGGGGGTGGTTGGCGAGATCCTGGAGAAGGCTAGGCTTTCTCCTTACGCTGTAACCTATAAGGATGCCCTGGCCCTAAACCTGCAGCCCCTCCTCTCCGACCCTAGTCTTAGAGAGAAGCTTGGTGTCCCCCAGGGTTATGAGGTTCCACCTCTAATACTGCAGAGGAGTGATGGGACTACGCTCTACACTACAAGAGACATAGCGTACAGTATTGTGAAGTTTGCTGAGACTGGGGCGCAGAAGGTGATTAATGTTATTGCGGCCGAGCAGAGGCTGGAGCAGTTGCAGGTTAGGCTGGCACTTATAGCGCTCGGGTATATGGACTATGGGTTAAACATGCTACATTACGCTTACGAGATGGTTAACCTGCCGGGCAGGAAGATGAGTGGGCGTAGGGGACGGTACGTCACGCTCGACGAGCTCCTGGCCCAGGCAAGGAGCCTGGCCCGGGAGGAGGTGGAGAAGAGGAGCCCGCAGCTCCCCGACAGCGTTAAGGACGAGGTGGCGAAGGCCGTTGGCACTGCTGCCGTAAGGTACTCCCTCGTATCGGTTGCCGCCCCGAAGCCCCTAACATTCAACGTGAAGGACGCGTTGAACTACGAGCAAAACAGCGCCCCCTACGTGCTCTATGCTCACGCCAGGGCTTCAAGCATACTGGCCAAGGCCAGGGAGAGGGGCATAGAGCTTGACTGGAGCGGCATAGGCTACGACGAGGCAGCCAGGAACCCCTTGAGGAGAGCGCTGGTGCTGCACGTGCTTAACTACCCTTACGTCTTTGTTAAGGCAGCTGACGAGTACAAGCCAGAGCTTCTCGTAGCCTATCTCAACAGGCTTGCAGACCTATTTAACAAGTGGTATACCAGCGGTGACAGCGTGGTCAACGAGCCTAATCCCGCTGCAAGGAACTTTAAGCTGGCATTGGTGAATGTTGTAAAGCAGGTGCTAGCCAACACTCTAAGCATACTGGGCGTGAAGCCTCTCGAGAGAATGTAGCAGGCGGAAACCCAGGCCTGCCACAAGCTACCAGACAATCACCTCCCTGTGCATAGACCTTACCCTTCTAGTATTGCACACGATCAGCCTTTGCTGCGCCCCACAATAAGGACATACCACAAGGCCCTCTCCCTTAACGTTGACCTTCACTCCCCAGGGCCTACGTTCTACGAGCACTCTACCGCAGCTGGTGCATGTAGTGTTTAGGAGCGTGTAGCTCTCCTCGGGGTGGGGGTAGACGTTGAGGTGTTTTTCGCGTAGTTTCTCAGCAAGGCTGTAGGCTGCGTCGCTTGCCCCGTTCAATGCAACTATGTGCAGCGCTGCCTCAGGGTACTCGGCTGCGAGAGAGGAGATGGTGGTTTTCGCTCTCTTGTCCCCGTCATAGTAGGTTATTATCTCGAGTATGGGAAACACGTCGTATATCCTCCTTAGCCTCTCCACCACCCTATCGAAGCCCGGCGGTATCTCGTAGGGTGGGGTATACTCGAATACCACTGCCCTGAAACCAGCAGCATACGCTTCCTCTATCACCTCTCTGCTAATAAACCCCATCGTCGAGAACGCTACATACTTTACACTCCTCCAGCTCTTCATCGCTAGTGTCGGCAGCCCGAGACCTTTATCCCTAAGCTGAGCTAAAGGCTCGGGCCCGTCTAGGAGAAGAATTTCTGGAGATAGCAGCGGCAGCCTTGCTGCCAGCTCTCTTTCAGTCAACACGCGCTGCTCAAGGGGGTCGGCGTCAACTATGCTGCTCCACCTACACACCCTACACCTCCAGGGAGAGCCTGGGATTACGAGGCGTAATACCGCCCCGCCGGGGCAGAGGTGGTAGAGGTAGAGGTCTTCGGCGGCCGCCATGCTTGCATAGAGTATTTTAAATCCCTCTCCTATGATACTAGTAGGCAAGATTGTTTCCCTCTCCTATGGATCTCTGGCTCTCTTTTCGTTCCGGTGCAGCCCGGCGTGGGCGGTTATATTGCAAGAAGACTATACATACTGGTAAGCGCTTACTCTAAGAGAGATCCGGGTGGCTCTTAAATGCTCATTGAGAGGGCTACGCGCTTCGAGCTCTACGGTGCTGTGAGGCTCTTTGAGCCCGTGAGGGTGATAGAGCTAGATGCTACTGGGGCTGACGGGGCTAACGCCTTCCTCTTCCCCCATTCAAGGCTTGAGGAGATGGCGTCGAGGCTTACAATAGTTATTCCCGTAAAGGACGACGAGTTACTGAGCCTTGAAGGAGTGATTTCTGGCGTCCCCCATGCAATGCCCATAGTAATCGTTTCTGCATCTAGCCGGGAGCCTGTGGATAGGTATAAGCATGAGTATGAGCTGGCGAGAATGGTTCATGAGCGGACCGGGAGGAGCATAGTGGTTATGCATCAGCGTGACCCAGCGTGGGCTGAAACGCTTTATGGTACCGCTTTGGAGTCTCTTGTGGACGAGAAGGCTAAGAGCGTGAGGTATGGTAAGGGCGAGGGGATGCTGCTGGGCTTCATGGCCGCTCTATGGTCTGGCGCCAGGTATGTTGGGTTTATTGACAGCGACAACTACGTGCCGGGCAGCGTCTACGAGTACTCGGTGGCATATCTAGCCGGCTTCTCGCTCGCTACCAGCGATAAGGTTATGGTTAGGATTAAGTGGCCTTACAAGGGTAAGATGCCCGGCGTCAGCAGCGACGTATATCTCCGTAAGCGCGGCAGAGTCTCTGTATACACGAACCGCGTGATAAACCTGGCCTTAAGCGTGGCTAAGGGTGTTGAAACGGATATCGTGCAGACAGCTAATAGTGGAGAGCATGCAATGACTGTTGAGCTAGGCCGTGAAATGGAGTGGGCTGGAGGCTTTGCGATCGAGCCATACCAGCTGGTTAGCTTACTCTCTAAGTGCTGGCTTGAGCTCAAAAACGATTGCCCCGGGGGTTCTGCTGGCATAGACGTGATCCAGATCGAGACCAGGAATCCTCATCTCCACGCTGAGAGGGGGGATGAGCATCTTGTTGGGATGCTTGCTGCAAGCCTCGGCACAATATACCATAGCAGCCTATGTAGCCCAAGGGTTAGGGAGGAGATCATGCACATGCTTAGGGAGCAGGGCTATAGGGAGGAGCCCCCGGCGCCAAGGGTTTATCCGCCGCTGAGCACTATTAATGTTGACCGTGTATTTGAAGAGTTCATATCGCTGAGCAAGGACACATTGATTCTCCCGGAGAGGTAAGGGCTAGGGTTGCTGTGCGATATGCTTGAGCCTAGGAGCGTGGTGGTGACCGATATTGACGGCACCCTTATTGATGAGTCCTACGTGCTGAGTCCCAGGGCACGCTATATTTCAGCCCTGCTTCAGGCAGCCAACGTGCCCCTCGTGCTCGCCACCAGCAAGACCAGGGAGGAGGCGTGGATTTACGCGCGGCGGCTGGGATTGAGCCCGGAGTGCCCCGGCTATGTCCTAATAGTGGAGGAGGGGGCTGTTGTCGAGGCCTCCACTCCCCGCCTGCTCCCGGAGGGGAGGATTGAGCTGGCTAAGCCTTTGAGGCCTAGCGAGGCCCTCGACCTCGTGCCCGGAAGGTGTAAGAGTAGGGTTCTACCCATCCAGCACCTGGCCCCTGGAGTCATATCCTCCCTCACTGGCCTACCCTACTATGAGGCGGATGCTGCTAAGAGAAGGAGCTATACTGTCGCGCTTCATGGTCCTAGGGACTGCCTGGAGGAGGCACGTGAGAAGGCTCTCTCCCTAGGCCTCTACGCGAGGCTTGGGAGACACTTCCTCATTGTGGGCAGGATTAGGGGGAAACACTACGCGCTACGCGTCCTACTGGAGCGTTCACCCCTACTCCACTCTGCCACGACCATATCCCTCGGCGATAGTGGAATGGATGCTTTAATGCTCGAGGAATCCGATACGGCAATAGTTGTGCCCAAGCCCGACGGGGCATGGCTGAGGCTGAGGAAACCCTACTACCATGTAGCCATGGCGCCGGCCCCAGAGGGGTGGGTTGACGCGCTCGGAGCGCTGTTGGGGAACATTATAGGGTTTGTTAGGTGGGTGGAGGATGAAGCAGAGCCTCTGGCCTATACTTTATAGCCTGCAAGAGTGCCCTTCACAGTGGCTGCTGGCCTAATAGTGGGGCTGAGAAGTATGCCCTATCAGCTTGAGCGTGTTAAAACGGGTATACCTGGCTTCGACGAGATACTGGACGGTGGTATACCCCGGAGAAATGTAGTGCTCATAAGCGGTGGGCCTGGGACCGGGAAGAGCATTCTCAGCCAGCAATACCTATGGAATGGGCTGCGGGCGGGCGAGAACGGTGTATATGTTGCCTTGGAGGAGCACCCGGTCCAGGTCAGGGTTAACATGGCTCAGTTCGGCTGGGACGTTAAGCCGTATGAGAGAGAGGGGAGCTTCGCTATCGTCGACGCGTTTACTGGGGGGATAGGGGAGGCTGCGAAGAGGGAGAAGTATGTTGTCCGCGACCCCACTGACGTTGGCCTCTTGATAGACGTGCTCAAAGAGGCTATTAGGGATACTGGGGCCCAGAGGGTTGTCATAGACTCGGTGTCAACGCTCTATCTCACGAAACCCAGCGTGGCCAGGAGCGTTGTGATGATGCTTAAGAGGGTTCTAAGCGGAATGGGGACTACAAGCCTTCTGGTAAGCCAGGTTTCTGTCACTGAGAGGGGGTTTGGAGGGCCTGGTGTAGAGCACGCCGCCGACGGCATAGTTAGGCTTGACCTGGACGAGGTTGATGGTGAGTTGAAGCGTAGTCTCATAGTGTGGAAGATGAGGGGTACAAGACATAGCATGAGAAGACACCCCTTCGAGATAACCAGTAAGGGCATAGTCGTGTACCATGATAAAGTGCTTAAGCTTGATCGTGGAAGGGCTAGAGAGGAGAGCATCTAGCGGGGGAGGAGCCGGGGGCTTCGGCTTGGCTCTTCCTCCGCATCCCTCCCCTTGAGAGAGGATGTGGGAGGCTTCTTTCGTCGCAGGCGCTCCACATAGCCCTGTTTTCTGAGTGTTAGAGGCCTGGTATACATGGATAAAGTTGTCTCTGGCCGGGAGGGGGGTGGTGAGGGGGCTGGGAAGGCTGCGTTGAGGGAGGCTAGGCTTATTGGCCTCAGCATTCCCCGCCTTAGCCTCCTAGCCCCCTCCCTGGCTGCTTCACTACCCACGCTAATGCCTGGGCTCCTCCTCAGCTTTAACCCCGGGCTTGGGGGCAGCGTGTTCTACTTGTTTATTATCCTCTATTTCGTGTTGTTGCCGGTTATTGTTGCTGGACTCTATTCCTTCTACCGTATCGTGTCCAGTATGGTGGGCCGTTGTGGTGTTAGCGGGGAGAGTGTGAGTATTGTTCCATTTGTTATGGGGGTTCTTCCCCTCGGCTTCCTTATTCCCCAGTATTATGTCTTGGGTTTTCTCTCTAGGTGTGGTGGTGGTAGGCCTAGGCCTAGCCTCTTCCTTTTTGATTTGATGGTTAACTTTCTCACTTTCGGTGCTCTCATAGTGTTTTATGGTGTCTTGTTGGAGAGGGTTGTGAGAGTGCTTGCTCGTGAGGTGGAGGAGCAGGGCTAGAGTGTGCAGTGGGTGTTGAAGGGGCATTTTGGGCAGTAACTGTTTTTTCTTGCTTGGGGTTCTCTCTTCATGGTCCAGTAGGCTAGTAGTCTTGATAGTATGGCTAGCGCTTTCTCGTGGTCGTATATCATGGTTACTATTTTTGCGTCGCCTATTTTTGTTGGCTTTGGTTTTAGGGGGTTTTGGATGAGGTTTATGAGTTGTTTTAGGCTGTTTGGGTTTCTTGTGGAGACGAATGCTAGGTGCATGGTGTTGCATGCTATTCCCAGTGAGTGGGCTATGGCTGCATAGGCGTATGCTTTGACCAGCTGTGGGTGGTATGGTCTCTTGTTGAACGATGCCGCGATATAGATTGCGTGGACGCAGTCTTTTACTGCCAGGGCGGGGGGCCTTGCGATTATTGGCACGCTTAGTATTGTGGCTGCCATTGGCGGCGAGATTATTCCGCTAGTATTGTGCTTCGTTCTCAGTAGCTCTCTTAGCAGTATTGTCGCTGTGCTTGGCCTCGCGTTTGATGGGGCTCCCTTGGATAGGCGTAGGTGGAGTTTCATTTCGCAGAAGGCTTGCTCGTAGAGGATTGAGGGGGTGATGTAGGGTAGGCCGTGTCTGAGGCAGCAGTATTCTCCTCTAGCGATCGCTTCTAGTATGAGCTTTGCTTTCTCCAGTCCTTCTTCTAGCCTGCTCCTGGCCTCGGTTATAGCTGGGGTGCTGTTCATTCCGGTCTCCTCGTTGAGGGTTTCTCTTGGCGTGCATGTTTAATAGGGGTTGCCTTGGATTAGTGGCCTATCCTGCGGGGTTGATTGTAGTGGTGGTGTATGATAGGTTCTTCTCTTCTCTTTCAAGCTCCATGCAGGTTTCTGATATACGCGAGATACTCAAGGTTATTGAGAGGGGTGGTGTAATTAGTCTTGCTGGGGGCCTTCCCGACCCTACAACTTTTCCGCGTGATGAGATAGCTGAGATTGCTCGTGATGTTGTTGAGCGTTTCGGCGAGAAGGCGCTGCAGTATAGTCCTACTCGTGGTGTATCGTATTTTCTTGAGGCTCTTCGGGTTTTCGCGGAGAGGCATGGTGTGAGGATTGCTAGTGATGATTCTTTAATGGTTACTGTTGGTTCTCAGCAGGCTCTCTACCTTATAGGCGAGAGCTTGCTTGATCCTGGCGATATTGTTTTCACTGAGGAGCCGGCGTATCTTGGGGCTGTCCAGGCCTTTAAGGCTAGGGGGGCTGTGTTCCATACTATTCCTATCGATGAGAATGGAATGAGGGTTGACGTGTTAGAGGAGAGGTTGAGGAGGCTTAGGGGGGAGGGGTTTGCTGAGAGGATGAAGCTCATCTATACTGTTCCCACATGTAATAATCCTGCCGGTACTACTATGCCTAATGACCGCAGGAAGTACATGCTTGAGTTGGCTGAAGAGTTTGACTTGCTTATCGTAGAGGATGATCCCTATCGTTTTATTGCTTTTGAGGATAGGGATGTGAGGACTATTAAGTTCCTTGATGGCTATGGCCGGACGATATACATGAGTTCTTTCAGTAAGATCCTTGCGCCTGGGCTTAGGCTTGGGTGGATTGTGGCGCCGGAGCCTTTGATATCGAGGATGGAGATAGTTAAGCAGGCGATAGACCTTCATACGCCGAGTCTGAGCCAGTTTATTGCTGCTGAGGCCATACACCGGGGGGTTATTGAGCGTCATCTGCCGAGGATAAGGGAGGTTTATCGGAGGAAGAGGGACATTATGCTTGAGGCCCTCCAAGAGTATATGCCCAGTGAGGTTAAGTGGACAAGGCCTATTGGAGGAATGTTCGTGTGGGTGTGGTTCCCGTCTACCGTAAACACTAGGGAGCTTTTCAAGATAGCCTTGGAGAAGGGTGTCGCGTTCGTGCCTGGTGACGCATTCTATCCTAACGGGGGAGGTGATAATACTGCCCGGTTAAACTTCAGCTATCCTCCTCCACACCTTCTTAGGGAGGGTGTTAGAAGGGTTGCCGAGGCTTATAGGGAGTATCTTAGTGGGAGATCGTAGTGGAGTGGTTGCCTAAGGCTGCTTGGACGCCTGTTTCCCCCGGTGCTCGGATGCGTAACCTTTTCCTGAAGCGTGTCTTCTCTCTTTTTCATGATCATAGTGTTGTCTTCGTGGTTGCTGTGGTTGTCTCTCTGGCCTCGTGGAGGGGGCTGGTGTCTTGTCTGGGGGCCGCTTGGATGGTTTTCTTGCTGAGGCTTATGAGAAGGCTGTGCTGCGTAGCCGTTTACTGTCTTCGAGGCCTCGGGGGGAGGGTGTTGGGCTGGCATCTTCTATTAGGCGTGCGTTGAGTGAGGGGAGGCCGGGGCTTATCCTGGAGTTTAAGAGGTGTAGGCCCGGCGGGTTTGTTGCTTATGTTTCTCCGTGGGATTTTATCGCGAGGCTGAGGGATAGTGTTGATGGCTTCTCTGTGCTTGTGGAACCTTACTGGTTCTGTGGGAGCTTGGAGCTCTTATCGTTCTTTGCTTCTGCTCAGCTCCCTGTTTTAGCTAAGGATTTTGTTGTGTCTGAGGTTCAGGTTGAGGCTTATCATGCTTCTGGTGCTTCTGATGTCTTGTTGATTCTGGATCTGGTTGGCTGGAGGAGGCTGGAGGCCCTCTATGAGTTTGCGCGGCGGCTTGGGCTGGGGGTTTTGGTTGAGACTAGTAGTGGTTCTGATGCTGTGGAGGTTATGGCTAGTTATCCCGATGCTCTGGTGGGGATTAATGCTAGGGATCTTGTGAGTCTTGAAGCTAGTTTTGATAGGCTTCTTAGGGAGATCGGCTGGGCTGCTGAGCGTAAGCCTGCCAGTTCTATCTTGGTTGCTGAGAGCAGTATTGATAGTTTTGAGAGGGCTGTGGCTCTAGCGAGGGGGGGTGCTGATGCGCTGCTTATAGGGACGTGGGCTATGAGGGATCCCGGGGAGGTGGCTAGGCTGAGGGATCTTCTTAGAGGGGTTATTGATGGGGGCGGGCGGGGTAGCTAATCCTTTCGGGGTGTTGGAGGATCCCATTAAGGATGTTGTTTTGGCGGCTGTGGCTGGATTGTTTTATGGTTTCCGGGTAGTTAGGATTTCTGTATTCCGTGATGTTGGAGAGTTGAGGGTTTCTGTGTTTCTCAAGCCTAGTTCTCAAAGCTCCTCCCTATCCGCGTGGGATGTTCTTGAAGCTGAGGAGAGGATTGCTGGGAGCTTGGGTATAAGGGTTGAGCTTGCGCATGCCCGGATTGGTGTTTCTGAGGATGGTTTGCTGGTGTTGCATTATAGTTTCCGTAGCCCGGATATTGCTCCTCTACGTGGCTGGGAGCGCTAGGTTTATGTCTTGACCCTGTTGCCGTCGCCGTTGACAAGGGTTGCTGGAATCCCTTTTAGGTGGTGGGGTTATGGTTAGTGTTGCTGAGCGCATACTAGGAGAGCATGTGGTCGAGGGGTCTCCGAAGCCTAGCCCTGGGGAGGTTGTTGTTGCACGTGTCGATGCAGTGTTCATGAATGATGTTACTGGGCTGCTGGCCCTGAAGGTGCTTAGGGAGACTGGGGCCGAGGACCTTGTTGATTGCGAGAGGGGCTTCATAGTGTTTGACCATTATGCGCCAGCCCCAACCCCTGAGCACGCTAATGGGCATAGGGCTTTGAGGGAGTTTGCTAGGAGGCATGGGTGTAGGCTTTATGATGTAGGCTATGGTATTATGCATCAGATCTCTATCGAGGAGATAGTGGAGCCTGGCCAGCTTGTGGTGGGTGCTGACAGTCATACGATAACGTATGGTGCTTTGGGTGTTTTCGCTACTGGTGTTGGCAGCACCGAGGCTGCCTACGCTCTGGTTACGCGTAGGTTATGGTTCCGTGTGCCGGAGCCTCTCTACTTTAGAGTGGAGGGGAGGCTTAAGGGCAATGTTATGGGGAAGGATGTTGCGCTCTCGATTCTCGGCATGCTTGGGGGGAGTGGCGCCATATATAGGTCTGTCGAGTTCATTGGAGATGTTAGTGGCTTAAAGGTGTCGGATAGGCTGACGATAGCTAACATGATGGTTGAGGCAGGCGCTAAGACGGCAATATTTCCCGTGGATGCTTTGCTCTCCACGTGGCTCGCAGAGAATAGGGGTGGTGGCAGGTACACTAGGCTCGCAGCCGATCCAGAGCCTGGTGACGAAATAATCACACTCAGCTTGCACGAAGTAGAGCCTATGCTGGCGCTGCCCGGAGCCCCTTATCGCGTTGCGAGTGTAAGGGAGCATGAGGGAGTAGAGGTGGACATGGTGTTCATAGGCAGCTGCACCAATGGACGCTACGAGGACTTGGAGGCAGCCGCAAGAATACTCAAAGGCAAGCGGGTAAACCCTTCTACAAGGCTCATAGTCACCCCGGCCTCAAGGAGGATCTATCAACAAGCCCTGAGAAGCGGAGTACTACAAGTCCTGCATGAGGCGGGCGCAGTAATCACACCCCCAGGCTGCGGTGCATGCTTCGGAGCACACTTAGGTGTTGCAGGCGACAATGAGGTAGTGGTGTCTACCAGCAACCGTAACTTCCCGGGGCGCATGGGCTCCATAAAAGCGAGCGTCTACCTGGCCTCACCATTAACAGCTGCCCTTACAGCAGTAAACGGGAAGATAACAAGCCCGTAGCCAGCCCCTCGCCCCCTATAGGTTCCCGGGCATGGAATAGTTTCACCCAACCCTTAGCCATCCCCGCCCCCATCCCCTCCTAACTCACGGAGGATGGGGGTGGGCAGAGGGGGTGCTGAGAGGACTAAGCCCTCTCATATCCTCCGCGATCCTTCTTGCCTCAACCATAGCTATAGGATACTTGATTTACAACTATGCGTCGACAAGCACGAGCGCTATAATACAGAAGCCCCAGCTGATCATAAGCGCTAACGCAGACTATGTGGGCTCTAAGGCGTATGTTGAGGTAAGCATAAAGAATGCTGGGGGAGCTGCCGCGAACATAACGAGTGTGAAGATAGATAATGTAGAGGTTAAAGGAAGCCTGTTTAGTGGCAGCTACTATCTGCTAAGGCCTGGCTCGGAGCTACATCGCGTTGTCGAACTAAATAACCTGGCGTCGGGAAGCCACATAATCATTGTCACCTTAAGCGATGGGAGCGAGTTTAAAGCGAGCTTCATAAGCTAGAACAACACATGTGTTTTTTAGCATCAAATATTAAACCCCTCTTCCCCCTGCCTACTTTTCTGGCATGACTGCTTGAAGACTACACTAGGACCGAGGACGGGCCTCCAGCAATGCTAAGCCCGTTGGGCCCGTAGCTCAGCCAGGATAGAGCGCTGGCCTCCTAAGCCAGTGGTCGGGGGTTCAAATCCCCCCGGGCCCGCCACATGATCCCACACCAAGCCGTGCCATCCTTGTAGGTAAGGCCCTTGACAGAGCCTTCATGAAGCATAAAGCCTCCCGGAAACCCCCAGCGGCTTTAGCCCCCGCCACTGCAGCCCTGCGGGTTCTCCTGGGGGTTTGTCTTGAAGGAGCATTGTGAGAGCTTATGCGACAGAATTCATGGGCTTGTGGAAGTAGATAGTGGGGCGGCGCGCCTAGGGATAAAAGTCGCCTATAGCATGTCTTGGAATGGCGAACACGGGAAGGAGGAACTACTTGATGAGGAAGTGGAGGCCCTGATAGAGGAGGTAAAAGGGATGTTTACTCTAGAGGGATTGAAGCTCAACCCGGTTATCAGAGCTTACCGTGACTTCTACTGGAGGATAGGGATTGACCCAACGAAGATAAGGCCGAGCAGTGAAGCCCTCCTACGCCGCCTCTTGCGCGGTAAATGGCCGCGCATAAATCCTGTAGTTGATGCTGGTAACATAGCGTCTGCAAGGCACTTGGTGCCCATAGGACTCTACGATACACGGTTCTTTGAGCCCCCGGCAACTATAAAGCTATCCAACGGTAGCGAGCTATTCGAGCCAATCGGAGGCAAACCCGAAGTAATAAGGAAAGGACTACCGATCATGGTTGACTCTAAGGGAGACGTAATGCACCTGTATCCTCACAGGGATTCCAGGAAGACGATGATAAGGGATGATACGAGGTGCATACTCGTACTTGCCGCTGGGGTACCTGGGGTTGAAGAAGAGAGATTGATCAATGCTGTTAAGGAAGTTCAACGCCTCCTAGACAAAATGGGCTGGAAGCGATGCAATAGAATAGCAGCCGCCCCCGCGGAATAGGATGGTAAGTAAAGAGAGAAGCTAAAACAACATGACCATCCCGCTACAAGGAGTAATACCGCCTCTGGGGCTAGGAATAAAGCCCGGCCCTACGTTAACGCGGCAACACAGCCGCCACCTTGCTTTCGCGAACCCTTTCACGCCCTCCTCTAAGCCTCCAAGCCCCGACGGCACCCTTTCCTCTTAAGGCCAAGGGGCAGCCGGGATCCGGCGCAAATGGGTCACCATAGTATGCGTAGGCACGTGCACGACACCCCCCGCAAACATTGCGGTAGGGACACTCCCTACAAGCCTCATGTAGATTGCTGCGGTCTCTGAGCTTCCGTAGTAGAGGATTCCTTAGCCAGATATCCATGAACGATGACTCGCGGAGATTACCAACCTTTATCGGAAGAAAGACGCAGGGCGTGACATCACCGTTAGGCTGTATCGCCGCATAGATCCTGCCAGCACCACACCCACCTATATACTCTGAAAGAGCCTTCACTACAGCATGCTCGCCCATATAGAAGTGGGTTGGAGCCGTAGCCCTTCCCCGACTCTCCTGGAGAGCAACCCTAGAGTACTGTGGCGCAGTACTAAACACCTCAATTCTTCTTCTCCTAGACTCACGGTAAAGATAGTGTAACAACTTCTCCCTCTCAACAGCAGAGAGATCAAGCCAGCTATTCTCCACACCACGGCCTACGGGAATAAAGTTAAACACCACAACCCTCTCCACACCTATCTTCTCGGCCAAATCCAGAATCCTATCTATCTCATTCATGTTGACCCTAGTAAGAGTGACAGCCATGGCATTACTCACGCCAATCTCGACAGCGTTACGCAGTGCATCAACAGCCCTCCTCCAGGCCCCAGGCACTCCACGAAACCTATCATGCTTCCTCGGATCAGCACTATCAAGGCTAACCTCCACATACCTGAGCCCAGCATCCACAGCCTTCCTAAGCTCATCCTTCCTCGCAAAGAGCCAGCCATTAGTAGCCACTGCAACATATATACCTCGCGAGGAGAGAGCACTTACAACCTTCAGGAAGTGGGGATGTATCGTAGGCTCCCCGCCGCTCAACGCTACAGCAGCAACCCCGGCCTCATCAAGCTGCCTCACAACCTCAAGCTTCTCCTCCAAAGTCAACTCGTCCGGCGTTGGTCTTGAAGCACGCTGGTAGCAGTGCATGCAACGCAGATTACACATGTTAGTGAAATTCCACACAACAAGGAATGGGGCAGGAAGCTTCTGCGGCACAGTTATACCGTACCGTGCAATACCGCTCAGGACAAGCGCTATAGCCCTACGTATGGCAGGATCCCTAAGCGCATCCCGGGCCTCCTCAACATCGCCGCGAAGAATCCTCACTGCGGCATGAAGCATCTCCTTTATAAGCACCGATGCAAACCTCTCACCAACACTACAATACTTGACGCTCAACCCCGCAAAAGACGCCAAGGCATAGTAGAGTAAAGGCTTCCTATTAGCATCTAAAAGCCCCTCTCCACCAACATGACAGCTACTAGGCTTTAGGGAAGCCCTGAGAACCATGCGGCTAAGAGGAGATGAAAGAAGAATACGGAGGCCGGCTAAGAGCGAAGACATACCGCCAGAGGCTAAAGTAACCTCCTCCACCTCTACCATATCCCAGACAACCCTAGAATAATAAGGGCTAAGAATACACGATAACTCTATAATTGTTGCTGTAGAATATCCAACGGAAGAGGCCATACCTACACGTATATCAAACGGGACCACTCTTAAACACGTTCAAGACCGGGATATACCTCCCAACATCATCCCAGCCAGCAGGCAAAGGAATAATAGAGCCTATAACATTCCTCCAACCACTTATAATATCCCGGAGCATACCCACAAGCTGCACAGCATCCAAGTCACCCCAAACATAGCTCACCAGCCCCCTCAAGAGAGCATCAATAGCCTCAGCCGATGACCTATAAAGGAGGGTGAGTAAGCGGATAACATTCATTCTACTAGTAAAACCATCCACAGAAACCTCCAAGACCAGGTAGAGGAGTGAACCATGAGGCACACGCACAGCCTCCCTAACCCCACCCCTACTCGACAAGGGTATATGCATTCTCCCACAGACATGCTCGTAGAAGGGGCCATCATAATACACGGCCTTTATCCAGCCACGCGCACCATTATACACGTATAAAGGTATGCGCAGAGGGGAGAGAGAACGAACAACCGACCAGAAACTCCTTATACGATACTGGCTATAGCCCAGATCCTCAAGCAACCTACTACTGGAAGCAGGCGCATCAACACAATCCAAGCCTAACGTGATGCAGCACCTAGCCATCTCACGGGCTGAACGTATAGCCATCTCAACCATCAGTTTCTGAGCATAGTTCATTACAAGCACCACTTCGTTAGACGCGCAAGCCCTATAGACGTAACAACCCCGCTAGAGGAGGGAATAAATCCTTACCCAAAAACAAGACAACACACACGATACCTATAAGGGGGCCAGGCCAGGGACACGCCAGTAGCCAGGAGCTTCAGCCCCCGGGCTTAGGTCAGGAAGCCAGAGGGGAGGAGAAGGGAGAGGAGAAGCGTTAACGTAGAGTCCGCCCGGTCAAGAGCATGGTGATCGTGCATGGGCGCACGTAAGAAGCACGCCCCACGTAGAGGAAGCCTAGGCGTAAGGCCTCGTAAAAGGGCGTCGAGACTCGTGCCTAGGATCAAGAGCTGGCCCCACGTAGAGTCAGAGACGCCTATGCTGCTGGGCTTCCTAGCCTACAAGGCCGGCATGACCCACGCCTACATAATAGATGACGAGCCCGGATCACTAACCTATGGCAGAGAAGTCTTCGTACCCGTCACAGTGCTTGAAGCCCCACCACTTATCGCGGCAGCTGTCCGAGTCTACGGCTACAACCCTAACATAGGCCTGTACACGCTTACCGAGGCATGGGCCGAGCCGAGCACTCTTGTAGAGAACTACGGCGTTGACATATACAGGCTAGTATCCAGGTTTAAGCCCACAGACACGGACAAAGCACTCGAAAAGATAAAGAACATGACCGACAGAGTATACGATGTGAGAATAATAGCGCTAACACAGCCCAAGCTAACGGGAGGACTAAGCAAAAAGAAGCCAGACGCCATAGAGCTTAGAATCGACGGAGGCAGCATAGAGGATAGGATAAGCTACGCGTCATCAATACTCGGAAAAGAGGTCAACATAAGAGACGTGTTCAAACCGGGACAATTCGTAGACGTAATAGCAGTGACCAAGGGGAAGGGCTTCCAAGGAGTAATAAAAAGATATGGCGTAAAAGAGCTTCCACGATGGCACAAGCATAGGAAGGGCAGCAGAAGCGGGCCCGGAAGCAGAGGCCCAGCAACCACGTTCTCCTGGAGCGAGGTGCCACAGCCGGGTCAGACGGGATTCCACCGCAGAACAGAATACAATAAGAGGATCCTGGCCATAGGAGACAACGGCCTAGAAATAACACCTTCAGGAGGCTTCCTACACTACGGAGTAATAAGAAGCACCTACATACTCCTAGCAGGCAGCGTACCAGGCACACCCAAAAGACCAGTAGTCTTAAGGCACCCCGTGCGACCAGCATGGACTCCCACAGAGCCTCCAAAGATAACATACATAAGCCTAGCAAGCAAGCAGGGCAACTAGATTCGACACCCCCTGCCCGACACGACAGCATTAAGAGGAGAGGCAGAATGAGAGGGGTAATTGGCACGTCTATGATGTTGCTTCTACGCGACCCAGGCAAGGCACTCGTCTACGACCATGAAGGAAAGGCCGTAAGCGAAGAAAAACTCCCAGCACTATTCGGGCTCCCCGTGAGAAAAGACTTGATAAAAAGAGCATTCCTCTCAGAGTTCACTGCAAGACTACAGCCAAAAGGCAGAGACCCAATGGCCGGAAAGAGGACAAGCGCCCGGAGCTTCGGCGTAGGCCTAGGAATAGCAAGGGTGCCACGCATCCCAGGACTCGGAAGAGCAGCGTTCGTGAACTCAGCGGTCGGAGGCCACCTAGCCCACCCGCCAAGACCAGAGAAGAGAATACATGAGAGGATAAATAGGAAGGAAAAGCTCCTTGCAACAGCCTCAGCCCTCGCAGCAACATCCATAAAGGAGATGGTGAAGGCTAGAGGACACTTATTCGAGGCCGACACCCTTCCAGTACTAATAACTGCTGAGGCCGAACACAACATAGCCACGGCCAGGGATGCCAGGCTATTCCTAGAAAAGATAGGGTTGTGGAGTGACATTGTGAGAGCAAAAGAGAGGACGAGAACAAGAGCCGGGAAAGGTAAGAGGAGGGGAAGAAGATATATAACACCCCGAAGCATACTATTCATACTTCAAGACCACCAGTCACCACTCGCCAGGGCTGTAAGAAACTTCCCGGGAGTCAGCATAGCCGAGCCCCAGCTAGTTAGCGTGCTAGACCTAGCCCCAGGCGCCGTGCCAGGAAGACTAACAGTGATATCCCTTCCAGCACTGAAAAAACTCGAGCAGCGGTTTCGTCCACTCGCCACGCCATAAAACATGGAGCCATGCCGGGGTGCGTGTAGATGAGTGCTAGAACACCATGGGACATAATAATTAGGCCGGTACAAAGCGAGAAGGCACTAAAGCTCATAGAGACAGCTAACACGTTAACATTCATAGTGAGGAGGGACAGCACTAAGAGCGAGATAAAGGAGGCAATAGAAAAAGCACTATCAGTCAAAGTAGAGAAGGTAAACACGCTAATAACCCCCAGAGGCGAAAAGAAGGCCTACGTAAAGCTCTCAAAGGAATACAACGCATCTGATATAGCGGCGAGGCTAGGACTACTCTAACCCAACCCCACTCAACCCCCACATCCTCCACGCGCACGTGCAGCCTTCACAGCAGCCTCAACACTACCCCAGCATGAGGTGTCTACCCCGGATCCTTGCAGCTTCTTTTCCAGCCCAGGTAAACTAATATTCTCTAGCGAAGGCCTGGAGGGAGTCTGTAGGAGTTGTATAAGTTCGCTCCACCCATCCTCTACGCTGGAGTCCCTGTCCCCGGCAAGATAGTACCCTACATTGTCGGCATGGTGAGGAATGCCTCAGTGAACGTTTCTGTTGAAGTAAGCGCTTCGGGAGGGAGAGGGCTCAGGCTTAGTGGGCAGCCGGCACCAGACTGGCGTCTAAGAATTGCCCTGGAGAGCTTTGTTGACGTGCTCTCGGAGAGGCTTGAAGAAGAGCTCCAGGTAGACGTGAGCTACAGTGTGGCAGCCCACGATAATGTACTACTGCCCTCATCCAGCATCTACGCCATATTAACCACTGCCATCGTGGAGGCTGTTGCAAGGGAGGGAGGGTATAGCCTCTCCTCCAGCGAACTGCTTGAAGCCGCGAGAAGCATTGACGAGGAGGCAGGCGTAGGCCTAGACTACATAGACGCTTTAAGGACAGCACTGGTGCATGGAAAACCCATGGTGTATAGGAGGGGTGAAGACTACTTCGAACTCGGCAGGGCAAGCGTAAAGCTCACAATGATGGGGGAGGTGGAGGTAGAGAGCGATATCTCCAAGAGCCTAGACGACAACACGCTATCTCTCGTAGCAAAGCTCACCAGCCTAGCGACAATCGAGGCTGCCGCGAGGCTTCGGAGAGGAGAAGACCCCCTCACATACTTCCCCGCCCTTTCAAGGATAGAGAATAGCTGCTTCCACCTACTCTACGGCGTCAACCCTCCGGACAAGAAGTGTAAGTGGACGCCATCACTACAGCAGGCGTTCAACATATGTGTTGAAGGGGAGGGAGGAGAAGGGTGGCTGGAGGTTTCGTTATAAAGCTGGGAGGGAGCGCGATAACTGATAAATCAAAACCATACACTGTCAGGCTTAGCATACTTCACGGCATAGCTGCTGAGATGGCTGAGGCCATAGCCCGGGGGGCCGAGGTCAAAGGCGTCGTGGTCGGCGGCGGCAGCTTCGGCCACTATGTTGCAACAGCGTATTCAGAGGAGAAGAGCCCTGCGGGAGAGGCGCTATCCTCTATAACCGCCTCGATGACCGAGCTGGCGCTAGCAGTCCACGACGTCCTGCAATCACACGGGATCAACACCATCATATATCCTCCCCACGCCTTCTGCAGGCCAAGAGACCTAAAGCCCAACTGTGCATGGCACATGGTGTCTGCGTCGATAGAGCTCAATGCAATACCCCTAGTCTATGGCGACGCCTACCCCTGCAGAGGCCAGTGGTGCATTGTCTCGGGCGATGAACTCTCACTTGAAATGGCATGTAGCCTGGGGGCAGAGTATGTTGCGTACTTGAGCGATGTGGACGGCATACTGGATCCTAGAGGCAACCTGGTCACCAGTATAGAGCTAGGAAAACTGGGCAGCCTCAAAGGAGACAGCATTGAGGGGGGCAAAGGCTATGATGTGACCGGCGGCATTAACAGAAAGCTTAGAGTCATACAAGCCAACTGGTGCAGTAGGCTCAAAGGCATCTGGATCATTAACGGCACAAGGCTTGACGGGAGACTGGTAAGGCTCCTCGTAGAGCATAGGGCCAGGGGAACGCTAATAGCACCATAGCCCTTCACAAGCCAAAACCCGGAAGCCCGAGGCCTTTAGCCTCCCCGGAATGCTGCGGGGGATCGTGAGCTCTCGGGCTCAACGAGTCTAATACCGCTACATGAGCCCACGAAGCCAGCTAAAGGACTTGAGGCTCCCACAAGCCTTTCCTCTACGGGGGGCAGCCGTGTCGACTCCGTCAAGGAAGCTTGACCATATACGCCTAGCTGTCGACGCGAGCATAGAGCACTCCAGGAGGCCCTTGTTTGAGCTTGTTGAGCTCGTGCACGTGGCTGTTCCAGAGAATAGTCTCAAAGCTGTAGACTTGAGGGTGGAGTTTCTTGGCCGTGTATTGTCGGCGCCGATAATGATTACTGGCATGACTGGGGGGCATAGTGTTGCTGCTAAGATAAACTGCTCGATAGCTCGTGCCGCGGCAGAGCTCGGGCTCGCAATGGGTGTTGGGAGCCAGAGGGCGGGGCTCGAACACCCCGAGCTAGCCTATACTTACAGCGTGGTTAGGGATTGTGGTGGAGGAGACGTCGTAGTAGTAGCTAACATTGGGGCTCCCCAGCTCGCCGAGGGCTATGGGGTGGCCGAAGCCAGGAAAGCCATCGAGATGGTCGACGCAGACGCTCTTGCAGTACACTTAAACGCTGCGCAGGAATCGTTCCAGCCCGAGGGAGACACCAACTATAGGGGGGTACTGGCAGCCATCAAAAACCTCGTCGAAAACATCGACGTCCCGGTCATAGTAAAGGAGACGGGGCATGGGATAGGGCTTGAAGCAGCCCTAATGCTCGGAAGCATAGGCGTCAACTACTTCGACGTATCCGGTGCCGGGGGGACGAGCTGGGTCAAGGTAGAATACTATCGTGCACTCACCGTTGACAAGAAGCTGGCCGAGGCGGCGAGAACGTTCTCCGACTGGGGAATAGCCACCCTCCAAGCCACCATAGAGGCTAGATGGGCTGTACCATACTCCTGCATAATAGCTAGCGGGGGCATCCGCTCGGGCCTGGACGCAGCCAAGGCAATAGCCGCTGGAGCCGACCTTGTAGGAGTAGCACTGCCGGTTATGAGGGCATACAGTGAGAGGGGAGAGGAGGGTATTAGAGAGCTGCTCGAGACATACATGTACGAGATAAAGACCGCACTATTCCTTACAGGGGCAAGAAACCTGAAGGAGCTACGCGAGAAACCACTCATAATACACGAGCCCTTACGTAGCATCCTGGAGAGAAGAGGGGTCTACGTAGACCTCTACCTAGACACTCTAAGGAAACGCGTCACCCCCGGCAAATGGTGTAAGCCCGGAGGAAGACCATCCTAGCAATGGTTTAGAGGCTCCCCGAGGGAGTTTAGCCGCCGGGATTGGGAGGGCTAGGCTTTAAGGGATCGTGAATAGCCGGGAAAGTGGTGTAGAGGGGTTGAGCGAGGGGTTAAGCGAGCGCTGTAAAAGATACATTGCCCGCGTGGCCGGCCTTGTTGACGGATTCATCTACGCCAAGGTTCACGGAGACCCGGAAGACATCTATGATGCATCCCTCCACTTGATCAGAGCCGGAGGGAAGAGGCTAAGGCCAGTCATCGTAGTCGCCTCTGCCGAGGCCCTCGGCGAGGAGGCTGAGAAGGCGCTGCCGTTCGCAGCCGCGGTAGAGCTTATACACAACTTCACGCTCGTCCACGACGATATAATGGACCGGGATGAGTTCCGTCGCGGAGTACCCACCGTGCACAAGCTCTGGGGAGAGCCTATGGCGATAATAGCCGGGGACCTGCTTTTCGCCAAGGCGTTCGAGGTGCTTGTGGACGCTAGAGACAAGGGTGTCCCCTCGCAGAGGGTTGTTGAGGCTGCAAGGGTTCTGGCAAAAGCCTCATCCATCATAGCGGAGGGCCAGTCAATGGACATGATGTTTGAAGAAGAGGAGGAGGTTGAGGTGGAAGAGTACATGCGGATGGTGTATAAGAAGACTGGCGCACTCTTCGAGGCAGCAGCCGTGCTCGGCGGGCTGACTTCAACCGACGAGGACAATGTGCTTTCAGCACTCTCGGCCTACGGGAGGAATTTCGGCATAGCATTCCAGATACGCGACGACATCCTAGGCCTGGTGGGGGATGAAGAGACTATAGGCAAGCCCCTCTACAGCGATATACGTGAGGGAAAGAAGACGCTCCTGGTAATATACGCGTTGTCTAAGCTCGACGAGGACGCGAGAGAGAAGATCAAGATGACGCTCGGCAAACGCGACGCTACGAGAGAGGAACTGGAGGAGGCTGCCGAACTGATAAAGAGCAGCGGGGCCATAGACTATGCGGAAAAACTGGCTGAATACCATGTGTCCCAGGCACTAAACGCCCTCAAGTCCCTGCCAAGCAACGAGTACCGTTCAATACTTGAAGAGCTAGCCCTCTACGCCGCCAAAAGAGTGAAATAAAGGTGTGAGAACACCAATGGCCAGCAGCTGCCTCCAACACCCCTACATGATACCCCGCCTCTACGTTGAAGGAGTCAAGTCAAGCGAGTACCTGGTAGCATACAACCATGACTACCTGGAAGCAGCAGGCACGTGCCCGGCCAAGGCCAAGTGCTACGGCAAGGTCATCTACGGCTCCTACAACGGCATCTACGACCTCATAGAGAAGAAGGCTGTGAGAAGCTTCATAGTAGTCTTCCCACCAGCCTACAGCGAGGGCATAGTTGTTGAGGAGGGAACACATCTAGAGCCCATACCCGTTGAGGGCGTGAGGGTGGCCCTCGAGGTCTGCGAGGGAAAAAGCGTGAGCATAGGCGACACCATAGCGCTCGTGGCTACTAGGAAGCGTGAGGTGAGGAGAATAAGAAGCCATGTAGACGGCATAGTAGTCTACGTATACTCCTCTCCCACCGGGGGGATAGAGAGGGACATAGTTTTCATAGCCCCAAGGGAGGCAGTCCGGAATGTCAGGGTTGCCGTGGGAGAGCGAGGTTAAGAAGCTGGCCTGGGGCTATGCCCTACTCAACGCCACAGAGCATGGAGGCAAGGCTGCAGTAGGACCGGTAATGGGAAAGATCATGGCTGAGCGCAGCGACCTAAGACCCCACGCTAAAGCAATCGCTGCCATAGTGAGGAGCATTGTAAATGAAGTGAATAAGCTCACCCTGGAGGAGCAGAGGAGACTACTGGAGGAGGAATACAGCTGGGTCCTGGAGCATGCAAGGAGGAAGAGGGTTGAAGAGAAGAGGCTCCCCCCACTACCCGGGGCGGTTGAGGGAAGAGTTGTAACAAGATTCGCGCCCAACCCAGACTTCGTCATCCACCTCGGTAACGCGCGCCCAGCCCTTCTAAGCTACGAGTACAAGAGAATCTACAAGGGCAAGATGATACTCCGCTTCGAGGATACCGACCCGAGAACTAAAGCTCCACTACCCGAGGCCTACGAGCTCATACGGGAGGATCTCAGATGGCTTGGGATAGAGTGGGACGAGGAGTACGTGCAGAGTCTAAGACTCCAAGTGTATTATGATGTGGCGCGCTCCCTACTGGAGAAAGGAGGAGCCTACATAGACACCGAGCCAGCTCAAAGATTTAAAGAGTATAGGGACAATAACATGCTCGAAAAATACCCTCCAAGATCAAGGAGCGTGGAGGACAACCTGGAAGAATGGGACAGGATGCTAGAGGGCTGGTACGGTGAGGGGGAGGCTGTACTCCGCGTCAAGACCGACCCACGCCACCGCGACCCCAGTGTGAGGGACTGGGTGGGCTTCCGCATAATAGACACGGGGAGACACCCCCACCCCATAGTGGGAGACAAGTACACCGTGTGGCCAACATACAATTTCGCCGCAGCTGTTGACGACCACTTGATGGGTGTGACACACATACTGCGTGCACGCGAGCACCAGCAGAACACTGTCAAGCAGAGCTTCCTCTACAGCCACATGGGCTGGGAGTACCCCCACGTGATCCATTTCGGCAGGCTCAAGCTCGAAGGATTCATTATGAGCAAGTCAACGTTGAAAAACATAATGGAGTCTGGAGTAGGCAGGGGAATAGACGACCCCAGGTTCGCGACCCTGGCTGGGCTTAGGAGAAGGGGGATAGTGGCTGAGGCCATAAGGAAGATAATAGTGGAGGATGTCGGCGTAAAGTATACTGATGCAAGCATAAGCTTCACTAACCTAGCGGCCGTAAACAGGGTTATAGTGGATCCAGCAGCCAAAAGGCTCATGGCCGTGTTCGAGCCCCTAACCCTCCAGGTCAAGGACGTCCCCTGGCAGGAGAATAGGCTAAGGATACCCTTCCATCCATCGGGCAGACTGGGAGAGAGGGAAGTAGTGTTAAAGGCTAGCAGAGGAAGACTGACGCTCCTCTTGGATAGAGCGGACAAGGAGCTACTGAAGGAAGGAAGAATAGTAAGGCTCATGGAGGCATTCAACATAAGAATCGAAAAAACCAAGGAGGACACTATAGAAGCCATCTACCACAGCGAGAGCCTAGAGGAGGCTAGGAGGAACAAGGCCCCAATAATCCAATGGGTCAGCCCCAGCAACGCGCTTCCAATCCAGCTAGTCAAGCCGGAGGGGCTTACCCTGAGAATAATGCATGGCTTCATAGAGGAGGCAGCTGCCAAGCTGGGAGTCGGCGACATAGTACAGTTGGTTAGAGTGGGATTTGCACGGGTAGATTCCATTGTAGAGGGATCCCCTAAAGCGACAATAGTAGCAGTATACGCGCACAGCTAGACGCTGCCCTCCCTCTACACGGAGCCTCTAAAAACCCCAGAGACTCTTCCCGGAGAAACCCCGTGGAGGATAAGGGGGCGACGACCAGTCTCTCGCCCGGGAGGAGGATGAGCCTTGAGCAAACCATTCTATGTTAGGTTCGAGGTACCGCCCGAGCTGGCTGAGAAGGCGTACCAGGCTCTAGAGCAGGCTAGGAAAACGGGGAGGATCAAGAAGGGGACCAATGAGACCACGAAGTGCGTGGAGAGGGGGCATGCAAAGCTGGTGCTTATAGCCGAGGATGTTGACCCGCCGGAAATAGTGGCCCACCTCCCCCTCCTCTGCGAGGAGAAGAAGGTGCCATACGTGTATGTGCCTAGCAAGAAGAGGCTGGGGGAGGCTGCTGGAATAGAGGTGAACGCTGCAAGCGCATGCATCATAGATCCCGGAGAGGCAAAGGGGCTTGTGGACGAGATAATAAAGGCGGTAAACGAGCTTAAGACCAAGGCTGCCTGATAAGCGTACCCGGGTCATGCATCGGAGCCTAGCATAGCGTTTTCCTGCCACGCTCTTTTTTAAGTGCTCATCGCATAGGCCTCCCAGAGCCTTAATGTCATCCCTACTGCTGCTCCTTCAGGCTCATGGTGCTTACCTATTGGATGAGGGGTTTTCAAGGCGGCGCGAATACGAGGTCATTGTATCCGAGATATCTTCATGCAGGAAGTGTCCTCTCCACCGCTACCGGAAGAATACCGTTCCCGGCGAGGGCCCTCTTGACGCAAGCGTGATGGTTGTGGGCGAGGCGCCTGGCAGGAGGGAGGATGAGGAGGGGCGCCCGTTTGTGGGTGCTGCCGGTAAGCTTCTAGACGCTCTCCTGGAGCTTGCAGGATTGTCTAGAGGGGCAGTGTACATAACTAATATCGTTAAGTGTAGGCCGCCGGGAAACCGTGACCCTAAGGAGGAGGAGATCGAGGCTTGCATACCCTACCTCCTGAGGCAGATAGCTCTAATCAAGCCTAAGCTTGTTATAGCCGTGGGAAGGCATGCCGCCAGGACACTGTATAGGCTGGCTGGGCTACAGTGGACGTCGATGACCAGGCTTCACGGCAGGCTGGTCGACGCCAAGCTTGCGGGAGTCAGTGTGAAGATTATAGCGACCTATCATCCAGCGGCAGCCCTCTACAAGCCGCCTCTGCGTAGAGTCCTCGAGGACGACTTCAAGGGGCCTATTAAGCGTGCAGTCGAGCTAGCCCTGGGTTTGAGGGGGGAGAGGAGAGCGGGGAGCCTGCTAGACTTTCTTGGCCAGTCTTAGTACTGTAACGTACACGATGGCGAGTAATGCTGCCTCGGCTGCAAGCAGCGCATAGGCTTCTTCGGGCTGGAGGAGGGCTTTGAGCTGCCCCTTCTCCTCCCCGCCTCCAAGAGCCTTGAGGGCTAGCCCAGAGAGCAGCCAGGTGGTGGCGCTGGCCTCCAGGCTGGCTAGTAGGCCGATACGGCTCCCGCCAGTATAGTTGGCTACTAGGCCGGAATAGGTTGACGCGTAACCGTGGTAGAGGATGGAGGGGAATAACGCCCATGATCCTAGGAGCGATGCCATTCTATTCCAGTGCCCAATTATGCAATCCTCAAGCATCACTGCCGCCAGGAGCCTCGACTCCATGTAGGAGACCGTGAACGCTGCAAGCCCCATTGCTAGGGGGAGGTTTCCGGCAGCATACGCCCTCTCCATATCCCCGATCCACGCAGCCAAACTCCTATTATCTATCTCGACCCTTATCACGGGTAGTTCGAGAACACTCTTGAGATACTTGTAGGAGAGCTCCGCGTACTCGGTCATGAAGCCTACAAGCCCTCTAATCTCCTCGCAGGGGACCAGCGGCCCCGAGGTTTCAAGCGACGCGTCAGCCCATGTACGCGCTGATAGAGCCCTCAAGAGGGAGAGAACATTGTCCATCCCCTTAACCTGCTTGGCCAGGTAGAGTCTATAGGATGCCTCAGACAGGCCTGCGAAACGCCAATAGTAGCAAAGCCCCCCGCCAGCCTTGTAGTCTACTCTCTTAACGGCCTCCTCAGCCCTCTTAATCTCATCCTCCAGCTTCAACCCAAGCCTCTCCTCTAGCTCCCCAAACGATTTCTTTGCAGCAAACATGTGGGCTGCACGGTAGAGGGCCACAAACGCTAGGCTGGCTGCCGAATAGTAGTCGCCCCTCTCCAACGCCTCCTCAACGGCAGCCTCCATAGCGGAAACCTTCTCCCTCTCACCCGGCGGGAGAGCGGGGGCGAGGCTTTCAGCGTAACCTATCAGCTTTAGGGCATCCCTTCTAAAGGCGTCCGGGTGCCTAATAGTGCTGCTGCTCGCCGCCACAAGGGAGCCAGGGCGACCCGAGACCGGGGCCGATAAGAGGTCGCTGGCACCGAACACATCGCATACTCCCGCAACACCCGGCCCGGCACCCTTAGCCGCATACTCCCTGGCCTCGGCGCGAGGAAGAATAATCCTCGCATAGCCATTCTCTCTCGCCGCCTCAAGCTTCTCCGGAATACCCGATACGGGTAGAACAGCCCCAGTCAACGACAACATACCGGTCATAGTAGTGTTAGTGGTCTCCGGGACCAGGCCCAGGGCAAGATCATAGAGTGCTGAAGCGATGAAACCGCCAGCACTAGGGCCGCCAACGGGCGTCGAAGTATTAACCACCAGCACAACCCTATACCTCAAGGGATTGTGGCCGGCAAAGAGGAGTGCTAGCCTCGAGGCCAGAAGCGTCGAATAATAGGTACTATCATCCACGGCCCCACGCGGCAAAACATCTACATCCCCACTGCCAGGCTCGAGAAACAGCGTGGCCGGAATAACCATTCCATGATCCCTCTCCAAGTCAACGGCAAGCAGGCCCAGCCTCAGGCTACGCGTAGAAGAAGCCGAGACCACACTAGCAGCAATAAGAGCAAACAGTAGCAGCGACAGCGAGCGCGCATACAAGCCCACAGCCCCAGACCACCCCACAGCAGCCAACACCTATTCAACACGCCAACAATAAAAGAAAGAGACTCCTAAGGCACACAACGCTAAAGCCCCAGGGTTCACCCATACACATACTACCGAGCACCTGAGCCTCTCCCGGGAGGTTTACATGTCTTGGTGGACGAGATCGATACCGAAACAATCCGTAGCTGGCTTGAACACGAGATAGAGGAGCTGGAGAAGAAGCTGCAGCTCTATCAGGCTATGCTATCCCTCCTAGAGGAATGCGAGGTAGAATCGCTCGCACGCGCGAGAGGAGCGAGAGAGTTTAGGAGCCCGGATGGAAGACTGGTTGCAAGACTCTACCAGTCACGCAACAAGCTAACACTAACCTTTACACACC
This sequence comes from Hyperthermus sp., assembly GCA_003978665.1. Lineage (GTDB taxonomy): Archaea > Thermoproteota > Thermoprotei_A > Sulfolobales > Pyrodictiaceae > QNYQ01. Next base: position 40,672 of record QNYQ01000028.1, read on the forward strand.
CAGTACCCGAAGCCAACCCCTACATGAAGTACCTGGTACGCTCCCTCAAGAGGATAGCCGAGGAGAATGAGGGCATAGAGTACAGCGTGGACCGAGGAGAGGATGGTAGGATAAAGACGATAACCGTTCTAGGAGTAACACGCGATAATGCAGACGATATCATAGCGACACTAGAGTACACGGCAATGAAGATAGCCTCGGCGAGGAGAATGCAGGAGCGCTGAGAGAGGGCGGAGGAAAAGATCTAGGATGGCGAAACCCTGGAGGCCTCCAAAGGAACCAGCCCGCAGCCCCTACCCCGTCTCGACAACCCTTACCTTAAACACTAGAGGAAGCCTGCTCGCCAACACGCCCTCCTTCACCTCATAGTACATCACTGCCCCCAGCACAGCCCCCTCCCTAAGCTCCTCCGCATCAAGAGTTATCCACGCCTTCCCATGCTGCAGGCTTAGGTAGCCCTTAACTTGACCGTTAGGCCCCGTTACAAGGATCCTGGCGTAGTCAAAGTAGTTGGCCGCCTGGTTAGCATTAACCCAGTCTATCTCCAGCTTTACGTTCTCCACATCGCTCTGGTTAACCACCCTTATCCAGTCAGGCTTCTTAAAGACCCCCTGACCCCCCGACGACAATGACGCGTTGGCTCCGGGAAAGCTGAAGGGGGACACAACCACGTTCACGGGCTCATTCTTCACCGACACGTCGCCATAGCCGTAGTAGGTTCTGTCGCTCGTGACAGAGGCGTAGCCCGTGAACAAGGCCAGAGCTATCGCCGAGGCAGCCAATGCCGCCAGGGGAGCGAGGCTCCCCGCTCCCGAACTACTCTTCTTCACCCCTAACCCCTCCAGCTCCACCATCCTCAACTATAACATTGTTTAAGCAAGCAGCTTATCTTTCTATTTAGAATAGCATAATTACAGTATATCTTTATTACTACCAGTATCAGGTTTACTGGATAGTTTTAGCCGGAAACCCCCGGCGAAACAATTGTGGCCGGGAGAAAGCATAGATAATCGGCTGGAACACTGCTGTATGAGAGTGTAGTGCCCAGTATAGGGATGGAAAAAGGGGAGGCTGGCCTCCGGGTTGAGGAAGGTAACAGTCTATATTCACCCCACATGCCTTGCAAGCTACAGGCTGATCAAGCATCTTCACAGCCGAGGCCTTCTTGAACGCGTGGAGGTAGTCTCGACGGCGAATAGCATGCAGCACGTGCTGGCGAACAGGGTGTGGAGTGTGCCCTGGATAGTGGTTGACGGTGAGCCTGCTGCAACGGATCCCGTGGAGCCTCTTGAGGCCGAGGCCATAATAACCGGCGCGTGGAGCCCCACGAGCAGTAAAGGGGTTGAGGAGGCATTCATGGAGGCCGTTCTCCACAGTGCCTACGCGTCGTCAATAGCCTATGTTCACGATGGACTAGAAGCTGTAGTGGACCCCCTGCTTGTCTCAGCAGCCGTCAGGGCCCCTTTACGTAAAGTAATGGTTGAGGACGTCGTGGATCGGTTGCGGGCAAAGAGCAGGGAGCTATGGGAGGCGTGGAGGGATAAGATTATGAGGGCGCTCGGCATATCCTTCGTGAGGGAGTACTGGTGGGCTAGGGGAGGCAGGCTAGAGGCGGATGAGCTTAGAAGCAGCGTTAACACCGCCGTGATAGGGCTCTGGCTTATAGCAAAAGCCAGTCTCGGGAGAAGCGGGCTGCCCAGCAACCCTGTTCCCAGGAGGGAGCTCGTAGAGAAGCTGGCGAGGTTCGTGTTGAGGGGGGCTGCCGGCCTAGTGGCTAGGGTTGAGAGGGAGCAGAACACCATACTTGCCGATAGCGAGTACTGGAGGCTGCTCGGCAGCCTGGGCATTGAGTGAAAACAAATCCACGCCCCGGGGCGCGCTAGGAGGCGTTTATGGGTGGTTGAATGATGCGTGGGCTCCGGCTCCCGCCTAGGATAAAGGTTCTGGAGGCTCTTGGAGCCATAGCTGATGGCAGGATAACCCGTATTGGCGGGCCCTGCTATAGGGTTGTGAGTAGTGATGGGTCGAGGGAGTACACGGTCTATGTTGACGTTGAGAGGAGGATAGTGTATAGCGATGATAACGGTACAAGGTTCCGGGGCTACACGGGCTATCCTATAATAGCTGCGCTAATGCTTAGCCACGTCCTCCCCTTCAATAAGCGGGTAGCCGAGGGGCTTAAGGGGGTTAAGTGGAGGGAGCTCAACGAGAAATATAGGAGGTATAGTGTTGTAGAGGAGATAGTTAAAGCTAGGGCTGCCGAGAGGGGAGTTAGGAGGGAGGAGCTGGAGTCTCTCGTAGCCAGCGTCATGGCCAGTCTCAGAGGGATGAGGCTAAAGCTAATTGACACGTTCAGAGAGGATATGTGTAGGAGCGGGGGCACGGGCCTCAGCAGGTGGCTGGGAGCGGGTGATGAACGCGCCGGAAACGAGCCCCGGGCGGAGGCGCCTGCAGCCCCTCACGAGGCTAGTGCTTGAGTGTTTCAGGCGCTGATGGCGTCAGCCGGGTTGGCTGAACCTCCTCCCCCCTACCACACGCGTGGCAGGGTGGGCTGCGTTGGCCTTGAGGCTTAGGTTCGGGCCTGCGGGGAAGCCTGTGGGGTTGAAGAGTGGTGACTACGTGAAGGGCATAGAGTACGTTGCTAGCATAGGCTTGAACGCAATGGAGTATGAGGCTGTGCGGGGGGTTCGCGTCTCAGAGCCGAAGGCTAGGCGTATAGGTGAGGCTGCGCGGGAGAGGGATGTTAAGCTCTCAATGCATGCCCCATACTTCCTGAACTTCGCCTCTACCAGCGAGGAGACGCGCAGGAAGAGTGTTGAGAGGCTTGTGGCCGCCGTCCAGGCTGCTGAATGGATGGGAGCCTACGCGGTGGTTTTCCACCCGGGCTACTACAAGGGGCATTCCTCCGCCAGGGAGGCCTTGGACACCACTATCAGAGCCTTGAAGCCCGTTGTAGAGTTCATGGATTCTAGGAGCATTAAGGGTGTCTGGATAGCGCCGGAGACCACGGGCAAGACTAGCCAAGTGGGGAGTGTGGAGGAGGTTGCCGAGATATGTAGGAGCCTGGGCAAGTACTGTAGGCCTGCCGTCGACTGGGCCCACATATACGCTAGGAGTGAGGGAAGACTGGTCACCAGCGTGGACCACGTGGCCAGCATCGTGGAGTATTTTGAGAGAGAGCTTGGGACAAGCGCGGTCAAACCCCTCCACACACACTTCAGCAGGATAGAGTACGGTCGTGGAGGAGAGAGGGAGCACCATACTCTTGCAGAGACGGATTACGGGCCAGACTGGCAGCTGGTCTGCAGCGCTTACAGTGAGATAGGTGTTGAGGCAGTGGTGATCTCTGAGAGCCCCATCCTGGAGAAGGACGCACTGGTCATGAAGAGGATCTGCGAGGAAAAAGGCTACATCTAGACCCCCTAGGCCCCTCTCAGCTTCGCGAGAGCAGCCTTCACGAGGCCACGATGCTTCTCCTCCTCCGACACGAGAAGCTCCAGTAGCCTCCGGAGGGTCGTCCCCGGCTCGGCGAGGTCGACGAGCCCCTGGTAGCTACTCTTAGCGAAGACTTCTATGCTCTCATGGATCCTAACCATCTCCCTCAACTTGTCCTCATCTATGCCGGGCGAATGCATGTGGGCAATAACCTCCTTAGCCAGCACCTGTATCTCGCTTACAGCTCTAAGTACTGCCCATGCGAGCTCACGGTGGAGGATACTGTCAATAGCTATTAGGAATAGGAGGGATGCTATATCAGGCTTGTCGAGACAGCTCTTAGCCATTTCAGCGTAGGCATAGGCCTCACTCATCTCATCCAACGCTACATCCTCGATCTGAGACTTGATCTTATCCAGCCTGTCAATCATATCCCTAAGCCTCTCTGCGAAATCCTCTCCGTTAAGCCCAGAGGACAAGGCAGCTCTCCCGGAAGCAGAGAGTACCGCGGGGGCACTATTATAAGAGGAGGCGGCGGGAACGGACCTTATTAATACTAGTCTCCACTCCAACCCCACCCCTCCGCCTGGGGCTTGGCTGGGATGAAGGGTGTACTGGAAGCTCTAGCTGAGCTATCGAAGTATATTCCAGCAGTCACTAAGCCCGCGCGCAGGCCTCCACTGCCTACGAGGCTCCTCTGGACCTCTATAGTAGTGTTCCTCTACCTCCTCATGGGGGAGATACCCCTCTACGGCGTTATGGGAAAGGCTGCGGGAGGCCAGCAGCCTGCAGCCTTGACGCAAATGCTGCTCGGAATGAACATAGGCTCCCTGATGACGCTTGGAATAGGCCCAATAGTCACCGCTGGTATAGTACTGGAGGTGCTTGTTGGAGGCGGCTTGATAGACATGGATCTCACCAAGCCGCGTGACAGGAAGATCTTCATGGGAGCCCAGCGAATGCTCGCCCTCATATTCGCAGCACTCGAAGCAGCAGCATACGCTGCGGGATGCCAGTTCTGGACGACAGCGCTCGGCGGCGGAGGCTGCCCCGTGGGGGCTGCTGTTAAGGCGCTGGTGGTTGTACAGCTTGTGGCCGCTACGCTGCTCCTCATGTGGTTCGACGAGCTTGTACGCAACGGCTGGGGGATAGGGAGTGCTTTGAGCCTGTTCATAGTGGCTAACGTGATGAAGGGGATGGCGTGGAGGCTTGCCGGCCCGGTTCAGGTTACGCGTGAAGGAGACTACTATGGCTGGCTGCCCCAGCTCCTGCTACGCCACGATCCAGCCATACTGAGGCATAGGCTCCCCGATCTCGTGGGGCTTATTGCAACCATAGTGCTCATAATGGTTCTCTTGTACATGCAGTTGATGAAGGTGTATATACCGGTTACGAGCCCGAGGTATGGCAGTATTAAGACGAGGATACCATTAAACTTCATATACGTCACCAACATACCCATCCTCTTCGTTGGAATCCTCGTAGCCGACCTAAACGTGTTCCACATACTCGTAGCTGGCACAGCGGGAAGAGGAAGCCCCATAGCCAAGGTCTTCGAGACAATATACAACGTGGTCAGGCCACCCTACGGGCTGCTGGACGCCGTCTCCGACCCGCTACGCACACTAGCCTTCGCAGTATCGTGGCTCCTCCTGGGCCTCCTATTCGGCTTCATCTGGGTAGAGATAGCAGGCCTCAGCGCTAGGCAGCAAGCAGAGAACCTGGTGAGGTCCGGCATGGAGCTTCCGGGTATAAGGAGGAACACGAAAATGCTCGAGAAGATACTGTCAAGGTACATCTACCCGCTGACCGTTATAAGCTCGCTTGTAGTCTCGGGGATAGCCGTGCTAGCCGACATATTTGGAGCCTATAGTTATGGTAGCGGCCTAGTGCTGATGGTCGGGATAATATACAACTTCTACGAGACACTGGCCTACGAGAGGACGCTGGAGATGTACCCGATGCTTCAGAGGATAATAGGAGCGTAACACTGGCATCAACAATTATAATTAATCAGGTTTTTATATCCATAAGCCGGCCGCGCCATATCCTGGTGTATGGCTGATGCCTCCGAGGAACCCCTTCATAACGCTCATAGTCACCGGGGTGCCGGGGGTAGGCAAGACCACTGTTTTAGCGAAGGTCTCCGAGATGCTCTCATCAGCCGGCAGAGAATACATGGTAGTCAATTTCGGAGACTACATGCTAAAGGAGGCTATGCGGAACGGCTGGGTAAGCCACCGCGACGAGATGAGGCACCTTCCCTTGAGGAGGCAGCTAGAGCTGCAGGAGATGGCTGCCCGCTCGATACGGGAGGACGCGGAGAAAACGCTGAGGGGGAAGGCCCCCCTATTGGTTGACACTCACGCCATAATCAAGACCCCTACCGGCTACTGGCCCGGGCTACCGGAGAATGTTGTGAGGGAGCTTAGGCCGGACTCCATAGTGCTTGTCGAAGCCGACCCCGAGGCGATCTATGCGAGGCAGGTGAGGGACTCCGCTACCCGGAGGAGGAGCGACATAGGTGGAGTGGAGGGGATAAGGAGCCTCATGGAGGTTGCGCGCCAAGCAGCACTAAGCAGTGCAACCCTTGTGGCCGCAAGCGTGTTTATAGTAGTGAACGAGGAGGGGAGGCCCGAGGAGGCCGCGAAGAGGATAGTGGATCTCATAGACATGTTAGGGTAGGAGCTTCCTTCTGCGAGACCACCCTCCCCTCCCAGCGAGATCCTTCAGAGCCCGGCCCTGCTCTCGCCGCGGCTGTCTCGCTGTAGAAGGGTTTTCACTCCTAGGAGGGAGGCGAGAGAGGCGAGGCCAAGCACCTCGGCCAGCGCCATGGCGAGGTAGGCTGCCCGGTAACCCTCCACTTCTACCAGCTTAGAGTAGGCGACGGTGCCAAGTCCGCCACCCATGTCCACTCCCACCGCGTAGAGGCTTGCAACAGTGTTCCTCACCTCTCTCGGGACACTCGCGAGGAGAACGTACTGGCTGCTGGGGGCTACAAGCCCGCGTCCAATCCCGTATACTGTGCCGCCCATGTATAGGGCTGGCACCGAGGCATGCAGCGATAATGTTAGCAGGCCTACAGCCTCCAATACCGTGCCCGAGGCTATCGTGGGGGCCGCCCCGACAAGCCTCATAACCCTGTGGGATAGAAGCCTGGAGGCCAGGCTCATGAAACCATACACTGCCAGGAAACCACCGTAAACCCTTGCAGGCAGCTTCATTGCAGCAACCTGGTACTGCGGTATAGCCTGAAGAGAAATGAACACTGAGCCGTCGAGGAAGGCGAGAACAACCATAGCTGCCACAGCCCTACCAGCAGCAGTCCTCCAGCCGGGGAGCCCCAGCCGCGGAGACCCTGAGCCACCACCCCGCCCAGGCCTCCCCCCACCCCCCGATGCCCGGATAAGGTAGAGTGGAACAAAGCCAGCCAGAGACACCAGGGACACGTAGAGGAAGGCAGCCCGGTAGCCCAGGGCATCCACAAGCCATGAAGCCAGGAGAGGAGACACTGTTATCGCGAGAGAGATTGCAGCCGACCTATAGGAGAGAGCGCGCGCAGCCTCATAGTCGCTTCCAGCAATGAGCGAGGCAGCGGCAATAGAGGGGGCAATAAACGAGGCTATACCAACACCCTGGACAAGCCGGGCAAGGTATAGGTGCTGCATGCCTGTGGAAAACACCGCTACAAGACCGGCAACACCAACAGATGAAAGCCCAACACCCATAAACAACAGGCTACCAAACCTGTCAGCAAGCAAGCCAACGGGGACACGCAGCACAGCACTAACAAAAGAGGCCAGGGAGAACATGAAGCCAACACTACCCGCACCAGCACCCAAACCCTCAGCATACCTGGCAATAACCGAGCTCAACCCAACACTCGCAGAGAAGAAGAGGAAAACACTCACCGCAAGCAGCAAGGAACGCCTAAAGCCACCCCACCCCTACACCACCGCGACAACACAGCCGGAGACACAGAACCCATAGCACGCCTCTCAAGCAACCCCGCCAAAACACCAGGAGAAATAAAAAGTGGAAGGAGGCCCCCGCCAGGATGGACTAAAAGCATGCAAGAAGAGAGGAAAGAGGGCCTCGCCGCCTCCCACGAAGAGAAGGGGAGACGAAGACTTCAGCTCGGCCCCGGGCTCATCGGCCCCAAACACTGCCTGTAGACCTGCTTAAGTATAAGTGTTGCCAGGTCTCTTGCACTCTTCCTTTCAACATGCTCCTGGGGCAGAATAGTCCAGCAGGTGAGCATCACAGCCCGGATTATATGCTGGTCCGTAGACGCTACAACACAGCCCATTCTAGCAGCCATAGAGTCTATAGCTCTATCGGGCAAGCTATGCCTACATACCACAAGATAGCCCAGAGGCTCCAGCCGCGCCTTCAACACCCGGCACGCTTTTAGAAGCGAGCCATCAAGCCACAGGCACCACCCCAAGAAAGGCACCCCAGAGAGTATTGCAGCCCCGGGGCGACGTAACGGTTACAGTCCTGGCCCTCCTTTACAAGCCCAAGTAAAACCCCTCGCACCCTAATGCTGGCTTCAATGACGCAGAACATATGGTTACGTACCAGCGTCCGTAGACCAGTTTCCCCTCTACCACCATAAATTCCTCGCATCCTACACCATCAGTCTGAACTCATTCTTATTTAGACGTGTAGGACCATATTTCATGCATAGGTGACGGTGAGTGTCCGAGGTTGTTCTCCGCGGCCGCATAGCTAGGCGGGTACGGGAGGAGGCCGGGAAGCTGGGTCTAAGCGTTGATGAGTACGTGATAGAGCTTCTTAGCCAAGGTCTTGACCCCAGGGATAGGGCTTTGGAGTATGTTGAGGCTGCCATGGACCTGCTTGGACAGGCTCGCGGGGAGCTCGGGAAGGGGGATGTCCGCCAGGCCTCTGAGAAGCTTTGGGGGGCGGCGGCGCTGGCAGTGAAAGCCTACGCCTACCTAAGGGACGGCAGGAGACTATCCAGCCACGGGGAGCTCTGGGAGTACAAGAGGAGGCTGGAGAGGGAGCTTGGAGAGTGGGTGTACGATGCTTGGATGAGCGCTACTGGCATGCACGTCTGCTTCTACGAGGCCTGGTGTACCGAGAGGGATGTGGAGAACGCATACAAGAGGATAGAGAAGCTGGTGAGGGAGGTGGCATCCCTAATAAAAAGATGAAGAATCAGATTAAGCCATTTCTTTTAAGCCAGCCGACGTAGATGCTGAACGGCTTGTCCGCCCAGTTCCTAGTGTTGAGGTAGTGCGCCCCCGTTACAGTCAATCCGTGAGATATTATTAGAGATACTGCGTCGAGCGGGATGCTGTTCTCCTGCGCTGGCTCCGCCGGAGCCTGGTTTAGCGAACTTGCGGTAGAGGCCCGCCTTCACGCCCAGATTATCCAGTCTGTTCTTGAGTTGCCGATGGTTCATCGCTGGTATCCTCAGCCTCCCCGCCGCCGGGGGAGTAGATATAGTCTGCGCGCTCACTGCCCTCCCTCACCCCCAGGTAGTAACGGCACCACCCTTCCTCACAATACAATCTCGGCTCGTACCTGCCAGCGGCTAGCCGCCGTCCCCAGCACGTGCTTCAGCATTGCTAAGCCTTTCTTCCAGCTGTCTTGGCTGCTCACTTTTCTATTGGGGTTTACCTGGGTATGCGTGTAATAATGCACGTAAACATCCTGATACTGGCTCATATCCATTATTTTTTACGCTTATTTAGCAGAGCCGTATAGTGTTCTTCACTCAGCCTTTGTAGTCGTAACCCTACATGATGGTTTACTTCTCGGCTAGCTTGGGGTTAACCCTGGAGGGTAGACCTCCATTGGTACATGTACAACCGATATATAGGCGATCCCCACTCATGGCTCGGCCCAAGCTAAAGGAGATATAGTGTGAGGAGACTACTACGGGTATTGTACGGGGAGCATGGTGCCGGGTAGGGTGCAGGCCGAGGCTAAGGCTTACCGCAGTGTAGAAGAGCTGCCCGAGGTCCTCGGGCCCAGCAGGTACGTTATTGAGGGCGGGGAGGTGGAGGTTTACGAGCCCGTGGATAGGAATACCTTGCTGCGCGAGGTTAGGAAGGTGAAGGAGTACCTGGGGCGGTACGGCAAGGAGGGCTGGGTCTAGAGCCTCCTCCAGAACCTCTGGTAGGTCTCCTCACCCCTCTTCTCCGTCACGATAAAGGCCACAACACTCTCTCCAGTGTTGACCCTGAATAACAGCCGGAAACCCCGTAACCCCGTTGTAACCCTCTCGCCGAGTTCTAGGGTCGAGAACGGGAGCGGTGGGTAATGACTGTTCAGCTGTTAACCGATGATCCACGTAGATTAGTTTCTCTCTGGTTTTCTGCACTCTGCCATCAATGCTCCTCTCTGCCGCCGTCAACTCTCACGTTTTACATTATCGGTTTTCTGAGCCCGTCCTTTTTAAGACGTATAGGATCATTACCTTGTACTAGGTGGTAGAGGGTGACCGAGGTTGTTGTTGTCCGTGGCAGGATTGCTAAGCGTGTTAGGGAGGAGGCCGGTAGGCTGGGTGTGAGCGTCGATGAGTATGTGGTGGAGCTTCTCAGCGAGGGCCTGGACCCCAGGGATAGGGCTTTAGAGTACATTGAGGCTGCTATGGACCTGCTTGGGCAGGCTCGCGGGGAGCTCGGGAAGGGGAATGTCCGGCAGGCCTCCGAGAAGCTGTGGGGTGCAGCCGCCCTCGCCGTCAAGGCCTACGCCTACTGGAGGGATGGAAAACGTTTGACTAGTCATGGAGAGCTCTGGGAGTACATGAGGCTGATGGTGAAGGAGCTGGGCTCATGGGTTAGGGGGGCATGGATGTATGCTAACGGGATGCACACGTGCTTCTACGAGGGATGGTGTGCCAGAGACGACGTGGAAGACGCCTTTAAAAACATTGGTAAGTTGGTGAGAGAGGTGGCTTCCATGGTGAAAAGGAGATCAGATTGAACCGTTTCTTTTTAGGCTGGTCAACGTAGATGTTGGACAGCTTGCCGGCCCAGACCCGAGTGTTAGGGTAGCGTGCCTATAGGGCTGGCTTTTACAC
>QNYQ01000026.1 GCA_003978665.1 Hyperthermus sp.
TGCCAGAACCCCATCTGCTATGCTGGCATAGCGTTCCTTACCCTCTCACTAGCATGGGGCAGCCCCGAAGCAGTAATAGTATCGCTTGCACTAATCGATCCCTCCTTCACACCTCTCTTAGCATTCATAGAGGTGGGGGGAAGACCTCTCGGAATGATCATGACGCCTCTCGCAGTGCTCCTAGAAATAGTCCCAATAGCACCCCCGCAAACAGTCACGGCAGCACTCCTGCTTACAGTACTTGCCGCGGAAGCACAGCGGGCAGAGGCCAGGAGAGGGTAGCATCCCGGGAAAACTGGTTTCCTCCCTCAGCATCGCGTGAAGAGCGTGGCGGAGGCTCTCTGACCCCGTCTAGAACCCTGAGAACGAGGCTGCTGGGGACTGGATAGAGTCTAGTATTATGGGGCTGTTATTCTCGCTGGTTGAGGCAGCTATATGTCCACTACAAACTGGACCCTCCAGCATCCATCCTCCTTCACAATATCCATTGACGCATACGTCATGGCTTTAACTATTGTGCGTGGGGGATGCTTTTCCGGGTTAAACACCTCGCCCCAAGCCTTTGCCTTCAACTTGTAGAATGCTTCCTCTCCGCCCCCAACTCTGGTTAACTCCTCTATCTTAAACTTTGAGAACACGAGCTTCTCGACGTCAGTGTAGAAGAGGAGCTCCTCGATCCAGCGGTAAAGCAGCTGGTAGAGGTCAAGCCCCTCAGCTTCCACACTCTTCTCAATCCTTTCCTCCACCTTAGACGTATCAGTGATGATCTCGTAGACTCCTAGCGCAGCCTGTTCGAAAGCCTCTTCAAGCCGGCGCCCCCGGCCTATTACGAGCACGTCAGCGGTGTGGGGTGCGTGGGCGTAGCCGGGGCACGGCGTTTTTGATAGTACTTCGAGTATTTCCTTCTCGACATCCTCCACGCCATGCCACCCCCTCTCCTCCAGCATGGCTTTAGGGGAGTCCGGGAAGCCCGTATCCTGCCCCCTTGACCCTCTATGAGACTGCTCCCCCTAAGGCTTCTATGGCTTCTTCAAGCTTCTCCCTGGATTCTTCGAGCAAGCGCTGTATATGCTCGCTGTTCTTTGCGTAGACGGGTCTGCCGTTAACTATGGTGTATTCTACGTCTCCTGGTGTAGCATTATAGACTATGTGGGAGATTATGTTGTTGGCTGTTAAGGGCGTGAACCATGGGTTTTTGAGGGATACGACAGCTATATCGGCGGCTCTTCCCTCCTCTATAGCTCCAGCCCTAACGCCCATCAGCCTGGCCGACCCCTCTGTAGCGATCTTTAACGCATCCCTGGCACCTATCCTTGTATCCCAGTAAGAAAACCTCTGAAGGAGGATCATAACCCTCATCTCTCTCAGCATGTTAAGTGAATTGCTTGCAGCCGGGCTTCCCGTGCCTAGTCCCACGTTGATTCCGGCCTCTAAGACCTCTTTTAGGGGGAAATGACCCCCCGTAGCCAGCTTCATGGTGGTTGTTGGACAGAAGGCTAGTCTTGCACCCTTGCGTGACACAAGGTTGAGCTCCCAGCTGGCCACCCAGCCTGTGTTGACGAGTATTGTGAGAGGGGTTAATGCACCTATTGACTCTAAGAGCTCTATGGGGAATCTGCCGTGCCTCTTCTTTGCCACATATACTTCTCTTCTCGTTTGAGAGACGTGGATCTGGAGCGGGACCCCCAGCTCCAATGCTTGCTCAGCAATAACCTTTAGTGTTTCAGGCGGTAAAAGAGCTGCTTCACGCACGTCAATAACAGCCCCTATAAGCCCCCCACCCTCCCCCCTAATGGCTTTAGCATCATCAAAAGCCCTCCGTGCCTCTTGCAGGTCATCGATGCCTGTTATGAGCCGGCCTACAAGAGCCCTTACTCCAACATCCCTTAACGCCTTCATGCTTTCACGCGGGTAAAGGTAGGTATCTACGAGGCCGCAGGTAGAGGAGGATAATGCTTCGAGGGCTGCAAGCCTTGAAGCATGATACACCATCCACGGCTGCAGCCTCTTCTCCAGGACACTTATCTTCCTACTCCATGATTCAAGGTCTTCGTCGTCGTAGCTTCCGCGGAAGAGAAGCATCCCAGTGTGAGTGTGTGCATTGTATAGGCATGGTATAGCGATACTTCTCTTTGGACACTCGATCACAACACCCCTGCGATAACCGTTCTTCAACTCGCTGCCAACATACTCGATTACACCATCCTCAATATAAACCACTACATCCCTCACTACTTCACAGCCGCTGCAAGGGAGAATGAGAGGGCAGCGTAGGAGCAGGGGCTCGCGTCCTCCCATGACCCTCTTCCACCTACGCACCGTGGCCTATTCTGCCGAGAAGCCTAAAAAGGGGAGAAGGGGCGCAGCGGCTCCTTAACCAAATCCGAGACGAGGAGTAGGGCTTAATGGGTGTAGTAGGCATGGTGCGCTGGGCACTGATAGTTACCAGTGATACTGTGAAGAGGGATCCTTCACTAGACAAGGTGACTCCGCTGGTCAAAGAGAAGCTAAAGAACAGAGATAATGAGCTTGTGTACGCTAGGATCGTGGGTAATAATCCCTTCGAGATACTACATGCCGTTTCCGATGCTGCGATGAGAGGTGTTGATGTAATCCTCTTGACCGGAGGCACGGGCCCTAATCCCAGGGACGTCACGGTAGACCTCTTGTCGAGGCTGGCTGACAGGGAGATCCCCGGGGTGGGTGAAGAGTTTAGAAGAAGGAGCCTCTCTAGGGGTGTACGTAATGCCCTGCTAAGCAGGGCCTCAGCATTCACCTTCTACGGCAAGCTAATAATCGCTAGCCCAGGCAGCCCCGACGCCGTTGAAGCTATGCTGGAGGTAGTCCTGCCAGTAATAGGGCATCTCGTAGAGCAGCTTAAGGGCGGAAAACACTAGGGAGGGCGTGGGGGAGGCGTGGCCAAGATCCCCTTATGGCTCGAGATGAAGGGTAGGAGGGTTCTCGTTGTAGGCGGGGGACGGGTTGGAGCGCGCAGAGCCCTGTACTTCAGGAGTGCTGGCGCAGAGGTAAGGGTTGTAGGACTGGATTTTTCACGCGAGCTTATTGATGCGGCTAGGCGCGATGATAGATTGAAGCTGGTAAGCCTGAACGTGCTGGAGGATGCCCGTGGCCTGGAGGAACTGGTGGAGTGGGCAGATATTGTAGTGGTGGCTACAAGCAGTCCAGCTGCAAACGAGAAGGTATGGGCCATTGCCAGTGCTAGGCGCAAGTGGGTTAACGATGCAACAGACGCCTCTAGGACAGAGATAGTGGTCCCGTATAGGGCAGCAGTCCTCGATGATGCCGTTGAAATAGCCGTTACCAGCCTCGGAAAAAGCGGGGTTGTAGCACGCAATATCAGAGACATAGCGGTGGAATGTATAGAGGAGAACAGTATGATCAAGTTACTCTACCAGGTTATGTGGAGAGTGAAGCCTGTATTAAAGACGCTAATAAAGGATGGTAGACTCCGCTTCCCAGCATACTTAAGCATAGAGGAGGCCGTTAAGGAAGTGCTGAGGAAGGGCCAGGGCCTCAACGACGCGTTAAAGGCTGCTGCCGAGAAGATAGTAGAACACGCCTCCAGACACGGCATAGTAGTCAACAGGGACGAGGTACTTGACGCGCTAATGTCGGTCAAGGAGCCAGTAAAACCCCTAGGGAATCCGAGGGAGCAGGAGGCCAGGCGCGGAGAAGGGGGCCAGCCCCCACCATGAACCTTCCAGAGCTAGGACCTAACTATTCTGGCACCCAGCACCCTCTCAATCTCTGAGGCGGACACCGGCCCCTCACGCAGCAGCCTGGGAGGCCAGGCGGCTAGATCGATCACGGTGCTGGGAACCCCTCCGGGTGAGGGGCCACTATCAATAACATAGTCCACGCCCTCTCCAAGCTGCTCCAAAGCCTCCAGCGCATTACGTGGAGCAGGCCTCCCATGAATATTAGCGCTTGTTCCCACAAGGGCTCCACAACACTTGTCTATAAGAGACAATGCCACACTATGATCCGGCATTCTAACCCCTACCTTTCCCGTCCCAGCGTGGAGGACGCCTGGAACATTCTCCCTGGCCCGTAGCACCAGCGTCAGAGCCCCCGGCCAAAAGGCCTCGGCAAGCAGCCTCGCCTCACGAGTCATATAAACCACTTCCTCGGCAGCCTCAACACTCGAAACCAGTACTGGAAGAGGCTTATCCAAGGGCCTCTTCTTCACGCGATAAACCCTCAATACAGCCTCCTCCAGGAAAGGGTTTGAGCCAACGCCGTAAACAGTATCAGTGGGATATACCACAATCCTCCCAGCCCTAACCTTCTCAGCTATTCTCTCAAGCAAAAGCTCATCTAAATGGCTCGGGTGAACATACACTACCACAACCACGGCACCAGCACCCTTAAGGGCCCCTCAGCCCTCAACCACCAGCCTCAGCAGCATGTCGGGGAGACTAGCCAGTATTTTCACGGCAGCTGCAGCAGCCCTGGTATTAGCGTCCTCGAAGACCGAAAGCCCAAAATATAGGCATAAGGCTGGGCGAGACACCCGGCCCCAAGCCTCCAGACTGCTATTGTGGAGGGGAAAGGGGTCCGGGCATAATGCTGCAGTACATCTATGCTCCACTCTTCGCTTCAAGCGCCCTCCTCCTACTCGGCTCGAGCATACTCATGCTGAGGAAATACATGCAGGAATGGGACGAGTATAAGAGGTTCATTGAGGGTTTCGGCACGCTGATCCTCGTGTTTATCGGCGCGATGTTTCTTGCAGCACTACACGCGGTAACATTCGCGGCAACACCCTGAAAACTGCGGGACGCTGCGGGACGCTTTCCCTCCAACTCTCCCTTTCCCCTCGCCTCCCCCAGTTTTTGCCTTGGCCCTGCCTGCCTCCTCCCCGGGGTCACCGCCACGTTTACATTATGTAGAGGCTCGCCTGCTCCTTAACCTCCTCTTCTCCAGCCCTTATCACGGCTATCTCAAGCTCCCCCGAGTATATCTTCGCGTAGACTCTCGGAGGCCTTCCACCAGTAAGCCGCAACAGCTGCCCACACTTATTGAGACCCTCAAGCCCCACTTCAACTATCATTTCGCCCACGCGGTAGTAGCCTAGTGCTAGATCACGATGGTCACGTCTAGGAACAGTGCTCGCAAGCTTCTCGAAACCACGAAACAAGAGCTCCTTATCAGCCATGGATTCTAGGCTCTCAAGCCATGAAATGAACTCCCTGCTGCATGTGCTCTTGGTTTTCAACGCGTCATAGTCGCCGTTAACCTTTTCCTGAAGCATTGACACTACAGCATGCAGTACCGGGAACGGGCCTGTTTCAAGGAGCTTGCCCACAGCCTCCTGCTTACTGTTCACGGTTATGTACACCTTGAAGCAGTGTTGAGAGGGTAAGGAGGCTTTTTATCGCCCCCTCCACCCAGGGTGTGCAGCGTTAGCATCAGAGGCTAGTAAGATCAGCTCCTGGGAGTCTCCGGGAAGAAGGTTTTAGCTAGCGTGTAAATACCCTTGCCCTGCCCGGTGCATTGTGATGCCTTACAGGCGGCTGCTCGCTCGCCTAGCGTCTCTGCTGGGTGCTAGGGGAATTGGCGCCTTTCCTGAAGCCTCGCCTAGGCACTGCTGCCTATGGCCTATCGGGGCTCCCGGCTCTCCCAAGCTTCTAGGGTCTGGGGACCGATAGGTTTCGGACATACTTCTAAGTTATATTAGATGATTCGGTTCCAGGACATGACGGTTAAGGGATTGAGGACGAAGCTAGGGTGGTGTAGCGGTAATGAAGCATGTGACAGTAATTAGGCCGGCCCTAGCATTAGCGTTCATCGCAGTCTTGTTGGCCGGCTATATTGCCGATGCAAGCCAGTACCGCGACCCCGACAAGTACCAGTTCTACCCCTGCAGCCAGTGCCATGCCACGATGAAGGTTACTGGGATGGTGAAGAAGCAGCCCTTCCACGGTATAGACCTTACCAAGGGCGCTCACGCTGGCCTTTACTGTGTCAACTGTCATGCAGCACCTCAAGTGGATAGGCTCAAGACACGGAACGGCTACGTTGACATAGCTATACCAGGCCTAATGGGCCACGAGGAGTTGATGAAGCTTAACAAGGTCTGCGAGCGCTGCCACCCCCAGACGTATAGAGACTACATGCATCTAGCACATGCTAATAAGACGTACACTTGTAGCGGTGGAAGCGTTGAGATCGTGAAGGGCTACAAGGGCATAGCATACGACTTCCACGTGTGTAGCGAGTACAAGAATCTAGCTATGAAGCCCGCAAAAGCTTGCGTAGAGTGCCACGACCCCCATGTCGGCGTCTATCCGGCGATAAGCATTATGCCCCCTCACAGCGAAAGGCCGGCGCCGCCGCCGGAGGAGACGATAGCCTATGGTCTCATTGCAGCTGTGACAGCTGGCCTGGCCTTGTTGCTCACATCCGTGGCCCTAGCCTCTCATACCAGTAGGCAGTAGGGGGTGAAAGGTAGTGGTTGAGGATAAGGCCTCCGGGGCCGGGCTGACTAGGCGTGAGCTGCTCAAAGCCATGGCGGTGGTGGGCGGAGCCTCCACCATATCGTTCATAGCTATTGACCGTGAGAAGCTGCGTGCAGTGCTTAAGCCGGTGAGCTTGGAGGAGATACTTGGGCTTGAGGCTGAGGCTTCTGCCGACGAGAGTGAGCTGGAGAGGAAGGCCAGGAAGAAGGAGGAGGAGATAAAGAAGTGGTGTAGTAGGGAGGCCGAGAAAATATGTAGCGCGAAGGGCGGCGACAGCCCTGAGTGCAAGGAGGCTAAGAGAAGATGTAGCATGGTGAAGGTGAAGGCTACGCCAGCTAAGCCTGGAGTAAGGTTTGCGATGGCCCTCGACATTAACAAGTGTATAGGCTGTAGGCGCTGCGCCTACGCGTGCGTGATGGAGAATAATCAGGATAGGGAGATGCATATTGAGTGGATAAAAGTGGTTAGTGTGCCCAGGGAGGAGTTCGAGATACTCAACACTAAGCTCGACTACACCAAGGCCCCCGAGAAGAACATGGTATACGTGCCGATGGCTTGCATGCACTGTGAAGACCCGCCCTGCGTGATGGTGTGCCCCGTTAGGGCTACGTTCAAGGAGCCTGACGGCATAGTGGTGATAGACTATGATCGCTGCATAGGCTGCAGGTACTGTATCACAGCATGCCCCTACGGCGCCCGTAGGTTCAACTGGAGAAAGCCAACAATACCAGTTACAGAGCTGAACCCCAACATGCACATACTCGGCAACGTGCTAAGACAGCCGCATGTAACGGAGAAGTGCACGTGGTGTATACAGAGGTCTCGTGACGGGGGCGTGCCAGCGTGTGTTGAGGTCTGCCCCGTAGGCGCTAGGAGTTTCGGCGACCTCAACGACCCCGAGAGCCCCATAAGAAGGATAATAGAGGAGTATGGAGCCTTTGTTTTAAGGCCCGAGGCTGGCACCAAGCCACGCTTCTTCTACTACTTCGGGCCTGCTCGAACACCGCCTCGCGAGGAGGCTTCTGGTAAGAGTGGTGGAGAGGGGTGATTAGTCGTGGCTGCGAGAGAGTATGGTGGCGGGTTTGTTGACACGATCAAGTATATTGTGAGTAAGGGGCTGCTGGAGGGTAGCAGAGCGTACTACATGGCCCTGCTAGGCCTGGTCTTGATGGCTGCCTACGGCGTCTACGTTTGGGTGTTCATTCAGCATGCCCCAGTATTCCTCAAGAGCGACTATGGAGGCATGATGCTCACTGGCATGAGCGATTCAGTGCCCTGGGGACTCTACATCTCATTCTTCATATTCTGGGTTGGAGTTGCTGCAGCCGGTATAGTGTTCGGTTTAGCCGGCTACGTCTTCGGCCACAAGGGCTTCAAGAAGGTTGCAGTCCTCGGTGAGGTCCAAGCGGTTGCGGCGATAGTGACGGTGCTGTCGCTTATAATGGTTGACATAGGCAGGCCCTTGAGGGCTATGATACTGATGCCTCAGCTGCCGAACCTGCACTCAATGCTAGACTGGGACTTCATGGTGCTCACGGGCTACCTGATCCTAAACATTATAGGGTTCCTGGTAACCGTTCACTACTATCGCCAGGACAAGCCTATACCGAGGAAGTTCCTGGTACCATTCATGATAATAGCCTCGCCGTTCGCCATAGGCATACACACAGTGACAGCATTCATATCGCAGGCGCTGGTAGCTAGGCCCTACTGGAACAGCCCACTACTGGCGCCACGCTACGTTGCCACAGCGTTTGCCAGCGGCCCGGCAATACTAATGCTTGTGCTCGTGCTTGCAGAGAAATACATAAAGGGCTTCAAGGTTGATGACGACGTGTACAGGAAGACTATGCTGGTAATGGTTGGCGCCCTAATAATTGGGCTCTACTTCACCTTCAGCGAGGCCCACGAGGTCTTCTGGTACACCACGGAACCCCTGAAGAAGGCCCAGTTCGAGGAGGCATTCTACGGCTACCATCTGGGCTACCTGCCAGTGATGATGATGCTCTGGATAGGTCTTGGCGCGGCTGCAGTAATACTGGCGCTTATACCCAAGGTGCGTAACACGTGGCCGGGCAGGCTGCTGATTGCTGTTATAACGATAATTGCCGTGATAAACGAGAAGACAATGTCAATACTAGTGCCAGCATACATACCGGACCCCTTGGGCAGGTACATACTATACTATCCGACACCGCTCGAGTATGCTATAACGCTCGGAATGCATGCCATAGGCATACTAGTCTACCTAGTACTGGCGAAGGTTGCTATAGAAGTCATCATGACACACTACTTCCGTGGTAGTGGCGCACACCACTAGGCTTTTTTGCTTGAGGTGTCGTGAAGGACTGCACATCCCTTACAACCTATATGATGGGCTATCATGAACCCGTAGATAAATGCTCAAATGTGACCGACCGAGTTAATGGCGTATAGGAGGAGAAAAGCTGGAGGAAGGTGGTCCGGCATGAGGCGTGGGGTATCCCTCGTAGCTATAGGGGCTTTCATCCTGGCAGTAGTGGCTGCTGGAGCGCTCGCACTAGCGCTTAGCGAGAGTGAGGCGCAGAAGGAGTTTCAGGCTAAGGGCTGTGTAGGCTGCCATAACGGGCAGATAGCACCAGACTTTAAGGGAGTAATTGCTAAGCTGAAGAGCTGGGCCACTAAATACGCGAGCCTCGATGAGGCCGTAGCCTCTGAGGCATCGAGCTTCAGCATGCCTCAGTTCAAGACCGCGAAAAACTGGAATGATTTGATGAGCAAGATGCCCGGTATCACCGACGAGTTAAAGAAGTTCTTTGAGCAGGTCTACGCTAAGGCTAAAGGGGCTGGCGGCAAGGCTGCTGGTGCAGCAAAAGCCACTACGACTGCTCCAGCAGCCGCCGCGGCTGCTGCCCCCAAGACTGTAACAGTCACGGTAACCACCACTAAGAGTATGGTAAGCACCGTCGTCAAGACGATAACCAAGACTGTGACGGAGAAGGAGATACTAACAGAGACTATGGGCACACCCACCTGCGAGGAAGGAACGGCGAAGCTCGTATCCAAGGCTGCCTTCGTGGCCGCTGTAATAATAGCTATTGCAGCCATAGCTGTAGCATACATGTTTATGTCTGCGAGAAGCTAGCGTGCCAGGCGGCCAGGGCCTAATGGTAGCCTGATTAACGTTTTTTACACTACGTAAAGCTCTCGCTACACCGACCCTCCTTCCCCTTTCCCGGACCGTCTCTTATTGTTTGCCTGCTGGGTGCCGGGTCTTCATCGCTGTTCTGGAAGGGGTTAGCATGAGGGATGTGGGCTGTCTTGGTGGGGATTGTAGAGAGTTTCTAAGGACTCTTGGTGAGGGAAGGGTTGCGCTAGTTGTTGTTGCTGGTTCGACGCGTACATCGACCATTCCTGGGCTGAGTATAGCTGGGCCTTCGCCTCAGGCTACCCTGTGGACTCCTACGCTTGATGTGGAATACCTTGTTGCCGGTAGGCCTCTTTCCCTCGATGTTATACCCGTGTCTCCTCAGGGGCTGCCGACTCCTGCAGTGATTACTAGGGCTATTGTAGAAGAGTTGGCCGTGTCCCTGCTTGTTGTTGATGCTGGAGTTGTGTATGAGCCTCGGATCCCGCATGTGAGGCTTCCTTCGCGTACTCCTGGCGGGAGGATTGATGTTGAACGAGCTCTCCCGGAGGGTGTTGCTGAGAGGTTGTTTAGTGAGTCGAGGATGTTGGGTAGGATGTTGGCGAGAGGGTTTGATGTGGTCATAGTGGGCGAGACTATTCCAGGCGGCACGACTGTTGCTGCTGCATTGCTTGAAGCGCTGTGTTGTAGGGGGCTGGGAAGGGTTAGCAGTAGCTCTGCCAGCAATCCGCATGAGCTGCGTTCGCGTGTTGTTGAAAGGGCTCTTAGCAGGCTTAGGGTGGAGAGAGGGCTCGATGTGTTTGATGTTGTAGAGTGTGTTGGAGACCCCGTCCACGTATCTATCGCGGGGCTCGCTGCCGGTATTATCGACGCTGGTGCCTGGGCCGGGCTTGGGGGAGGTACTCAGATGGCTGCCGTGCTGGCTTTGATGTCGAGAATAGAGTCTGGTGCATTAGAGAGAACGGTTGTGCTTACAACTCCATGGATAATAAGTGATCCAAGCTCCGACATTGAGGGTTTGGTGAGGGATGCGGGGGGTGGTGTGCCCATAGTGTATCCTAAGCTGTCTTTCTCTTCAATGGCTAGTCCCGGTTTACGGGCATACGAGAAGGGCTACGTCAAGGAGGGTGTTGCGGCAGGAGCTTCAATGGTGCTGGGCCTCGCCCGTGGGCTGGGGGTGGGGGCTCTGTTAGAGCTTATTGAGAGCGAGTATGTTAGGGTGGCTGCTGGTGGAGGCTAGGGTAAGCCTGGTTGGCGACAGCCTTGTCATCGACATGGGCTTGCAGCTTCATGTTGCCTCAAGCCTGCATGGTCTTAGGAGGGCCCGCTACATAGTATTCCATTATGTTGACGAGGACTTTACAGTAGATGATGTCGATAGTTTATCCCGGCGCTTGTTGGCCGGGCTAGGCCTTCCCGTAGGAGATTCTCTGGTGTTTTTCACGGCTGTGGAAAGGGGCAAGCATATAGGCGTTAGGGATGGCCCCGTTCACGTGTATGCTACGGTTGGCTTGAAGCCTCCCGTCTGTATTAACTATGATAGCCTTTATGAGCCCCCGTTGGCGGGCACGATCAACGTGCTTGCTGTGGCGTATGAGCCTCTCTCTGAGCCGGCTTTAATCGACTTGTTTAGGGTTGTTGTCGAGGCGAAGACTCTTGCGGCTAGCATGCTGGGGCTTAGGTGTAAAGGTAGGGCTGCTGGAACGGTAACTGATGCGATAGCTGTGGCTGCACCAGTTAGGCCCAGGGGGCATAGGTGGGCGGGAATGGCTACTAGGCTCGGCAACCGGGCTGCAAGGCTTGTATGGAGGGCTGTGGTTGCTGGTGATGAGAGGAGTGTCGAGGAGAGGCTTCGAGGCTTTCTCGGCGTCGGCTTAAGGGAGCTCGTGGAGGATGCTGCAAAACTGTATGCTGAGGCTCCTCTCGGGGATCCCGGCGGGTTTGAGAAGATATTTGCTGAGAAGCTGGCCATGGTGCTTAGAGACCCGAACGTGTGGTCGCTCATTATCGCGGCTAGAGAGCTCGACCTCTACGGCTCCTCCGGCCTAATACCCGGGGTGAGTGAGGAGGAGTTCAATAGGGATAGCGGGAGGATCGTGGCTGATGAGGTCATGGGCTCAATGCTCGCCCTCTATCTCGCTGGCTTCAAGGGGCTCCTGGCCACATACTGGGTTGATAGAGAGAAGGATAGGCTTGGCCTACACCTCTCCCGCCTGCCCGTGTTCGAGGACGATATTGCAGCAGCGCTTGTCGGCTCGATCCTAGCCAGGATATATGATGAGGCCAGCGGGCAATGAGGCTAGCTGCCGTGGTCATGGCTGGGGGCTCCGCTTTAAGGATGGGTGGGGTTGTGAAGCCGCTGTTGCCAGTGTGTGGGGTACCTATGATTGTTAGGGTGTTGTCCGCTCTCTCGCCGATAGCAGATAGCGTAGTGGTTGCTACATCACCTTCCACAACCCCGTTCCTTAAGGGTGTTTGCAGCCTCCTTCGACCCGACTCATGCATAGAGCTGGCGGGCAGCTCCTATCCAGCTGACATGCGTCTCGCAAGCCTAATCATTACTAAACGCCCCCTACTCTTCGTTCCAGCAGATACGCCTCTGCTAACATCAGGGGTTCTGGAGGGTTTTGTGAAGGCTTCACTGAGGATGGGGAAGGGGCTTGTCACGTTGCTTGGCAGGAGTGGCCCGGTTGGAATTTCAATTCTATTAGACCATTTTAATCCCTGGAGTAATATAACTCTCAGCGATGACTCATCATTGTTCAACGTTAACACCTGGAGCGATTACGTGAGGGCGAATAGGCTTTGCAGCATGCAGCGCTCCTAAAGCATGGCGGCCAGCCACCTCCATGGGCGGAGGATTTCAGCGCGCCCCTAAACCCTCTCGGACCCCCCTACACTATTGCTGACCTATTAGGCGAGTGTGTGAAGGCCAGCGTGTATACTCGGTACCCCAGCCCCGATTACCGTGGCCTCCGCGAAGCCATAGCGGCCTTCCACGGCGTTGATGCAGGGGAAGTAGTGGTGGTTAATGGGGCGGCAGAGGCCTTAACGCTGATCCCGGCTATGCTGCGTGCTAGAAGGCTTATCGTTATAGAGCCGAGCTACGGCGATCATGGCGTTCAAGCTAGGCTATGGGGTGTTGAGCTGCGCAGGGTCCTTGTAGATCCCGGTACCGGTTCTTGGCTTGGGCAGGATGTTTTCTATAGTCTCCTCGTAGACCATGGTATAGTGTTGCTGACGAGGCCCAACAATCCCGTAGGCTATCTTGTAGCCCCTGACATAATATATGAGCTTGCCGAGAAGCTTTCACGGAGAGACAGCATGCTTGTTGTCGATGAAGCCTTTATAGACCTGGCCCCAGGCGCCGAACCCTTGGGCTTGACTGATGGACTTATCGTGGTGAGGAGTTTCACCAAGGCATTTGCCTTGCCGGGAATAAGGCTCGGCTACATCTACGCTGAGGCAAGCCTCGCATCAAGGCTCCGCCTAATGCTTCAGCCATGGCCCGTGTCCAGCATCTCATCATGTGTTTACTCGAAGCTCCTCTCCACAACCTCCGTGAAAAACTACTTGGAGAGGGCCAGGAGCCTCATAGCAGAGGAGGCCCCCAGGATTAGGAGTGCCCTCTCCTCGATGGGGCTTGTAGCCTACCCTACCAGTGCCCCCTTTATACTGGTTAGGCACAGGGGACTCACCCATCCAGGCTTCCAAGAGGAGCTTGCTAGGCGTGGCGTGTATGTTCGCGATGCTAGCAGCTTCTATGGTTTGGGGCCAGATTACAGTAGGGTATCGGTTAGGACTCCAGGCCATAACGACTTACTCCTCAAGGTATTCAAGATGGTGGTCGAGGAGCAATGGGGTTTGCTTCAAGGCTTACAGCCTTCCCGTGCCTCCTCTCCTTCCTAACAAGGATACCGGGCAGATGCCATGACGTGAGAAGGGCTGCCTACGCGTTTCCCCTCGCCCCCCTGGTGGGTTTGGTAGAAGGGCTTCTCCTGTCGCTCCTTGCATCTATGATGCATTGTAGCCCTAGGATTACGGGTGCCCTTCTACTGGTGGCTCACCTCATGCTTACGGGCGGTATTCACATGGAGGGGTTCGCTGACTATAGTGATGCTGTAGGTGCTGGTGCGCGTGGGAATAGGGCCTTGGAGCTGCTAAAGGACCCTAGGAGGGGAGGCTTTGCGGTCATCTTTACGGCTGTCCTTGTTATCGCGAAGTATGCTGGCTATGCGTCCCTGGCAGAGAAGCCGTTAGCGTTACTGTCGCCGTATGTAGCCTCCACCGAGGCAATGTATATTGCCAGCATTATCCTGCCCTCAGCCAATGCTGAAGGCTTGGGCATGCTCTTTAAGAAGCTTGGAGCAGTTGGGGACGGAGTTATGGTTAATATCGTGGCGTTCGCCCTTTCCTCGCTTACAGTGGTTTGGCTCCTGCCTCAAGACTCTCTTATAGCATTGTCCACGGGTGTTTTAGCAGGCTTACTCGCCGCCATTGACGCGTTGAAGAGGATCGGGAGAGTCTCGGGTGACGCCCTAGGCTTCGTCTACGAAGTGTCTAACACAGCATCAATCCTAGGTGTCGCGGCACATGGCTGCGCCTCCTGAATGGGTTTATCCTGGAAGAGAGCTCATGCTATACTCAATACTCTTATCCCACCTACTTGACGTGGTCTATCCCTTCCACACAGGTATTCTTTTATCTCTCCACCCGGTTCACACCAGCTATGTCATGTCCCTGAGGCTTGCCCCTCCATTCTCCTCTAGGATGCGTGGCGTGCTTGTATGGTTTGTTGTGGTGGTTGTGCACATTGCACTATACTCCCTCATCCTCTACGCTGCCTGGAGCATATCTCGCTTCCTCTGGCTCCTAGCATCTTCGTGGATTCTGAAGACCTCTTTCTCACTGAGACTGCTGCTTGAAACAGTCAGTGGAGTAGGAGCTAGGCTGGACGGGGGCGATGTATGGGGGGCTAGGAGGCTCGTAAGCGGTATTGTTAGAAGGGATGTGAGGGAGCTGGGGCCGGGTCATGTGGCTAGTGCAGCACTTGAAAGCCTCGCCGAAAGCATGGTTGATGGATACGTTTCCCCCCTCTTCTATGCTCTAGCCCTAGGGCCTCTGGGCGCGCTGCTTCAAAGGCTAGCAAACACTCTTGACGGCTCCCTAGGCTATAAGACCCCAGAGTATAGGGATGTTGGATGGTTTAGTGCGCGTATGGATACAGTACTCAACTACGTGCCTGCCAGGCTTACAGCCCTCTTGCTCATTCTCCTATCACCTATAGCGTTAGGTGATCCCAGGCGGGCGTGGATGGTGTGGAGGCGTGATGCAAGCGCTACGGATAGCGTCAACGCTGGCCACCCTATGTCAGCCATGGCCGGGGCTCTTGGGGTAAGACTGGAGAAGAAAGGGTACTATAAGCTGGGGGAGGGACCTCTTCCAGGCCCCCTGCACGTAAGGCTTGGGTTGAGACTAGCGGTGGCGGCTGCGCTTGCTTGGCTTTCCATATGTATTATTGTGCTCTCACTACTCTAACGTCGCCCCTATCATCTCCTCAAGCACCCTTCTAGATAGGACAGCCGTACCGGACCCCGCCTCCGCGGGCGTTTTCGGCCTCTCGGCGATAATCTTCAGCCCGTACTGCGAGAGTATTAAGCGGAGTATTGACTTACCCTCATTTCCTCCCCCTCTTACACAGTCCATGGGAGTGTTAAATGCTACTTCAAGGATGTCGTCACTAAGGAATGGAGCCAGTGCTTTCACGCCTATACACTCGGCCAATTCTACTCCAGGATAGCGCCCCTTGACAGCCATGTTGAGGATCGTCGTATACAGTTCTCTTCCTAGAAGGTGTAGCATGAAGCTATACCCGGCGAAGAGTTCGTCTCCCCCATCGCCTATGATCGTGCAGCCGCATCCATGCTCCTGTGCAGCCTCAAGAACCCTCATGAACACTACATCATTCCTTAACTCAATGTGGTTTCTCCTCCCCGTACATTCAACGATCCTCTTCCAGCGAGATACTATGTAGCTGTCGTCTATAGGGATCTCGGTCAAGTCGATCAACAGGCTTGAGGCGAGAAGCCTCGCGTACACGAGGTCTCTGGGGACACCCTTCGTGTAGAAGGCTATGAAGCCCTGGAGCTCACGGTTCTCTAGCCTAGCAGCTAAGGCTAGCACTGAGGTATCAATACCTCCGCTGAGAGCTATACAGTCACAGCCACTGCTCCCTATAACCCTCCTAAGCCTATCCAGGAGGAGGCTTGCGGTTGTATGGCAGTCAAGTCCAGCCATGAACCACACCCACGGGATCATGCGGCAGTATTACTGGCTCCGGGTAGCTAGTGGCGTGCATTCACGGTAGTGCGCTCCTCCCTCCTCGGCTCGCAGGTAATGCTGCATCGTTAGAGTCATTGCCAAGGCTTGTTAGAGGACTGCCTCGCGCTTCTAGTCTGGGGGCGCGCCAGGTACCTCCTTCTTTGGCTGGTCTGGGGAGAAACGTTGAGGCTCAGGGGGATCGATAAAGATGTGATTATGATTTTGAGGTAGGGGAGTCATGT
Source organism: Hyperthermus sp. (assembly GCA_003978665.1). Classification (GTDB taxonomy): domain Archaea; phylum Thermoproteota; class Thermoprotei_A; order Sulfolobales; family Pyrodictiaceae; genus QNYQ01. The sequence goes on from QNYQ01000026.1 coordinate 16,173, forward strand.
GAGCCCATACTCCTTCTTGGCTTTCTCGATCGCGTCTCTGATTCTTGTCCCGGCTGGGATTACCATGTTCTTTATCTTCATCTCGGCGAGTACTGCTTGCGCGTTAGGGCCGAATGCTGGACCTATGACTATGTCCACGCCTTCGTTTATTAATGCTTGTATAGCTTTGATGGCGGCTCCGCCGGTTGCCTGTGCTCCGGGGTTGTCAATTATCTTGATGTTTTGTACCTCTCCTTTCTCGTCTAGTTCGACTATTGTGAATTTGGGTGCTCTCGCAAACCTGGAGGCAACTACATCGTCTAAGCCCTTGCTGTCTTCTGAGGCAATAGCTATCTTAGGCATGCGGCCTCCACCACTTCTATCAAGGCTTTGTGGCTGCGAAAATAGGGCTTGCGGGGACTGCTCTCCTTATCTTCTTGCTCCTATCTCTCTTGGTTTTATTAGTATGGGTGTATAGTGTACTGGTTTTCGCGGCATGTGTCTCCGTGCCCATTCTCGCCAGTTTCGTACTATGGTGTTCTCTACCTTTCTTGATATATCTAGTAGGGCTTTGGCTGCTGGCGAGTCGGGATAGAGTTTGATTGGGTGTTTCATTTTGGCTATGGCTGCTGGTACGTGGTCGTCGTAGGGTATCATGCCTAGTACGTCTATGTTTTCTTCCTTAGCGTATGCGAGTATTTTGTCCAGGTATTCTGGGTTTATGTCGTACTTGTTTATGATGAGTGCTGAGGGGAGTAGGAATTGTTTGGCTATGGTGTGTACTCTCTTGAGGTCGCTCAAGCCTGCTGGAGTGGGCTCGGTGACTAGTATTGCTGCGTTGGCTCCTGCGAGCGAGGAGATGACCTGGCATCCGATGCCGGCTGCGGAGTCGACAACTATTATCGTGTTTTCCCTGGCCATTGCTTTTGCCCTGTTCTTTATCTCTGTGACAAGCTTCCCTGTATTAGGCCTGCCTGGCAGGAGTTCAGCCATCCAGAGGGGGAACCCGTACCTTGTCTTGGCTAGTCTCACGTAGCCGCGTCCGGTTTTTACGCGTCTAATGGCCTTCTCGGGGCAGGCTAGGATACATGTTAGACAGCCTTCGCATATAACTGGATTTATGGTGTATTTATTGCCTGTTAGCTCGACGGCTTCATAGGGGCATACTTCTGCGCATATGCCGCAGTTAGTGCACTTGGAGTAGTCTATTTCTGAGATCCAGGCGTCCTCGAACCATTCCTCCTTCTCCCATTTATCGACTTCGAGTACTAGGTGGAGGTTGGGTGCGTCGGCGTCTGCGTCGACGGCTATTACGTCGTAATCTTTCCTATGTAGGTATATTGCGAGTGCTGAGGAGACCGTGCTCTTTCCTACTCCGCCTTTACCGCTGGCCACAGCTATCTCTAACGCCATGGTCCTTGCAGCCTCCAGGCCTGCCTTAGATGACTTCAATGACTTCTCTGGCAAGGGACTCGAATATCATGGAGACTTTATGGCTTGGGTCAGCCTCTACTATGGGGGTTCCCTTAACGTAAGCGTCTACGATATCTCTTGAATAGGGTATTTTTGCTTTGATCTCTGCGTGGTAGTCTCTAGCGATTTCGGTGATGCGGTTGATTATCTTCTCGGAGGAGGCTATTCCCCACTTGTTTATGGCGATCCACGCCTCTATTCCTAGCTCGTCAAGGATTCTTAGGATAGCCTCTAGGTCGTGGAGTCCTAGTGGTGTTGGCTCGGTAACGGCTATGGCTAGCTTAGCGCCCTCTAGAGCTATTGCCACATGGCTTGCTGTGCCAGCGCTAGTGTCCACGATCACAACGTCTTCTGCTAGCTTAGAGGCCCTTCGCCTGGCAGCTAAAACTACTGGTGGGGTATGCTCCTCTCCTTCGCGTAGCACTCCGGTTACTAGGTCGAAGCTACCAGTTTTCATGGATACTCTCGTATGGTACGTGTAGCCTATGATTCTCTGACCCTCAATAATAGCCTTCTCTGGGCATACGAAGTAGCATGCTCTGCATCCACTACATAGCCTGGGGATGATGTATGGCGTTTTATCCCTGGTTAGCACCAGTGCTCCCGTGTCACACACTTCAGCGCAGGCACCGCACCTAGTGCACTTCCGGTAGTCTATGAATGGTAGCATTATCTTGACAGGCTCCTCATTCTCGAGCCCGGCCCTCAACAGTATATGGTCGTTGGGCGCCTCCACGTCAAGGTCTGCTAGCACCAGTTTTCTTTCGCGGGCAATAAGCACGGCAAGATTTGTTGCTACAGTACTCTTCCCCGTGCCCCCCTTGCCTCCGGTTACGGCGAGCTTAACCCTCATCTAGAACCCTCCCCTCTCTAGGAGGGGCTTGTAGCGTGGATCTCGGATAACCAGGCGGTTGAGTGATGCATCGTCAAGCCCTCTTACTTCCTCCATCACCTTCTCCAGTATCTCAGCATGCTTTCGCGGTATTTTCGGGGGCTCGTTGCAGACGTATTCGAGACACTTCTCTTCTTCATTAGGTCTTACACACTTTTCCTCTCCTCTCCTTGCAGCCTCTTTTATGGATGCTATTTCGGGAATAGTGAAGCCGGCCTCGAAGCCCTCTATGCTAAACCTTACTATAGGCTCGCCAGACTCCTCCAACGCCCTCCAGTTGGCGAGGACGAGTATCCTGCTTATCCTGTATGGGTGTAGGCACTTATGCTTGTAGAGGAGGTAGGCTACAATGTCACGCAGAGATATCGTGGCTCTTCCACCCATGTTAAAGGAGAGGATCAAGGGCCCCTAGAAGACTTATAAAAACATTACCGTTATGGACCCCGGCATCAACAATGATCCATGCCGAGCAGCCCGGGAGGCGTATAGCCCGGTGCACTCCTCGCCTGGAAGGTTAACAGTCGGGCAAGATCACTCTTACCCCCAGGCCTTCCGATTGTTCTACAAGCTTTCTGTCAAACGTGTAGAGCTTCTGCCCAAGCCTTGCGGCTAGAGCTACATAGAGAGAGTCGTAAACCGTCAGCCTATAAGTGGAGGCGATATGGAAGGCATCTATTAACAGTTTATCTATACTATGCACTCTGATCACCCGCTGCAGCTTCCCAAGCATAGATAACGCTTTCTCAGCGATATCCACGTCAATATCGTGTAGCAGTGTAAGATGCTTCCATACAGCGTTAGCAACCTCTCCAAACACTATGCACGGAACATGTGCCCCCTCCTCCCTGCTCACGGCTTCCCGGAACAAGCGGAGGGCTACACTGCTACAGTCTTCTCTAAGGACGAGCTTAACGAGGAATGATGCATCAAGCACGGCCAAGGCGTGGAGCACGCTCGGAGCCTTGCTACCTGTATACTGCCATGCTGTCCCGGTCCTCCCTTATTAGCCGGGTGCTATCGGATACCTTTCTCATTGACGAAAGTAGCTCCTCCAGTTCCCTCACAAGCCTTTCCGCCTCTAGCTGACGGATCCTCCTCTCAAGGAACAACCTAACCTCCTCAGATATATTGACTCTTAGCTCGTCAAGCCTCCTCTTCAACTCTCTTGGAACCCTTACATGTATCACGACACTCATATCACGGCCCCAACACACTGGGAGGAGACACACTACCCGTAAAATATTTCCCCTGCACCTCCGGGGATAAGCCAAGGCAGTCTCTGTGCCAGGGCAGCTACCCAACGCTCAGAGGCTTCAGCCGCGACCCCCACTAGTCTATGACCCGTAACGGTCCGCGCAGCCATCTAAAACACGGAACAACTTAACACTCCTCCAGCACATCGCAGCCCCAGGGGCCGTAGATGGCAGGGCTGTCATCGTAGCCGGAGGTGTTCCCGGGCATTGAGCCATCACGCACTACTAGTTGCGCGAGAGATCAAGGAAATGATAGGGGCCAAACCCTGCCTCCTAGCGATAGACGTGGATGGCACGCTTACCTCCAAGCGGGCTAGAGGAGAATTCCTGCTCGACTTCGCTGCGGCCAGCCTCATAGCGAAAGTCGAGGAGAAGGGTACCACGACAATGCTTGTAACCGGCAACTCCGCACCCGTTGCAGCAGGGCTTGCAAGATACCTTGGCAGCAGGGGACCGCAGGTTGCCGAGAACGGGTGCCTCGTCTTCTACAATGGGAGAATATGGAGCAGCTGCCGCTACACTGCTAGGCCAGCGGCCCGCATTGTTGAGAGAGAGCTAAGTGGACTACTTAACCCCAGCTGGCAGAATACCTGCAGGATCCACGACTACGCCTTCCTCGCGAGAAACCCCGCCACCGACCCATCATTATTGCTAGGCCATGTAGAAAAGGTTCTAGAAAGCCACGGTATTGAAGCCAAGCTCAGCAGCAGCGGCTACGCAATACACGTGAGACCCCCCGACGCCAGCAAGGCTAATGGAGTAGCGTTAGCCGCCAGCCTACTCGGCGTAGATACCTCATGCATAGTAGCTGTCGGAGACTCAAGCATAGACGTTGAAATGCGACCCTCAAGCGGCATACTAGCAGCCGTGGGCAACGCCGACCCAGCGCTAAAGAAGGAAGCCGATATAGTGCTTCCCGGAGAAAGCGGCACATCACTAAGAATACTCCTCGAAGCCATACTGCACCTAGCCCACTAGCCCATAGCACCACGACGAGAAAAACACTTCCCTCCACACACCCCCCTTCAAGCAAAACAGGCTTCCTAGCCCTCTGCCCTCCAGCAATTACACCACAGCCCCATAGGAACATTAATATCGTTCCTCCAGCCGTCTAGGCTGGGGAGGGGGCGGGCCCTTTGCTAGCGCTACTAATCCTTCTAGCCGCCATCATCACCATAATGCTCCTCGCACTCACAGCCACCAAGAACCCCATACTACTCCTCATCCTAGTCCCCCTACTCACAGTAGTCTTAATGGCATGGAGCATGAGCGCTATCACGGCGAGGACAGAGTCCGTAGTGGTAACCATCACACCACAACAACCCCCCATGACACCGCCATCTTTCCACAGGCACCATGTAGGGCTGAAGGCCTGCTGGGCCAGTATAGATGCAAGCCTAACCATAATAGACAACAATGTCGAAGCAAGGTACAAAATAAGCGTCCCCAACCCATGCTACAGAATCCTCTCAGTCGCCTCCAAAAACGAGGAGAAAAACGGAGAACTACTCCTATACCTCGAACTCACAGGCACAAGCCCCCCAAGCAACACCTATTGCATACAAGTAGTACCTCCACCCCTAGAGCACATGGAGTTCATAGGGCTCACCCACCCAGTCAAAAAGATACACCTACACATCAAGCTCCTAGACAAGCAGACAGGTAAGACTTGCAACGCAACAGCAACGATAACAGTCAAGTAAAACAACAAGGTTCCATCACCCTCCAACAACGCCTACAGCCCCCTCATGCCCATAAGAAGCCAGGCCACACTATAAGGCCAGCATAACCGCCCAGAACCCATAGTACCACCCCCTAACCCCACACTCTCCGAGAACACAACATCCAACAAGGCAGCAAGCCTTCTCACAGTAGGCTACACGAAGACTCAATAAGGAGGAGAACGAGATGAACCAGGCGCTACAGCAAGCCCAGCGGATCCCCGAGGGACCGAAAGCAGGCCTATGAACCCGTCAACCAGCAGTAGACACAGTCTTCAGAAGAGACTCTCCCCCAAACCTCCCACACGAATAAACAATGCAATGATTATGGTGCATCCAGGCTATAGAAGCAAAATAGACCTGGAGCTGAAACGGGCCAAAGAGAGCAGGAACCCCGTAAAATGGAGGGGAGAGCCCGGCTGTCTGGGGAGGAGAAGAGGCCAATAGACAACCGCCTACAGCGCCACGGGCATCATCTCTGGCGGCCGGGGGCTAGCTTCCCCCATAGTCTCTGCAGGGCCTTCTCATGGCTCTGCGTCCACTTTCCCTCCCGCTCCAGCCTCGACCTCACCTGTTCCTTGACGATCTCGGCCAGCTCTGTTAACAGTACCAGCATTTCGTATGCTGCTTCTCCACGGCCTCGGTACTTGCTGTACTCTAGGTCTGGGTCCGGGCCGTGGTACTGGTAGTCGTGGAGGTCCAATGCTACTGCGGTGTACGCGGGGAAGTCCAGGTAGCCGGCTTCCTTCAGCAGCCTCGCTAGGAACTTGAGCCTGCTGCTAGGCACCCGGGGCACTGCCTTCTCCAGCAGCCACCTCCTCTGCTCCTCGCCCCCAAGCCTCCCGGCTACCCTGTCACTCTCCAGCGCCAGCAGTGCCCCGGTCAGCGCCCTCCAAGCCTGGAAGGCCTTGCCCGCAGCATTCCGAGTATAACCCCTCTCTAGGAACTCGAGGGCGAGTACAGCCTCAAGCAAAGCCTCCAAGACACGGACAGAGGCGTAGCCCAGCAAATCCCTCCCAGGCTTTGGCAGCGGCTGGTCGAGGGCTTCTGCGAGGCTTCCGGGCAAGGGGCCCCTTACCCATTACTGGCTAGGCCTCTAGGAGCTCTTATGCTTTCACTTCCACGCCGAGCCGGTAGGGCCCTACTCTAGCTGATACCGGGAGCTTTCGAGTCCTGCAGAGGAGGTTCCCTTGAATCTCCAGTCTTGTCGGCTGTTATGCCATGTTATGGTGATATAGGCTGTGGTGTTTGCGGGAAGTATATGTGCATTGGGCTAGCAAATAGATATCCCGTCTTCTTCTCTTCCCGGGTGATGGAGGGCTTCCGTTGTGCTCTAGCCATATATTGGGTGCTTCTCTGTTGTGGGCTGTGGAGTGTGTGGGTTTATGGCGAGGAGGTCTAGGAGGAGGAGTGTTGCGATAATTATGGCTTCAGGGTTTATTGCGTTATTGTTCCTTGAGATTCTTGCCATCTTCTCTCCCGCACTGTCAGGTTTACTTGGCCGTGGTGGAAAGGAACACTATGTGCTCTACCTCTATGCTCCACGCGACCTCTCCTCCAACGCTGACAGTGTGGGACGGGCCCTTGCAGACTCCATGAGCGCCAGCTACGTTGTACATCCCGTCAACGTTACCGGGGTCCCTGCCATAGCTCTTGTAGTTAAAGGCGACAAGGGCCCTCTCGTGCTGACCCTCATACCTCCCATATCCAACTCTTCCATGGTTTCAGAGGTCAAGAGCTATGTCACTGACCTAGTCCGCTTCGCACACTCTAGGCTGATGGATAACGAGACCCTCCTCTACATTGGTGGCACACCCTATAGGCTGCCGCGTAACATGAGCTATGTAGAGGATCTAGCCAAGCTTATACTCTCTAGAATGGCAGCCAATATGTCTCCTCCCGGTGCAGGCGGGGGCTGATGATGTTGTGGATGCTGCTATTATAGGTGGTGGCCCTGCCGGGCTTGCTGTAGCCAGCCATGTTAAGCACACCGACCTGGTAGTGTTGGAGGCCAGGAGAAAACTCGGCCACCCTCCCCACTGCACTGGCGTGGTAAGCCCCTCTACTGCTACAAGGCTCGATGCATGGGAGGTTGTTGAAGCCCAGTATACCGTAGCGGTATTCCTTGATGGAGGGTTTAAGGAAGCCTGCAGGCTGGAGGACAAACCGGTCGCAGTTAAGCTTTCAAGGCCAGGGCTTGAAGAGCTTCTCGCAGCCAGGGTTGAAGATGCTGGTCACCGCGTGTACAGAGGTGTCAGGGTCCGTGGCGTTATAGACGGCAAGGGCGGCATACGAGTTGTAGCCGATGGCTGGAGGGGGTTTTTCGGCAGGGTTGTGGTAGCCACGGGAATAAACACCTATAACCCCACCATCCCCCTGCCGGTCTCCCAAGGCAGCTGTAATAGTATTGTGGGCGTGGAGGCTCGGGTAGTTTTCGAGGAGAGGGTGGGCGACGAGGAATTCTACACCATCCACGCCACGAGCCTCGCCCCAAGCTTCTTCGCCTGGATAGCCCCCCTCTCCGGGGGCAGGGAAGCCGCTGTCGGCTTGGCGGGAGGAGTGCCTGGAAGCCTCTATGACAGGCTAAGGCTACTCCTCGCACTGGTCTCCCGTAGGCTTTCATGGATACGTGGGGTGAAAGACTATCGAGGCGGCGTCATAGCTAGAGGACCCCCCGCCCTAAAGGCTTCAAGAGGCCCCATCCTCTGGATCGGCGATGTCCTCTGCGCCTCCAAGCCTTTCACTGGAGGAGGACTCTATGCCATAAGCGTGCTAGCCCCCCACGCAGCCAAGGCGCTGGATGCTGGCGATGTTAACGGCTTAGAGGAGGTCTGGAAGAGTCTTAGGAGGGAGCTCATCCTCCAGCGCTCCGCAACCCGTGCTGCACTAGCCGCTAGACACCTCTTCCCCCGCCTCCTCAGCCTAGCCTGCTCTCCCGCCCGCCGAGGCCTTTGCAAGGTTAGGTTTGACGAGCATAGCAGCCTCCTACCATGCCTGCTCCTAGGGCTAGCATCCCGTGGAGACTAGCCTGTCGAGGACTATGGGGACGGCAATAACTATGCCTATTGCGAGGTTAGTGTTGAAAGCCTCCGGTATCGCTGCAACCCCCCTCCTCCTAAGCAAGACGTGCTGGTAGGCCAGCAACAGAGCCGATAACACCACCCCCAGCGCAGCCATAAACCCTAGATTGTAGGCTACTACGCCCAAAGCTAAGAGTAATGCTGTAGAAGCATGCATTGCCAGGCTTATGTCCAGCGCCGCCCCAGCCCCGAGCCTTGCGGGTATACTTCCCACGCCATGCCTTCTATCAAACTCGACGTCCAGGATAGCATAGTACGTGTCGAAGCCTGCAACCCAGAGCGCCACAGCTACAACATAGATCCAGGGGATCCCCGCCAGCACTCTTGAGACACTATCCTCGATCATCCCCAGTGACGCTACAGAACCCCCGAAGATCACAAGGCCCAGCACTAGGCCCAAATGGATATGAGGCAGCCAATGAATTCTTTTAGCATGAGGATAAGTCATTGCCAGGATCCAGGGAAGAGGGCTCAGCATCATAGTATACTTGTTGATCATTACAGCCGAGGCATAGTACAGCACGCTGCCAAGCAATACGAGAACCCATGCGTCACGAGGCTTGACAGCCCCCGTGACGAGAGGCCTCGACCTCGTCCGCGGGTTCAACGCGTCTATATCCATGTCGGCCAAGTTGTTATAGGCCATTGCAGCAGTCCTCAACCCCAGCACAGCTAAGCCTATGAGAACAGCCTCCCGCAGGCCTATGCACCCGCTGCACGCCAGGCATGCACCAGCATAAGCATAGGGGAGGCTGAACAAAGTATGCTCGATACGCACCAGCCTAGCCAGCGCCCTAACCCTACCCCTACCCGTCCTCCCAGGATCCCAGGAGGCCTGGCGCGTGAGAGACAAGGAGTAATCAGCTCCCCCCAAGCCCCATCTCATCCCACACCAAGTCTATACGCCTCACGGTATCCGGGTCAGGCTCAACTTCAAGCGGCCACTCCCTCCACCCATACTCCTCGGGCAGCTTGCGCGTGGCATCTATCCCCAGCTTACTACCATAACCCGGAACCACCACGGCCGGGTCAAGGTGGTCGGTGTGGGCTCCAGGTATAACTACTACGTCCCTCTGCGGGTCCACATGAGCAGCCACAGCCCACATTACCTGGTTCAAATCGTTAACATCTATGTCATGATCGACTACAACCAGTATCTTCGTCAGCGATAACTGACCCAGCCCCCACAACGCCATCATAACCTTCTTCGCCTGCCCCGGGTAAGTCTTCCTTATGGAAACTATAGCTATGCCGTGGAAGACCCCGTAAACGGGCATGTTCACGTCCACTATCTCGGGGATCAGAGTCTTGATGAGGGGCAGGAATATCCTCTCGGCAGCCTTACCTATATACGCGTCCTCTAGAGGAGGCTTACCCACAACAGTGCCCACGTAGATAGGGTTGTCCCTCATCCAGATTCTCTCAACAGTCATCACCGGGAACCTGTGGACCGGCTTATCATAGTACCCCCAGTGGTCTCCAAAGGGCCCCTCCTCAGACTCTCGTCCAGGCTCTATGAAGCCCTCCACTACTATCTCAGCCGTAGACGGGACCAGTATGCCGCTGGGAAGCTTGTAAACCCTTATCCCGCGCCCGGCCATAACACCTGCGAAGAACAGTTTGTCGACGGGAGGGGGAACGGGCATTGCGCCGGCAAGCATCGCTGCGGGATCGCCTCCCACAACAACCGCAACCCTCATAGCCTCCCCCTTCTCCATAGCGTCGAGGTACGCGTGCCTCCCCCTCTTATGGAGCTGCCAGTGGATTACAGCCTCTCTTGCACCCTTCAACATGACCCTATAGGTGCCTATGCCTATCGTACCGCTCCTCGACTCCCTGAAATACACTTGCGCGAATGTAAAGTATCTCCCACCATCACGAGGCCACGACTTAAACGCTGGGATCGAGTTAAGATCGGCCTCATCACCCTCCAGCACATTATCCTCGAAACTAGCCCTCCTCGACGGCTTCGGAGTGAAGCGTGCGAGACCAGCTACATCCCTAAGGCTGCTAAGCTTCTCCAGCACACCCGTCGGCGGCGGCCTCCAGAGGAGGCCGGCAAGCCTCCAGCCAATATCCTCTAAGCGCTCAACCCCAAGAGCAAGCTTAATTCTCTCCATCGACCCAAAAACATTACCCACAACCCTCCATCCAGGATAACCCTCCACGTTCTCAAAAAGTACAGCAGGGCCGCCACTCCTCATAACACGCCTCAACACCTCGGGTATCTCAAGGATAGGGCTTAGAGGAGTCCTCACACGCTTCAAGAGCCCACGCGACTCCAGTAGCTCAAGCAACTCCCTGAGATCGCTAGGCGCCTCCACGGGCTCCACCCACCCTTCACTATTCCCCGGAGAGTCGGCTGCCACCTTCCCGGGAGTAGACGGGGTCATGCTGGCTGGGAACACCTATTCTAATTAAGGCTCGCCTACAGTCAACAACAGCTTAAGGCGGCACGACCGGAGTGTGGTATCGCCCCCTCGGAGAACCCTTGGTGGGTGTGGCTCGGCTTCGGCCCAGGCTCGTATGGCCTGGAGTGCTGAAGCTTTGTGTTGTCTCATGGTCTTAGAACTAGCTTCGCGCCGTCAATAGCCGGGTACGTGTTAGGAAATATTCTCTTAGCTTCCCATACGAGGGGTTCTGGTGACGTGTAGCGTGCACTGAAGTGGGTCAACACGAGTATTTTGGCGGCAGCTTCTCTAGCGGCTCTTGCCGCATCCAATGCTGTGCTATGCCCCTCGTTGTGTGCTTCTTCAGCCATGTCGGAGGCGAAGGTCGCGTCATGAACTAGCACGTCAACATTCCGGGAGGCCTCCACCACGGAGTGTGAGGGAGCAGTATCGCCGGTGTATGATACTGAGATCCTATGCTGACTCCTCACCACATCGCTTGGCCGAATAACCCTGCCATTCACTCTAACCTCCAGGCCCCGCTGAAGCATCCCCAGGATAGGGCCCGGCTCGAGACCAAGCCTCCTTGCAGCATCAAGGTCGATCTTAGGCTTGCGTGGAGCCTCCCACAACCTGTAGCCGAAAGCCTCTACGCCCCGGTGGTTTACCGGGTAGGGCAACACCTCTATGCCGCCTGGAAGCCTTATCCTCTCCCATGCGCGAGCCTCTACAACCTCTATGGGGTATGGTGGAAGCCATAGCGTTAGCTTGGCCACCTCCTCCACTAGAGAGCCAAGGCCCCGGGGGCCTATGAGGACTAAAGGCTTCGAGCGGCCGAGCATGGCCATTGATTGTAGGAGCCCCGGGAGCCCAAGCACGTGGTCGCCATGTAGATGAGTAACTAGGATCGCAATTATCTTCGATGCACTTAAGCCAGCCATGTCCAGGGCCTTCTGCACACCCTCGCCGGCATCAAGCAGTACTATGCGTGATTCATTAATGAACGCGAGACCCGGCAAACCCCTATTATTCCTGGGGACAGCCGCGCCACTACCCAGGAACACTAGCCCGGCCTGCAACCCCCATCTACCATAGCATTTAGCCAGAAGGATCCCCGGGGCCCCTTCGGATCCACTGTCAGTATTCGAGAGCCTCCCGCCTAAAAGACGCTGCAAGCAGCACGTATAACCCTCCCCTTTATAGTTGTCGCACTAAATGAGCATGCAAGGTGTCCCGTATAGTGGTGAGTGTAAGGCTTAGGGGCGGGACTCAGCTATCCGGCATGGTCGCGGTTCCACCCTCTAAAAGCTATACTCACCGTGCACTCTTCGCGGCACTACTGGCTAGTGGGACGTCAGAGATCATCAATCCCTTGTGGAGCCTGGACACCGAGGCCACAATGAATACTATAGCAGCATTCGGCTCCAATATATACAGGAGAGGGGACAGGCTTCTCGTAGAGTCTCAGGGGGCTGACTCGCTCTCATGGACGCCATGTATTAATGTAGGAGAGTCAGGCACTACAATGAGGCTATCCACGGGTATTGCAGCTCTACTAGACAAGCCCGTTCTCGTATACGGCTCCGGCAGGATCGGTGAGAGGCCCATCAAACCCCTTCTTCAAGCGCTGGCCCAGCTTGGAGCAAGATACCTGTTGAGCAACGGCTGCTGCCCTCCCCACGTGGTCATGGGGCCCTTGAGGAGGGGGTCTGCGAGGATTGATGCGTGGGAGAGTAGTCAGTATGTCTCGGCACTGCTCTACGCTGCTGCAGGGCTGGGGGAGCTCCACGTTCTAGTCGAGAGGGTTTCATCCAAGCCGTATATTGACATGACGATTAAGGTTCTAGAAGCCTTTGGGGTCACAGTGGAGAGGGAGGGCTACAGTAGACTCTGGGTCAAGGGCAGGCCCAAGCCCACCAGCTACAGGGTGTGGGGTGACTGGAGTAGTGCAGCGTCACTAGCAGCAGCTATAGCCGCGGCCGGCGGTAGGGCGGTCCTTAAGGGGCTTGCACGGGACGATCCCCACCCCGACAGCTCCGTAGCCGATCTCTTAGCGGTGGCGGGGGCCCGTGTAAGGTGGATGGGAGACGCTGTGGAGGTTTCTTCGCCGGGCCCCGGAGGCCTTGAAGCCTTCGAATGGTGCTTCCAAGATGCGCCGGACCTAGCTATGCCTGCTGCCTCCCTGGCGGCTGTGGCTTGCGGGGTCTCGAAGCTCTGCTGTATAAGTAGGCTTAGCCTAAAGGAGAGTGATAGGGTTGCCGCAATACTTGATGTACTGAAGACTGTGGGGGCGACAGCCTACCTTGTCGAGGATAGTAGGGGGGCTTGCCTAGAGGTTAGGGGGCTCTGCGGCGTTAGGGGTGGACGCGCGGTAATAGACTCCCACCGTGACCATAGGATAGCCATGATGGCCTCAGCGATATGTTTATCATCACTTAATGAATGCATAATATTAGGCTCTGACAGCGTGGCTAAATCCTATCCAGGCTACTGGCAGGCATTGAGAAGGCTTGGAGCCATCGTGGAGGAGCGGAGATGAGTAGTCATGGGGGGTGAGGCCAGAAGACCCTACGCGAGCCTTGCAGGATTCTATCCCTCAAACCCCGCCAGCCTAGAGAAGGCTCTAGTAGACAGCTTCCTCGACAAGAGGTTCGGGCCCGGGAGCCTACCCTCAGAGCGAAGGGGGGAGATCCTCCTCGTAGGAGGCGTCGTACCCCATGCGGGCTACAGCTACTCGGGTCCAGCCGCAGCCCACTTCTACAGCCTCTTGGCTTCAGCGAGAAGGCCGGACACTATTGTGATAATAGGCACCAACCACACGGGCTACGGCGGCTACTACACGACCACAACCCGCTGGGATGAATGGGCCACTCCTCTAGGCACTGTTAAAGTGGATAAAGAGTTTATCCATGCCCTCCTAGACGCTACTAGTATTGTAGAGGATGATTACCTTGCTCACCTGGAGGAGCACAGCATAGAGGTGCAGCTCCCCTTCCTCCAGTACATTTACGGTGATGGATTCAAGATCGCCCCCATAGTTGCCAAGGAGGTATCGAAGAGGCTTGCCAAGGATATGGCTGCAGCGCTGAGGGAGGCTGCCGAGAGGACGGGTAGAAGCATAATGGTTCTTGCAAGCTCCGACTTCACGCACCACGGCTACATATACGGCTACCTGGTGTTCACGGAGAACATAGCTTCTAACGTCGAGAAGCTTGACATGAAGGTTATAGATGCAATACTGGCCCTCGACACCGACCAGTTCCTAAGAACCATAGCTGAGACGGGGGCAACAGTTTGCGGTGTAGGGGCCATAGCAGCGTTAATGGAGTACGCGAAGACCAGGGGAAGGGTTGAGGCTAAGCTGCTCAAGTACTACAACTCAGCCCAGCTAACCGGCGACGAGGAGGTTGCTGTGGGCTACGCGAGCATAGCAATATACCTTAGAGAGTGATAGGGAGTGACAGGCCAGGCAGCTGCCCTCCTCACGGGGCTGGAGGCGTCCAGCAGGGTTCGCCGCGGTTTCGAGAGTTTTAGACGAGTGTTCCCAGACGCTATTCTATCCTAGTACGATTGTCTTCTTTTCCTCATTTAGGTTGTTAGAAACCTCCGGCCCGCTTTCCCGTCTTTTGCTGGCAAGTATTTTAACAGCGTTCGCACGCCTCCTTCGCCGGCAAGGGTTATTGGAATGGGTGATTTCAACACTGGAGATACTGCATGGGTGTTAATGGCTACCTCGATGGTTGTATTGATGACCATGGGCCTGGGATTCTTCTATGGGGGGATGGTTAGGAGGAAGAACGTGGTGTCGATGATATCGTTATCATTCATTTCAATGGTGCTTGTGAGCATCCAGTGGATCATCATTGGCTACACCCTCAGCTTTGGGCCCAGCGTGCTAGGGTTTATGGGAGGCTTGAAGTACGCTCTACTTCACGGTATTAGCGTGTCACAGCCAGCTCCTGGAGCCGAGAACCTGCCACACCTAGCGTTTGTAGTGTTTCAGGCAGCGTTCGCGGCCATAACGTTGGCGATAGTGACGAGTGCTGTGGCTGAGAGGGCAAAGCTTAGCGCCTTCCTCGTCTTCGGTGTTCTCTGGACGACACTAGTGTATGATCCTGTTGCACACTGGGTGTGGGGTGGGGGTTGGCTCCACACGTGGCTACACCACGTGCTAGGCGTGGCCCCCCTGGATTTTGCGGGGGGCACCGTGGTGCATGTGACCTCGGGCTTCTCTGCCCTCGCACTAGCCCTGGCTATAGGGAAGAGGATAGGCTACGGGGAGTACAGCATGGTGCCCCATAACATCCCCCTGACACTCATAGGCGCAGCCCTCCTATGGTTTGGCTGGTTCGGGTTTAACGCTGGAAGCGCCCTCGCAGCAAATGCCTCAGCAGCCAACGCGTTGCTCACGACACACGCTGCTGCCTCGGCCGGGGCCCTTGCATGGCTTCTTGCAAGCTGGCTTCGAGAGAAGCCTGGAGCCCTTGGGCTGGCGAGCGGTGCGGTGGCAGGCCTTGTAGCTATAACTCCTGCCGCAGGCTATGTCGACGTGGACTCAGCCCTGGTCATAGGGGCTGTGGCCGGGGTTGCCTGTTATGCTGCAATGCTGTATCGTGTCGCGCGAGGGCTGGATGAAAGCCTGGATGCATGGGCGGTGCACGGCATGGGGGGATTGTGGGGCGCAATAGCTACCGGTATATTTGCCAGGAGAGGGGTAGGCGGGGCAGCAGGCCTAATAGAAGGCAACATAGCCCAGTTTGCCGCGCAAGTGGTTGACGTGGCTGTAACGCTGGCATACTCTATGGCTGTCACGTACGTGCTTGCAAAAATAGTAGACCGCACGCTAGGCCTACGTGTAACCCAAACAGAGGAGTACATAGGCTTAGACGTATCGCAGCACGGGGAAGAAGCATATGCATGGGGTGGGTGAGGGCGATGAAGAAAATAGAGGCTATTATACGGCCCGAGAAATTCGAGCAGGTGAAAAGGGCGCTCGAAGAGAACGGCTTCATAGGAATGACGGTAACCGAGGTGCGTGGACGCGGAGAGCAGAGAGGGGTGAAGCTGCAATTCCGAGGCAGGACAATAACAGTAGACCTCCTCACTAAGATAAAGATAGAGATCGTAGTCCCCGATGAAGACGTTGAGAAAGCCACCAAGATAATAGTCGAGAACGCTAGAACCGGGCGGCCGGGTGACGGGAGGATATTCATCATACCCGTCGAGAAGAGCATAAGGATACGTACGGGCGAGGTGCTAGAGTAGGGCTGTAGCAGGCAGCAACACCAGGGGTCAAGCGGCAGTGCATGCGTAGAAGTATAAATAAGGGGTAAGACGGGATCTAAACCAACCATAAGCCCTAGACCCTTGAGCCCACAGCATGTTCCCTGGAGAGGTGGCTGGCATGCCTGGTTCGTTCCCCTTAATAGGCGAGAAATTCCCGGAGATGGAGGTGCAGACGGATCATGGAGTATTGAAGCTTCCAGGCCACTTTCGGGGACGATGGTTTGTCCTCTTCAGCCACCCGGGCGACTTCACCCCAGTTTGCACGACAGAATTCATAGCCTTTGCTAAGAGATACGATGACTTTAAGAGGCTTAACACGGAGCTTATAGGTCTCAGCGTTGATAATACGTTCAGCCACATAAAGTGGAAGGAGTGGATTAGGGAAAAGCTTGGCATCGAAATACCCTTCCCCATAATAGCCGACCCCACTGGTGTAGTAGCTAAGGCCCTCGGCATGATACATGCAGAAAGCAGCGTGGTAACGGTTAGGGCAGTGTTTATAGTCGACGATAAGGGTGTTATAAGGGCGATACTCTACTATCCACTCAACGTAGGCAGAAACATTGACGAGATACTGAGGCTTATTGAAGCACTCCAGCTCGCCGACAAGTATAAGCGCGCAGTACCCGCGGGCTGGCCTCTCAACGAGCTGGTCGAAGACAACCTCATAGTTCCCCCTGCAAGCACAGTCTCCGAGGCCAGGGAGAGGCCCAGCAGGTTCAAGTGCTTCGACTGGTGGCTATGCTACGACGATAATGCCAGCGAGGAGGAAAAGGAGCTGGCAAAGAGATTCCTGCGTAGAGCAGCGGGCTGCGAGAAGTAAATCACGCCCCGTAAGCCTCCAAGGCAGTCCCAGGGCACTTTTGCCTGCCATCCCTCACCTCCTCGGGCTAGGCTCCTCGGTGAAGTAATCCTCCCCGCCAGCCACAACCTGCTGTATTGCAGCATAGAGGTCTTCAAGCCCATAGCCAGAGAGGGCTGACACGAACCTTAAGGGGGCCGGGGCGGATTCTTCCTCGGGGTATAGTGCTTCAAGTGCACGCGCGGAAGCTTCAGCCATTGCAGGGTCTACACCGCCCTCGATGAGTGCCGCGTAGAGGCGGCTGGGATTGTTGATCTGCTCCTCCAGCTCATCGAGCCTACTGGGTTCGAGCAAGTCTACTTTAGAGACCACCGTGACCTGAGGCAGCCCCATTCTGAGCCTAGTTGAGAGGGCTAGGAGTAGTGTGGATGCGAGGCTTCGCGGGTTTGACGCGAATACAGAGTCTACTATGAATACGGTTACTGTCTTATGCCCGCGGGTAATCTCGTGGACGACGTAAGGCCCGGTATCTCTGAACGCGAAAAGCTCCATCTGGCCAGGCGTATCTATTATCACGTAGTTTGAGCCCGCCGCCTCTATCTCCTCCCTCAGCTTGTCAGCATACTCAACCATCATGTCCACAGACGCTACTAGGGCCCCGTTAGGCCCCAGCTTATACTTCCTCATAACCGCCCTGGCATCAACATAGCTGCGCACGTCCACATCAGGCTCGTAGGGTATCCACTCGGCAGCCGGGTCGAGATTAACCCTTGCAACGCTAAGCTCGTTGAACTCCATCCAATCGCCTAGCGCGTCGGCAAGATAGGATTTCCCGCTCCCCGCAGGGCCTACGAGGACTATAAAGTACAAGGTTTAGGGAAACACCTCCAAAGAGGGAGAACCCTAGCTACAGGAAACCCCGGAGAGAAGCGTGCGTTACAGCTCAGAACTTATTATTCTCGCCACAAAGCCTCCATGCTCCTCCTGGGGTAAAGGGTTGGCACCCGAGCTTCGGGAGAGACTTGTACCAGTAAGAGTGAATAAGATAAGCGATCTTGCTAGGGTGGCAGCCACCATTATAACCCTGGGGCAGCCAGCGTACCTGGTGAGGTTCACCCACAATGGGAGAAGGGTCTACGCGATCATAGCAGTGCTCCGAGACTACTACAAGTACTATGGCCTCCCCATGATATACTATTATGTTGATGAGGAGGATAAGTTCAAGGATGGAAGCTACCTGCTGGTCAAGGTAGACGATCAGGGTGAACAGATAGAGCTCTCTAAAGGCATAAGGCATGGCTGGGTCGCCATACCCATAATAGACCTTGCCGAGAAGCCCAGCTTCGTCCCCGACGACCTTTAGTCCGGCCCGGTATTTGGGACGGCAGGGATAATAGCGGTGGGTGGGGCAGCTAAGGCTCCACCATTTTTCACTGTTTACCATTAATCATAATTAACCAGAATGTTTAATAATACTCAATTATGCGGATACTAGCGTGGGTGAGAGCCCCGAGGGAGGGAAACCCGTCTGGCATCGGGGATCCTGGCTGAAAGCCATGCCCGGAATACGGTTAATCAGCATCACGAAGTCCAGGCCCCTTATCTCCGAAAGCCCTGGAGGAGGCTCTGCCCCCAGTAGTTTCTCGAAGGCGTTGTCCCCTCCCATAGCCTCGTCTACGGCCGCGGCAATACTCCTAACACAGAAGCCCGTGAACATGTCGAGCCTCGAAGCAAGCGCTACAAGCATCCTCAGCTGCCCCTCCTCGACCAGTTGCTCGTTGAAATCGAGCGCTAAGGGCTCCTTGAGCGTCTTCGATACTAGCCAGTCAGCCTTTAGCTTAGGCTTAGCGAGCTTAACCGGCATGGCCAGCCTACGGGGCCTCGGCGCCCTATACTCTGCCGCCGGCCTCCCATGAAGCCTAGCCAGCTCGGCTGCCTGCCTGGTCTCATCCCTTGCACGGTAGTTCTCCATTACTATTAGCGTGTCAGCCGATGCTGCCAGCGGCGTGGAGCCGCTAGACACTATCACGAGGGAAGCGTGCCTTGACAGGCTTGAGGCAAGCTCTGCTATTGTTGTAACTGTCTTTGAGAGGAAAAGGTGGGTTATGCGCTCATCATAGTAGAGGAGGTTTGTCGCGGATGTGTCCTCGTCTATGAGCACCAGCTCGGCGCCAGCCTCTATAGCCTCTTGTATCGAGGCGGCCATGCTCGTGGCTCCGCTGGCGTCGTCCGTGGTAAAGCATCTTGTACCCCGTCCTCCGGGGAGTGAGTGAATGAATGTTGATATGTCGACGCAGCCTACGTGTCTGCCATCCTCGGCTTTAACCTTAACTGTTGAGCGTAGTGAAACCACGAGCTCCCTGCCATCGCCTGGGATATGATTGTATATCCCCTGCTGGATGGCTTCAAGCAGCGTCGTCTTACCATGGAACGCGGTGCCGGCGATAACAGTGACCCCGCGCTTAACACCCATGCCGCTGAAGACTCCTTGATCAGTCTCTATCTCCACACGCAGGCTGGGAGGAGACTCGAAGGGGACAGCGTCCGGCAGCGGTTCATCGCACCAGCCGCAGCGTCTCGGCAGTATGCTGCCATCCCCCAGGAATGCTACGAGGCCCTTAGCCTTCAAGGCCCCGCGGAGCGCTTCTTGAAGCCTCCACACGTGTACATGCTTGCGGAGCTCGTGCAGAGACTCCTTGGCCGACGACACGGCTTCATGAAGGGCTCGCGGCAGCAGTGAGAGCAAGAGCTGCTTGGCAAGCTCTCCCTCAATCCTACGCCTCCTGCTGGGAAGCCCCACCCAGACCCTGGCAACAAGCCTGCCGTGAACAACCTCGAGGCCACTACGCTTCAAAATAACCGGGCCCGGCCTAGGCAGCATTAGGAGCCCGCTATTGCCCTCACCGAGCCTCCTCGAATACCTCTGAAGCCTGCTGCGCAGCACACGATACAAGTAGTCGGCCAAGGGCACCGGGTAGCTGAGAACCTCGCCAGGCAGGTCAAGCTTCATCTCCAGCCTCACAGTGCTCGGCGGCGCGTACGGGTCTCCCTGAACCCTTACAACACGTATCGTAACACCCCTCACACTATCACTAGCGCCTACAAGCCTCCGGTACTGCGAGTAGCTCCTCCCATCAATGCTCTCGATAATCCTGGAGATAGCACCCATAGCAGGACAAGCCCCATACGGATCTAACTGGGTCTCCCCCGGGGCCCGATGAACCCCTAATAACCTCCCCCTTTTCCTCCCCGGGACGAGCCCCTGGCCCCAGTACTTCCTTGTACCCTGGGGGTTCGTCCTCCAGGGTTCTGTCTAGGCCTGCCTCCTCTCCCTCTCCTGAACACCTGCCGGACCAGATATTTTGTAGTGGTTCTTCTCAGCCACTGTTTCTTGGTGGCTCGGCCTTGGCCAGGCTTATAGCTGGCGTTGGCAGGGATGTTGACGCTAAGGCTTTCGTGTCGGGGAAGGATGGTGTTCAATGGATTTCCTCTCTTGACCCCTTGTTCGCTGAGGTTGTGAAGCTAGGCGACTTTGACGGTGAGGCGGGCAAGTCGCTTGTGGTTTATGGTTCTCGCCTCGCTAGGAGAGCTGTTCTGGCTGGGGCGGGGGATGAGGAGTGGTATGGATGGGTTGAGGCTTTAAGGATTGGTGTGGCTGCTGCTGTGAGGGCTGTTGTTGGGCTTAAGAACGTTAAGAGTGTGGCTGTCAGCGTTGAGCCTAGGCTTGTCGAGCGTGCTCTCGGCGAGGGAGGGGGCTCTGAGTGGGTTTACGAGCAGGCGATGGTTGCCGGCGACATGGCGGCGTACAGGTTTGTGTTGAAGAAGGAGGATGAGGGTGGGGGGCTGGAGGAGATAGTGTTCCCTGAGGCCCCCAGTGCTTCGGCGGGCAGTGCCGAGGCTATTGCATTGGGTGTTAAACTGGCCCGTGACGTTGCTAACATGCCTGCCTCGCGCATGAACCCGGAGGGGATCGAGGAGGAGGCTAGGAGGATTGCCGGCAAGTATGGGCTAACGCTGAGGGTGCTTCATAGGGGTGAGTTGGAGAGCCTGGGCATGGGCGGTGTACTTGCTGTGGGTATGGGGAGTAGTGTTGAGCCTAGGCTGATAGTATTGGAGTATGATGGCGGGGGCCCAAGCCTGGCTGTTGTAGGCAAGACCGTTACATTCGACTCCGGCGGACTCGACATTAAGCCCTCGCAGGCCATGCTGGAAATGAAGTATGATAAGAGTGGGGGGGCAGCAGCCCTAGGCGCAGCCGTCGCTGCTGCATTATTGAAGCTGCCAGTCAAGCTCACCGTGCTCCTGCCAGCAGTCGAGAACATGCCGAGCGGCAGCAGCTACAAGCCACTAGACGTCATAGAAATGTATAACGGCCTACGCGTCGAAGTAGGCAACACGGACGCTGAGGGAAGACTAACACTAGCTGACGCGCTGGCATATGCCGCAGAAAAATACAAGCCTAAAGCCCTCCTAGACCTAGCAACACTCACCGGCGCAGCAGTAATAGCGCTAGGAAACCACGCGGCTGCACTAATGAGCAACAACGAGGAGCTCGCCAGACTAGTAGAGAAAGCGGCATGGCGCGCAGGAGAACCCGTATGGAAACTGCCCATGTGGAAGGTCTACGGCAAACAGCTCGAAAGCAAGGTAGCAGACATAAACAATATAGGCGGCAGGGCAGCAGGCCCCATCACAGCCGCAAAATTCCTCGAGAAATTCGTCGGAGAAACACCATGGGTCCACCTAGACATAGCTGGAGTCGCCTGGGTGCAGGAGAAGGGGCCCTGGAAACCATACTACCAGCAGGGAGCTACAGGCTGGGGTGTAAGAACAATCATAGAAGCCGCCAGGCTACTGGCAGCCTAACGCTAGCCGTGTTCCTCGATGGTTTTCTTCGCGACTTCTATGGCTTCTCTGAGCAGCTGGAATGCTTTGAGCGCGTCCTCGAGTTTCATTACGAGTATGGTGTCGGTGTGGACTGATTCTATCTGGCTGATGTTTATCCCGTTCCTGGCGAGTATTCCCGTTACATGAGCTATGAATCCGGGTACCTCGATTACCTCTCTGGGGCTTACTATTACGAGGACGGCGTGGTCCCTGTAGATTTCTATGAAGCTTTCCTCGCCCAGCCTCCTAACTATTTCGTCGAAGTACTCGCTGCTCACGGTGACTGTGACGCTTGTGATGCTCTGCATTAGGAATAGGAGCCTACTCTTGCCTATCAGCTCGGCGACTACCTGGGCGAGTTTTGGGAGGACGTGTAGCCTTACAGTGGCCACGACTACTCCTGTTCGGAGCTCTAGGGCGCTGCGAGCTAGTACCTCAAGTAGGCGGTGTTGCGGCGTCTCCTGCTCCCCGCTCTTGAGCCGGTGGGAGTATCTTAGGAGGGCGGCTTTCAGTGCTTCCAGGCTGGCTCCTCTACCGCTTTCGGCTTCTACAAGGGGCTTTATTCTGCGTGCTAGCTCGGAGTAGTTGACTACACCTCTGGCTAAGCACTCGCGTATGCACGGGTCAGCGTCGACTATTCTGCGCACGATCCCCGAGAGGCTTTGAGGGGGCAAGGGCCTCCTCCTATTGCAGGTGGTGCTTTGAGTACCGGGTTAAATCTAGTTTCTCTCGGAGCCGTAGCCTCTGGTGCGCTTGTTTTAACAAGCGGTATCGGGGGTTATGCGTGTGGGTGTTGTAGTTGAGGGTTGTGCTGGCTTATTCGGGTGGCCTTGACACTTCGGCGATACTGGCTATGCTTAGTGAGCAGGGCCACGAGGTTATCACGGTAACTGTTGGTGTGGGCCAGGAGGGTGAGCTGGAGGGGGTTGAGGAGAAGGCTTACCGTCTTGGAGCCGTTAAACACTATACTATCGATGCTAGGAGGGAGTTCGCCTACAGGATGGTTTCAGCCGCCATTAAAGCCAACGCCCTCTACGAGGACAAGTACCCGCTGGGGACGGCTCTCGCGCGCCCTCTTATAGCGGAGAAGGTTGCCGAGGTGGCGGTGAAGGAGGGTGCTGACGCTGTTGCCCATGGATGCACGGCTAAGGGTAATGACCAGGTTCGCTTTGATACTGTGCTTCGCTTCTATCTCAGAGACGATGTCAGGATCATTGCTCCCGTGAGGGAGGCTAGGCTCACGAGGAGGAAGGCTATAGAGATCCTGGCTAGGCACGGTGTGAGTGCTGGAATACATGGAAAGTATAGTGTCGACGAGAATCTTTGGAGCCGTAGCATTGAAGGCGGGATTCTAGATGATCCTATGGCCGAGCCCCCGGAGGATGCTTTCGCCTGGACTGTGGCCCCGGAGAAGGCCCCCGACGAGCCCCTATACCTTGAGGTGGGCTTCGAGAAGGGCGTGCCTGTGAGCATTAACGGGGAGAGGATGAGCCTTGAAAAGCTCATAGCTGTATTGAACAAGCTCGCAGGCTCCCATGGATACGGCAGGGTGGATCACATTGAGAACAGGGTTGTTGGGCTGAAGAGTAGGGAGGTCTACGAGGCGCCGGCTGCCCTGCTGCTGATAGAGGCTCACCGTGACCTCGAGAAAACGGTTTACACGCCGCGCGAGCTCAGGTTTAAGAGGCTTCTCGACCAGTACTGGACGGACCTCGTCTATCAGGGTCTCTGGGTTGAGCCGTTGAGGCTTGTCTTAGAGGAGGCAATAAACTACATGAACCAGTGGGTTACTGGCACCGTTAGGGTTAAGGTGTATAAGGGTAGCCTGAGCATTGTCGGGAGGAGCAGCGACTACAGCAGCTATGACGCAGCCCTGATAGACTATGATCGCGGCTGGTACCCCAGCGACGAGGAGGCTAGGGGCTTTATAACGATCTGGGCTATGCACAGTATAGCCGCCCTCAAAGCCAGGGGCCTTAGAAAGGTTTAGGTGATGGAGCTGTTGATGCGGGGCTGAAGCATTAATGCCAAAGTACCGTGACCTCGTGGGTCTAGGCGGCGGGGAACTAGTCTATAGCTACACTGCCAGCATAGAGCATGACGAGAACATAGCGCGTGAGGCACTGCACGTGCTCCTGGCGCATGCCGTTCACCTGGCGGAGGAGGCTATTATTCCGGGGGATGCTGCATGCAAGATCATTGCTGCTTTGAGAGAGATGCTTGCGGAGCCTGGCAGCCTGCTTAGGGAGGGCTACGAGGATGTCTGGGAGGCTTTTGAAGACGTATTGTACGATAGAGTGGGTGATGCTGCAGGATACCTTTTCCTCGGAAGGAGCAGGAACGATCACGTGTCAGCCGCTCTAAGGCTGTGGGCTAGGGGTAAGGCTGCCAGCACTGCTGCCAACATTATCGCGGCTAGGAGGCACCTGCTGGAGAAGGCTAGGCTGTGGAGTAGGATCCCGGTGGTTCTTCACACGCATGGCCTGCCAAGCCAGATAGGCTTCGCCTCCTGCATAGCAATGGCGTGGGAGGAGGCTTTGGCATCGTCCACAGAGCTTCTACTGGCTGCGTTAAAGCTCGTGGACCGCTCACCCCTGGGCGCGAGTGCTGGAGCAGGCACGCTTGCCCCTATTAGGCCGGAGAGGCTGGCGTGGCTGCTGGGCTTCGACTCTACAATAGCTTCAAGCATCTACTCGGCCGGCAGCAGGATGGACTTGTTCAGTCTCGCAGCCGCCTCAGCCCTCTTTCTTGAGGAGGCTTCCAGGATAGCCTCGGACATCATAATGTACTCGAGCCCGTACATAGCCCTGTTAAAGCTCCCCGAGAAGCATATATCGACGAGCAGTGTGATGCCGCATAAACGTAACCCCG
Source organism: Hyperthermus sp. (assembly GCA_003978665.1). Taxonomy (GTDB): domain Archaea; phylum Thermoproteota; class Thermoprotei_A; order Sulfolobales; family Pyrodictiaceae; genus QNYQ01. The sequence goes on from QNYQ01000026.1 coordinate 40,807, forward strand.
TCACTCTCGAAGTACTCCGTGCAAGGGCGGCTAGGGCTGCAGGCTCTCTGGCCTCGCTACTAGCCATAGCCGGTGGGCTGCCAAACGGCTATAGCCTGGATCTCCAGGAGGCGAACAAGATACTCTACATGATCATCCTGGACGCATACACTTCATCCCAGATACTAGAGGACTTGTTATCCGAGATCGAATGGGAGGCCAGCAGCGAGCCGTCACGGGTCATGGCGTGGGGGGCTGAGCTTGCGGAGGCGATCGCGCTGAACGAGAAGATCCCCTTCCGCAGAGCATACCGGATGGTTGCAGAGGCGTTGAGGTCTGGGAGGGTGAGGGAGCTCCTGGAGAAGCAGGGCTACCACGACCCCCTAGAGCTTGCCGCTTCGAGGGCCACGGGGTGTGCCCCACGGGCCGTAGAGCGTGCCTGGAGCATCGCGTTGGAGAGGCTGGAGAGGCACTCCTCCATGATCGAGCCCTACGCGGCTAAACTGGTAGGCTACCAGCAGAGGCTACTATCAGCGGCAGACGAGGTGTTGAAGGCTTGCAGGTAGACGGCATTAAGGTATACACTATGCCCCTCCTCCAGTGCCCCACAGGGCTCAGGGCCCGCCTCCTCCTCGCCGACGGCACAGCCGTCGAGGGCTGCGGTTTCGGCGCACCCGTGACCAGGGTGGGAGAGGTAGTGTTTACCACCGCCATGACGGGGTACCCGGAGAGCCTAACTGACCCGAGCTATCGAGGCCAGATACTCATCGAGACCCATCCAATGATAGGAAACTACGGCGTCCCTTCTAGAAGCAGGCTGGTCCACGGCGTCCCCCTAGACTACGAGTCTGACAGGGTTCACGTGGAGGGGTTCATTGTAGCCGAGCTACCCAGGCCAAGCCACTATGCTTCTGTCGCAAGCCTCCACGCATGGCTTGCAGGCGAGGGTGTTCCCGGCATCTACAGGGTTGATACACGCTTTCTTGTAGAGAGGATTAGGGAGCATGGGGTAATAATGGGAATCATATCCGTTTACCCTTCGGGCGAGGAGGCCCCGAGCTGGCGGGAGCTCGAGAAAAAGCTTAGGTCGGCTAAGAGCTATGATGAGAGGCTCTTCGCGCTGGAGGTATCGCCCAGCAGCCCCATCAAGCATGCTCCAGAAGCACGGCCCCTGGCAAGGGTAAGCGTGCTCGATTGCGGGCTCAAGTATGGCATACTGAGGAGGCTTCTTGAGAGGAGGCTTGAGGTGACAAGGTATCCTTGCAATGCTAAGGCGGATGCCCTAATCGAGAACTATGACGGCATTGTAATAGGTAATGGCCCTGGGAACCCAGCGCTACTTAAGCACCAGGCTAGGGTTGCGGCTGAGGCAGCGCTATCGGGTAAGCCCGTGCTAGCCATATGCCTGGGTGCACAGCTGCTGGCTCTAGGCCTCGGCGCTGAAACCTATAAGCTACCCTACGGGCATAGGGGGGTGAACAAGCCCGTAGCTGAGATAGGCGGCGGGAAGCGATGCATGATCACAACCCACAACCACGGCTACGCAGTCTCCTGGGAGTCCCTCGCCGGGACCGGGCTGGTTCCCTGGTTCCGTCAGCCTGACGACGGCACACTTGAAGGGTTTAGGTCCAAGGACGGGATGGTTATTGCCACACAGTTTCATCCGGAGGCGGGCCCGGGGCCGTGGGATTCCTCGTGGATATTCGACATGTTTGTTGAGAGGATCAGGGAGCGTGCGGGGTAGACCAGCATGCCTAGGAGGATTGATGTACGCAAGGTTCTAGTGCTGGGTAGCGGTGCAATCAAGATAGCTGAGGCTGCCGAGTTCGACTATAGTGGCAGCCAGGCTCTCAAAGCCTTAAGGGAGGAGGGCATAGAGACTGTCCTCGTAAACCCTAACGTTGCCACGATACAGACAAGCTACAAGCTAGCCGACCACGTGTACCTTGGCCCGCTTACCAGCTGGTTTGTCGAGAAGATCGTGGAGCGTGAGAGACCCGACGCCATACTCTTGGGGTTCGGGGGGCAGACGGCACTAAGCCTGGGCGTCGAGCTACACTATAAGGGCGTGTTAAACAGGTATGGAGTGAAGGTGCTGGGCACCCCCATAGAGGGTATTGAAGCAGCGTTGAGCCGCGGCTTATTCCGCAAGACAATGATAGAGCACGGCCTACCCGTCCCCCCGAGTCTCCCGGCGAGAAGGATTGACGATGCGCTGGAGGCTGCCGAGCGCATCGGGTACCCTGTCATTGTGAGGGTTAGCTTCAACCTAGGTGGGGGAGGCAGCTTCATGGCCTGGGGGAGGAGCGAGCTTGAAGAATGGCTGTTGAGGGCTTTCGCGCAGAGCGGTATTGGGGAGGTTCTTGTAGAAAAGTACCTGCATCATTGGAAGGAGATAGAGTTCGAGGTTGTGAGGGACTCGTATGGCAACATGGCCGCTGTAGCCTGCCTTGAAAACGCTGACCCCATGGGTGTGCATACGGGCGAGAGCGTGGTGATAGCGCCTTGCCAGACGCTCACAGACCAAGAGTACCAGCTGTTGAGGAAGGCCAGCCTCGGGGTGGCGGAAGCCATAAGCCTTGTGGGTGAGGGTAACGTACAGCTGGCATTGAATCCTAGAAGCAGCTGGGACTACTATGTCATAGAGACCAATCCACGCATGAGCAGAAGCAGTGCTCTCGCAAGCAAGGCTACGGGGTACCCCCTGGCCTATATTGCTGCGAAGCTGGCCCTGGGCTATAGGCTGGACGAGCTAATAAACAAGGTTACAGCCAGGACCTGCGCCTGCTTCGAGCCAAGCCTGGACTATGTTGTAGTCAAGGTGCCGCGATGGGATCTTGAAAAATTCCATGGGGTAGACAAGAGCATAGGAAGTGAAATGAAGAGTATAGGCGAGGTAATGGCGATAGGGAGGAACTTCATAGAAGCACTACAGAAGGCTATGAGAATGCTCGACATAGGTGAGCCCGGCGTAGTAGGGGGGCCACGCTACGAGGAGCCCGAGTCAAGCACTAGCATACTGAGGAAGCTGAGGACACGTGAGCCCTACTGGCCGATATGGGTTGCTAAAGCCTTCAAGATGGGGTTGACCACCGAGGAGATCTACGAGGCAACAGGCATAGACCCCTACTTCCTCGAGCAGATCCGTGATGCTGTAGAGCTCGCCGAGAAGCTTAGGAGAACCAGGCCCGGAGACCTAGAGCACCTAGCCCTCATAGCTGAAGCGAAGAGAATGGGCTTCAGCGACGAGCAAATAGCGCTACTCTCCTCTACAAGCCCCAGCACAGTGGTCAAGGCGCGTGCCAGCATAGGTGTTGACAGGCCCCGTGTGAGACAGATCGATACACTTGCCGCCGAGTGGCCGGCAGCAACAAACTACCTCTACATGACCTATAACGCGTTCGCTGATGACAAGCCCATAGAGAAGGGTAGGCCGAAGATCGTGGTGCTCGGTGCAGGAGTCTTTAGGATAGGGGTCTCGGTAGAGTTCGACTGGGGTGTTGTAAGCTTCTCGGAGGAGGCACGGCAGCTAGGCTACGAGGTAGTGGTTGTAAACTATAACCCGGAGACCGTCTCCACGGACTGGGACGTTAACGAGAAGCTCTACTTTGAGGAGCTCGTGCTCGAGAGGATCCTGGACATTTACGGCTACGAAAAACCTATAGGCGTAGTAGCCTTCCTGGGAGGGCAGATAGCAAACAATCTAGCCAGGCCGCTTGAGGAGAAGGGGGTGAGGCTGCTTGGAACCCCGGGCAGCAGCGTAGACACAGCCGAGAATAGGGCTAAGTTCTCCGACCTCCTCGACAAGCTGGGCATCAAGCAGCCTCCATGGATAGCAGCCGTAAACATTGACGAGGCATTAAGCTTCGCCGAGGAGGTAGGCTACCCGGTCCTCGTGAGGCCAAGCTATGTGCTCAGCGGCTCAGCAATGTCTATAGCCTGGAGCCTGGAGGAGCTCAAAGACTTCATAAGCAAGGCCGCAAGGATCTCGCCGAAATACCCTGTCGTAGTCTCAAAGTTCTACCAGGACTCTGTAGAAGCGGAAATAGACGCTGTGGGTGATGGAAGAATAGCTGTTGGGGCTGTGATAGAGCACGTGGAGCCTGGAGGAGTCCATAGCGGCGACTCAACAATGGTACTTCCATGGTTCACCCTCCCCGAGACGGCTGTGAAGGATATGATGCGTATAGCTTCACGTCTAAACGAGGAGCTGAGAATCAAGGGGCCATTCAACATACAGTTCTTGTACGCTAACGGCGACGTGCTCGTAGTAGAGCTAAACCTTAGGGCAAGCCGCTCAATGCCGTTCACAAGCAAGGTCACAGGATACAATCTCATGCGTGCGGCGGCGGAGGCAAGCCTAAAGGGCAGCATAAAGACGCTGCCGACGGTGAATGAGAGCGGTGAAGACGCGTTCGTATTACTCAAGCCGAGAGGATACTGGGGGGTGAAGACCCCGCAGTTCAGCTGGCATAGGCTGCGTGGAGCCTACCCCGGCCTCGGCCCCGAAATGAGGAGCACTGGGGAGGTAGCAGCGCTTGGAAGGAGCCTTGAAGAGGCGCTGCTCAAGAGCTGGCTCAGCGCGCAAGGGAACAGGCTGCCTAGGCCCGGAGGCATTGTTCTCGCTTATACTCCTACCGGGAGGGGGAGAGGGGGGCTGGCCGAGGCTGCCAGACTGTTCTC
>QNYQ01000020.1 GCA_003978665.1 Hyperthermus sp.
CAAGCACGCTCTCATAGCCCTGTCTCTCAGCGCAAGGCGTGTCAACAGCCATGAGCGCCCATGCGACAGCATCCCAGAACGGGTATGCCGTCGTATAATGTAATAGAGGCTTTGTGAACGTTTTGCCCTGGCTCACCTTAACCGCTAGGGTGGGGGCGTGGGGCCACCCATATACTTGTAGGTAGAGGAGAGCCACAGCATCAGCCCTCCCTGCTCTCCCGGCCTAGTGGGACAGCTTAGATCTCGCATGTCTTGCACGTACTGTTTTCCGTTAGCTGTACCACTACCTCGCCGGCAGCCGTAGTCTCCTCCCTGAGCTGGAAGAGCTCCTTCAGCCTAGTGTCCACTTCCGCCTCCTGTTTCTTCATCCTCTTCTTTAAGTGGATCATTCTCATCGGCTTTCTAGGCCTTCTCTTTATCGGTATCTTCGAGAGCCTCCTCTGCTGGCCTCCATAGTAGATTACTTGCCTGGTCTTGCTCTCGTCACGGTACACTGTGACTCCCTTAAGTCCTCCCAGCCATGCCGTGAAGTATACCGTGTAGACCTTGTCCTTGTCGGCGTCTCTTGGAAGGTTTATTGTCTTGCTTATGGCCTGGTCAACGTAGAGTTGAGCGGCGATCTGGTGGGCTAGGTGATACCAAGGGTCGAAGTCCATGCTTGTGGTGAATGTTTTGGCCAGTTTTTCCACCTCTGCCAGGAAACCATTAACTATGCCCATTTCTATGAGCCTGTCCCTGACCTCTTCCAGCGCCCAGCGGAGGCTGCCTTTATGCCTGCTGATCACCTCGTAAACCATTTTCACCGCCTCCACTGGTGCGCCAGTCCTCCGTGCCGCCTCCAGCAGCCTGTCCCGGAACTCTCTCACCACCTCTAGGAATTCTCCCACGGTGACGGAGCGCTTGTAGACTAGTGCGAAGTATGGTTCTATGCCGCTGCTTGTTCCAGCTATTATGCTTATCGTTCCTGTTGGAGCGACCGTTGTGGTTACCGTGTTCCTGGGCGCTTTCGCCCCGATCCTCCTGCCGTACTCGGCGAGTTTCCTCCAAGCCTCCTGGGGCCTCCAGAGGGCGAGCGCGAGGAGGTGTTTGGGGTTCTTCACGGTGTTCTCAGCGTCCATGGCTAGGGCTTCCGAGACCAGTCTCTTGGAGATGCCGAACACCTCGCGTGCAACCCGCTCCAGCACGTCTTCCCGGACGAGCTTCAGGGAGCCGTCGCGTCCAACCCTGCCGCGCGACTCTCCCCTAAGCCTTGACAGCACCTCCTCTGGTATGTTCACTTTGTGGTAGCGTACCCTCAACCATCCATTCTCGAACCAGGACACCTCGCCAGCCTTTACTAGGGCGGGCGTGTGCAGGGCGAGTAGCTCCTCTGGCCTGCCCTTCTCGACGCACTCCATTCTATTCCAGTCGTACCGCCTACACTCGAAGGCTGGAGCGTGGCCGCGTACCGCACCGAGCTCCCAGCTCCGCCTCCAACTAAACGCCTCCAGGGCAGCCATGACTATCAGAGTGAACGCGACAGCTTCCTCACTGTCGTATGGATAGCCGAGCCTCGCCAGCGCATCAGCTAGACCCATAATACCGAGCCCGATCTTCCTCGTAAACTTGTTCGCCACCTCCTGGCGGGGATCCGGGTGACGGTTAAGGTCAATGACGGCATCCATGGCGTCCACGGCAACCATGACATCCCTCATAAACCCCTCCACATCAAACCTGCCAGCAGCAACATACTTCTCAATACTCATACTACCAAGATTACAGCTCTCGAAAGGATATAATGGTTGCTCACCACAGTTATGGTGCACCAAGCCAGCCGCGATGTAACGGTGAACACCAGGGACAGTGAAGTCGTAGAAGTCCACTAAGCCAGCATCCTCAATCTTCTCTACTGTAGCCCAGACAGGATCAATCTTGGTCTTGGCTAGGCTGAGCTTCCCAGTTTTCTCGGCTGACTCAAAGCCGACAAGCTCGGCGAAGATGCGGCGGCTGTAGCCACTTATGATTAGCTCGTAGTAGCCCTTTGTCTCGTATGCTCTCTCCTCTCCGTCTACGGTTGTGTATTTAAATGTCCGCTTGTAGGGTCTCTCATATATCTTGCTGAAGATTCCTAGCGCTGTCAAGAGTACTTGGACATCCTTGAGAAGCTCTAAGCTACTGCTGGTGAGGCGTACCGCCCTGTCGACGTCAACTGTGCCGTCTGCCGTGAAGAGGCCGCGGAGGAAGGCGGCGAGGCTCCTCGGGGCCAGGTGCCACGCTATCTCGGGGAGTCTCCGCTCTGGCGACCTGGGCATAGTGCCGCCCACGAGCTCCATGACTCGTCCATAAACCTTAGTGCCAACATTGAACTGGAGCATCCACTCATTACCGCGGAAACGTAAGTGAGCCTCTGGATTACCACCGAGCCTGGTCACGGCCCTCTTTACACGCTCCAATGCCGCTTCATCGCCAGGGCCGAAGTACCAGGCCACATAGTACTCGTTCATGGTACCGTCTCCGACGAGCCAGCCGAGGGCGAATGCAAGGTCCTCGTCAAGCTCGACGCCGCCCAGCGTCTTGATAGCGATTGCCGGGTGGAGCCTAGCTACTGCTATCTTGTCGCCAGGTTTCAGTGCCTCAGCCGTCTTCCAGCCCTCTGGGGTGAGGAACCGGTGCTCCCTTGTAACGACGACCTCGTAGCCCTCCTTGGTTATAACGCGTAGCCCTGGCTTCTTACCAACATGCCATACCCATGCAATCACCGTTGCGGGAGCCGCGAGTTTCAACTCCCTGCCGTGGGCTGTCTTATAGACTAGCTCCTCGCCAACTGATGTGATTAAAGTAGTCTCATACGCTACGGCCTCACCACCTTCACCCAGCGCATCCTCGTCCACCAGCACCGCCACAGCCTTGGAGCCCCTCTTCACTGCTTCCTCCCAAATCTCGCGAGCCGTCCTCCAGCCCTCTGGGGTGAGCACCCTGGTGTCCCCGGAGACGCAGGGATTTGTAGCCGTTATAGCGCCAAGCCATGGTGTTGGACTCCACTTGTTGTGATTATCCAGGAATATTAGGCCGGGGTCGCCTGCCGCCCACGCGTTCTCAACAATCTTGTCCCATATTGCGCGCGCCGGGTAATGCCACACGTGGGGGTTTTTGGTGTCGGGCGTAATGTTCCAGCCCTGCTCCCTCGACTGCTCTCTCAACGCCTCCAGCGCTCTCCCCTTAGCCTCCTCCACCACGTCCTCGAACACGTTGAGGTACGGGTTGTCTAGGAGCCAGGGGTGATCCGTTACCAGCCCTCCCAGTCTCCCGAGACCCGTCGCCCTACTGGCGGCATAGTGGATCCTGTACACGCCAGTATCGGGGTCGGCGCTGTAGCGTGGATTCACCATCCACCAGTCTTCTCCGCGCAGTACAGCATCCATGAACGCGTCATTCACTGCCACGCTTATGTTGAAGTTGGTCAGGTTAGTGTCTTGGAGGGGGGGCTCCTTAGCCTGTATGAACCCAGCATCCTCTACAGTATCCCAGCCAGCCTCAGCCAGCCTCTCAACCATCTCCTTGTAGGCCGGGTCAACCTCGTAGCCCTCCTTCTCCAGTACATCTATGAGGGTCTTAGTGGTTTCCAGGAGTGCTTGAACCTGGGGCGGGAGAGTATTGCGGAGCGCGTGCCAGGGGTTGAAGCCCGGGTTGATAATATCTGGATGCCAGACATGCATTATACCCATATTAGCGCCACGTCTCTTACCGCCCTGCTTCACCATCTCGGTCATCTCGGTCACAATATCAAATATCTGCATGAAACTCATTGGGCCGGAGGCGTGACCACTGGTGCCCCTAACAACATCCCATCGTGGCCTTAGCTCACTGAAACTAAACCCTTGCCCTCCACCCCACTTGAAGGTCAATGCTTGCACAACTGCAGCATCCATTATAGCCTTCATGTCGTCATGTACAGGTGTTACGTAGCACGCCGAAAGAGTGCCGCGTGCACCGTCCACGTACATGTTGAAGAGTGTGGGCGAATTAAACATGAATCTTCTGGATATAAGCAGGGAATACAATACCTCCGGGTTGACCCTCCCCGAAAAACCTAGGGCGACCCGTCGCATGACCATGCTAGGAGTCTCCATAACCAATCCGTGCTCATCACGCACCATATACCTAGCCAGCAAAACTCTCAAAGCGTTATAGGTGAACTCGTAGTCGTCTCTACAAGGCAGCCTCTCCGTACCCTTCAGAAACCCCTCCACACACTGAGGCAGAGGCGCTAAGACACCGTTGTTAACAGCTCTCTCACGATACGAACCCAAAACCATCCTATATACATCCCGCAATAACAGCAGCTTAGCCTCATCCTCGGCCTCAGGCTTAACGAGACTCATCCTAATCAATTCTAATTGCTTGGCATCACTGCTGGTAGCCAATTCACACACCACCAAGCGCTCTCTTAGAGCACCCCGGAGAGTTTGGCTAACTATGTCTTAAGCCACCGTATTACTCGTTTAGAGAGGAAGAATAGAATAAAGGAACCGGCTCTTAAACTGCAGATTGCCCTGATGGCAAGACAATTGCCCTATGAGTATCACTCAGTAATACCTTACACCTTTCCATCCTGTCAGGCTTAGAAATAGAGGGAAGGAGGCAGCAACCCTACCCTTTAAAGTCCTCGGCCAGGCAAAGCTTAGACTATGTACACCGTCACCTCAGCCGAGCCCTCCTCCTCGTAATATACCTTACGCTTTATAGGTAGCTGAACCAGCAGCTCGTGGCTCGTGACCACACTGTAGTTGTAAAGTGATGCCGAAGGAGGGATTATGGTTAAGTATTTTTCGAAGCCTAAATCAGTAGCTATCACCTCATAGCTCGAATCGATTATACCCCTTCCAACAACATCTATTCGAGGCGCCTTGAACGGTTTGAGCTCCTGCCTCCACATAACATAGACGTTTCTCTGATTCCTCATCTCTCTCTCGAACCTCTTAGTAAAGGGTATAGTAACCTTTACTGTACGTGGCTCAAATACTATGCTGCCTTCCCTTGTTATGAGCTCAAGGGCTTCGCCACGCGCCTCCAATACTAAAGCCTCTCCACTCCCCCATTTTACATAGACACGCCGAGACATGGCGTACAGCCCTAGTTGCCCGCATTGGTCTCCCATGCCTGGCTATGAGCCTGATTTCTAATGCTAGATGGGGTTATCTGGGGTTTCAATAAGCTTTTTGAGCTCAGAGACGATCATGCGTGCCGTTACATGCTGGGGTAAGGAGAAGTCCTCTTTCCGGTATTCAGTGCTGCCAACGACTCTCATCCCTTTACCATTGACTATCTCAATCTCGTGCATCGTTAAGCTATGCTCCGTCTGCCTCATCTTCTCTACTATCACGTATCTATGCATCCTCCCTTTTACAATTGACTTGCGGAAGCGGATCACGCCATCGGCTACGTGCTCTATGCCGAACCCGAAGCCTAGACTGGTAGTTACCGCGTATTGGCTTGTGAGTAGTGCTGTGAAATCCCATCTATACAGTACACGTTTTATATTATAGCTATACTTCCTAGCCATAGCCGGCTTATCCAGCCAAAAAGCAGACATAGAGTCTATTACAAGCCTTGCCCTCCCATAGCCCAGGTATCGCTTGGCCTCTATGATCTTATTAATGAGCTCATCCACATCAAGCTCATGAAGGCTCCATGGATCGTCACGGTGACCCATTAGCGCATCTATTATAACTAGCTTCCTATCGTTAATCGCTCTCTCGAAATCAAACCCAAACATGCTAGACTGCTTGATCAAGCTGTCCCTGGACTCCTCGGTAGTAACATAGATATTCTTATCACCTACACGTATCCCCTCTGCTATAAAGTGAATGGAAAAAACAGTCTTGCCTACCCCCGGCTCACCGACAACGGCCACAAAGAAGCCCCTGGGGATCCCGCCACCTATTAGCTGATCAAATCCGGGAACTCCGGTACCTAGCCTCTCGATAACACGCCTTTGATGATGCACGTCACCATCACGTCTCACTCTAAGCCCTTAAGTCTTATGTAAGAGCATCTGCCGCGGGGTGTACATACAGCCATTAACACTGGTATTAAACCTTGCGGTAAATGTTGCACTACACAATCCAGAAGCGCTCTTGCCACCTCCTCTGCAGAAGCATTATCGCTACCCAGTGTCTCGTTCAGAAAACTATAGTCAAAGGGATCCACACACTCCTTCAAGATACCATGAAGGATTTCATGATCAACAACTACACCAGATTTTAGCTCACCCTCAACACACAATACCACCTTATAGTCGTGGCCATGAAGCCTAGCCGCCCTGCCACCAAGATCCCTAATGCTTAACGCTGCCGAGAGCCACTCCTCGACGCACACCCCGTAGACTAACAGTTTCTCCGCGAGGCCTTGCCTATTCTGTCCTGGCAAGGGACCAGCCTCCTCCCCCGGCTGCCCGCCGAAAATCTTACGTACAACGGCATCCGCTACAACTGTTATAACCGTGGGAAGCAGAGGCTTGCGTGGCCTGTTAATGCCACGTTATCCTATTCTTGGCTATTCTGTTTCCGTATTCTAAGGTTCTGGTGAGAGTGCATGGCAGCTGTGCCTGGATGGATAGCCAGCTACATAGCAGCAGGTGGATCGCCGAGCCTTGAAGCTATACAGCCTGCAGGCATAGATTTGAGTCTCGACAAGGTATACGAGTTCCTTGAGGCCGGGGTCTTGAGTAGAGGAGGACGCAAACTGCCGGGAACCCGTGAACTCCGCGAAGAAGAGGGAAGATGGGTTCTCAAGCCAGGCGCCTATAAGATAAGGTTCTCGGAACGGGTATTCATCCCGCAAAGTTTTCTTGGACTATGCCTCCCGCGGAGTAGTCTTTTGAGGATGGGAGCCCTATTGAGCTGTGCCCTATGGGATCCCGGGTATCATGGGAGAGGGGAGGCTCTCTTGACCGTGCATAATCCCCACGGTCTTGTTATAGAGAAAGGTGCCAGAGTGGCCCAGCTGGTGCTAATTAGGATAAAGCCTACGCCCTACGAGCTCTACAGGGGCTTTTATCATGGTGAGAACCTTACGTGATAGTTTCTACCTCTAGCTCCCAACCCTGGCTTAAACCAAGTAGCTTAGGCTCGGGGTTCGAGTCAGCGTTAAAAAGCTCCCTTAGCAGGCTTAGGGGTGCTTCTAGGGAGGAGAGAATGAGCGTCGCGGAGCAGCTAGCCTTGGCTGTCAAAGGAATAGATAGTGTAACGAGCAGGATTAGATCTAGTATAAAACCCGCGAGGTCCCTTGTGGAAGTCAAGATCAACAATACGCTCCACAGCATCGCTAACGTTTTCGAGGAGATAGGTTTGGGTTTAAGAAGGTTAAAGTGTATAGTGGAAGTTAGTAGGGTAGAGGGAGAGAACATAGGAATCTGCGGTACATGGAGAATAACTAGCAATGATAGTAGCCTAATCATTGCCAGGCTTAAGCAAGCTACGGTCATGAGGTTCGAACCCAACAAAGTCTTATTCTACAGCAAGGGATCCAAGATAGTTGCCGAAGGAGCTTCCATAAATATGTGTAAGGGAGATTACTGCAGAGAAGTAAACCTTGCTGATACGAGGACTCTTAGAGAACAGCTTCAGCAAGTAATATACCTACTGAAGCCGCTACTGAACTCGGCGGCAAAAGTAATGGAGGCGATAACCGTCTGCGCCAGAAGGGAGGCACCAGATTGTGCACGCGCCCGTTGAAGAGGAAGGTATTAGAGTAGGGCCCGTTGAAGGCTGGATGGTAAGGACTAGGTCCACGATCGGCTTTGTAAAAGGATGTCTTCACCCCTTGCCTTACCTTTACTACGTCCCGCGTGTGATTGCCGGAATAAAGCTGTATGATGAGCCAGGTATTACTAGTGCTGTGAAGTTTGCTGAGCCAGAGCTAATCCGCGAGGATCCCTGCCTAGGCCTCAGGACAACTCTGGTGCATATAAAGGAGGCTGGTTTCACAACGCCCTGGGATGCTGCTAGGAGGCTTTTAAAAACATGCAAGAGGAGAATCTGCCAGACAGCGTTGAGTCTCATCGAGCAGATCGAGAATGCTAACCCCCGAGTCCTAGTTGGTGTCACTGGTAGCCTCGCCTACAACCCCACTGAGGCAGAGGATATAGACATCGTAGCGTATTCTCAGCCGAGCGAGCTGCAAGACGTTTACAGACTCCTAGCAGAGCTTCGCGAAGAAGGTTATCTGAAGCCATACCATGGCGAAGGGCATCAATGGTCTTCTAGCGATAAAGAGCTTAACTTAAGGCTTAGCGAGAAACGGGTTCTACTAGGCATTGTCGACTCATTTGAATACAATGTTAAACTAGTTGCTTGCCTAGCCCCAGCTAGATGTGTGAGGCTTCGCAGAATAGGAGAAACCGTGTGGAGGGGGCGAGTATGCACCTCGATCAATTACACTATCCCATCACTGTACGTTATATGTAATGGAGGCCGGCGTGTCAACATGTTAACCTACCGGATCCGTTACACCGAGATTCCGGCGGGAGTAGATATAGAAGTGAGAGGCTGGCTTGAGGAGTGGTGCAGCGGCTTAAAGGTGCTCGTACCCGATCATGGCGGGCATGTCAAGCTATTATAGTTCGAGACCCCGTCTCTACGCTAGGGGATTTCGGGAGAAGCTATGGTGGGTTCGATGAAGAGGCCTAGACTCTTTGTAACGAGAAGGCTGCCCGGGCCTTGTTTTGCCAAGCTCCTTGAGGAGTTTGATGCAGAGGTTTGGGGCGAGTGGAGGCATCCACCCTATGAGATCCTCTACGAGAAGGCTGGCCAAGTAGATGCAATAGTCAGCTTGCTGACTGACAGAATTGACTGTGAACTTCTTCGCTATGGGTCTCAGAAGAGTCTTAAGATCGTTGCCCAATACGCCGTGGGCTACGATAATATTGATGTGGAGTGTGCAAGCAAGTACGGAATATATGTGACAAATACGCCCAACGTGCTAACAGAGGCTACAGCCGAGCTCACCTGGGCACTCATACTGTCTCTTGTACGCAGAATAGTCGAAGCTGATAGCTATGTAAGGAGCGGTGAATGGTATAGGGCTGGAACAGGCTGGCACCCCGAGCTATTGTTGGGATTCGAGCTACGGGGTAAGACACTGGGCATTATCGGTTTTGGGCGGATAGGCAGGGCTGTAGCACGTATCGGTGCACATGGCTTTGGAATGAAAGTGCTATATTATAGCAGGCATCGTGCACCCGAGAATGTTGAGAAGAGTATAGGCGCTACATATGTTGACCTCGACACGCTGCTAAAAGAGTCCGATATAGTGAGCATTCATGTACCATTGACTAAGGATACTGTTGGGTTAATTGGTGAGAGGGAGCTGAAAATGATGAAGCCTTCGGCCATACTAGTTAACACCGCACGAGGCGCTGTTATAGACATGGATGCCCTGCTCCGTGCCCTAGAAGAGGGCTGGATAAAGGGTGCAGCCCTCGACGTTTTCCCCTGGGAGCCCCTACCCCCGGACAACCCATTAACAAGGATGAAGAATGTCGTATTAGCGCCCCACATAGGAAGCGCTACTAGAGAGGCTAGAGAAGCAATGACTTGCGCTGTTCTCAGCAACCTAGTATCGTTCAAACAAGGGAAAATACCTCCAAATCTCGTAAACCCTCAGGTTGCGAGCACGCGAAAACCGGGCTTTTAACGGCGGCTTTAAACCTCCCCAAAAACTGTTTCATGATAACATTATTGTTGTTCTCACATGTACCCACGTAACTGCATAGCCTCAACCACCCGTTTAACTGCCAGGGCGTACGCAGCGTCTCTCATAGTATGCTTGCCGGGGTCAAGCTCACTCTCCCAGAACTTCCACACGGCCGCGAGATTACTTGACATTTTGTTTTCAAGGATCCTTAGCGCTTCTTCCTCCGTTATATAGTTGCCGATGCGGTTATTCATCCACTCGATATGACTTACTATGACGCCTCCAGCATTAGCTAATATATCCGGTATTATTACTACATGTCGCCGCAATGAGAGAAAATACGATGCATGCTCTGTCAAAGGACCATTTGCACCCTCTACTATAAGCTTCGCTCTCACATCACTCATATTCTCCTCGGTTATCACATGCTCTATTGCAGCTGGCACGAGCACATCTACGTCAAGGCTGAGTAGTTCTTCATTGCTTATCCTCTTCTCCACATGCCTATAGTAGATTACTGAGCCTGTTGAGCTCTTAGTCCTCTTGACGGCTTCGGGGTCTAAACCCTTAGAGTCAAAGACTCCGCCTTTACTATCACTTACAGCTACTATCTTGGCTCCCATCTCATGGAGAAACTTTGCCGCGTAATAGCCTACATTCCCATAACCCTGTACTGCAACTGTTTTTCCCTCAATAGTACCCCATAGCCTCTTTGCTGCCTCTCTCGCGACCACTGCAACTCCGAAGCCAGTGGCATATGTTCTTGTAGATAATCCACCCAAGACTTTGGGTTTTCCCGTAACAACACTTGCAGCATTCCGGCCCGTCAGCCTATAATACTCGTCCAGAATCCACGCCATTACCTGCTGGTTCGTATACACATCCGGCGCTGGCACATCCTCGTCCGGACCCACATACTTATATATCCCTCTAACATACCCGCGCGTCAACTCCTCCAACTCTCTTACACTAAGCTTGCGAGGATCGACTCTAACACCGCCCTTACCCCCACCGAAGGGTAAGCCTGCAAGCGCATTCTTCCAGGTCATCATCATGCTTAAGGCCACTACATCGTCAACGCTCACTGAGGGATGAAACCTAACACCGCCCTTGTAAGGGCCTAGCGCACTATTATGCTGGCTCCGCCAGCCCACAAAAACCCTGGAGCCTTGGCCGGGCGATCTAACGATAATCTTTACCTGTATGACCCGCTCTGGTAACCTAAGAACCTCGTAAACGTTATCGTCAAGCCCTAAAAGGGATACCACCCTCCTTAACACATTCTCTTGGTCGCTGAGGAAGGACCTTGAAGAAGCTGCTCCCCTAGCCTTTCCCGGATTCAAAGCCTTCTCCACCGCATTATCAGTCTGAGGAGGTATGGTGGTAAAAGCTCTAATTGATCACGGCAAGACATGCACTAACTCAATATTCGTTACAATACGCGTTAGCTTTCACCGAGAGGAAGGTATTGAGGTAGCACTCTCATACTAGAGAGGTTCCGGGGACAAGTATTGGGGCAAACGGGTAAGGGACTTGTTGAGGGAACAGTCGTGGTTATAGACCTGGACAAGTTTGAGCAAGTGGTGGCTGAGAGAGGGTGGAGTGAATACGAGCCTAACCCTGCTACAGCTCTGCTAACAGAGCTTGTCAAAGCGTTTACTTCAAAATGGAGCGCCTACGTGGTTTACGGGCTTGACGAGGAGAGGGGTACCGAGGAGGCTGTAATTGAAGTGCCTTTCACTGAGCCGGACGAGCTTCTAGAGGATCTCAGGGAGATAAAGAGAAGGATCAATGGGCTTGGAGTGGGTGTAACTATTGTGGCTGTAAAAGGCTATGTAGGACTGATACAACGCACAAGGAATAGGCGAGCAGCCTATAAGGCAACGCCAACAAGGCGTTATGCCCTTAGATTGCTGCGAAATGCGAAGAGAAAGGGAGGCAACATCATAGTGGTTGCATAGGTTAGGGAGCATGGCTTTCCCCATGGCCGCTAGAATAAAAACTCGAGCACCAGTCTAGCAGTAATGGACAGGAGCGTGGCTACAGCGATAGAGTACACTAGGGAGGCTGATGTTATCTTTAGGCTGCGGGTCTCCGCATATATGCTAGCTAAGGTAGCAATACACGGCATGTAGAGGGTTACCAGTATTAGCAGTGGGATAGACTGGTAGGGCTCAAGCTTGTACGCCTTAAGCGTGGCCACATGTCCTTCTTCAGTAGGCTTGGCAGGAGAAACTGCTGCAAGAGAGTCTAAGAAAACCTCTTTGGCTACAAGACCGTTAAGGAGGCTAAAACCAATTCTCCATGAGACGTCGTCATCAACCCCAGCCACGAGCTTAGCGTAGCCGGAAAGCTTTCTTCCAACCAGGGCTGCATAGCTGTCCTCAACGTTCTCCCAGGAAACATAGCCTTTGGGGCCATAGTTTGACAGGAACCAAAGGGCTATGCTTGCGAGCATTATTATGGTTCCGGCTCTCACTATGAAGTGTTTAAGCTTATCCCACGTAAGCCACCAGACAACCCTGAGGCTGGGAGTCTTTAGGCGTGGAAGTTCAAGTATTAGTTCTGTGGCTTCAACCCTCTCAATCCTAGTCACAAGCCTTATTGTGAGCAAGTGGAGTAGGATGGCTATCATGTATACTGTAAACGCTACAATAATTCTCATTACACCATGAAAGTAGGCTATCGAAAAAGCCATTATTACCGTGTAACGTGCCGTGCATGGTATAAAGGGGGCTGCCATGATCACTGCTATGCGCTCCCTATAGGTATCCATAATTCTTGTAGACAATACACCTGGAACATTACAGCCAAAGCTTATCAGTGCTGGAAAAACCGCCTTACCGCTAACGCCGAAACGGCGGAAGACCTTATCCATGCCGGCTGCTATTCGAGGTAATAGGCCCGAATCCTCAACCATGGCTACAAGCGCCATGAAAACTCCAATCAACGGTATGAAGGATACGACAAGCCCAACCCCATAACCTGAAGAGAATATACCCTTACTTAGCAAGTCAGCAAGCCTTGGATCTGGTGCGAGCCCAGCTATCTTCTCAGCCAACCAGTCCATGAAGCTTGCCGTTAAGCTTACTGGATTATAGGCTGATATAAGCTCCGAGAGGCCTTTAAGGCCTAGCTTCCGCGCTATAATGTCTAGGGGTGAACCTAGCGCAATTAGGTAGGCCAGTGTAAACAGTGATAGGAGTGTTGCGAAGCTGATTACTGGACCTATCACGGGATGTAGGTATAGGGTGTCTATTTTGCTTACCTTTACCTCGCTCTCTCTTGGACTCTTGACTTTTACGAACTTAGAGTAGAGTTTACTGATCTTATTGTACCGGTCGGTTATGATGTCTAATTCGATCTCAGCGCTACTTTTTATGCCTAGCACGTTTCCGAGCTTCTTAATAATAGCCTCGTAGTCTTTGACGTCGATCAGCTTCTTCAGACGACTCCTAGCCTCCTCTATGTTAAGAATAAGCTGTAGAGCCAGTCTCTCGGCAACAGCCCTGCTTAAGCCCCTTCTCACTAAGAAATCCCTTATCTCATTGTATGCTTCACTGAAAACTGGGGGTACCAGAAGCTCTATACGCGGCTCAAGCTTGAGCCTACCCTTACATAACCTCAGCATTAGTTCTTTCAGCTCCGAGAGCCCTATGCCTTGGAGAGCGCTGATCTCGACTACGGGTACACCAAGCGTCTCGGAAAGCCCTTTCACATCTACACTTATCCCCCTCTCTTTCGCCTGGTCGATTTTCGTTAACGCTATAACCACGTTATCGTATAGTTCTAAGACCTCTAGGGGAAGGTAGAGGCTTCTCTCAAGGTTGGTAGAATCGGCAAGCACGATTACCGCATCGGGCTTATTTCGTGAAATGAACTCTCTAGTCACCCTCTCCTCAGCGCTTGCACCCTTAACGCTGTAGACCCCTGGAAGGTCTACTAGGCATATCCTCTCGTTGCCTATAGTTATCTTAGAGTAGTCTATGGCTATTGTAGCGCCAGGCCAGTTCGCTACCATGCTACTTGAGCCTGTTAATCTATTAAATAGTGTTGTCTTACCAGAGTTTGGGGCTCCTAAGAGCGCTATTACGCATTTGCAATCGCTGCCTTGCATGGAGCTGGCTCGCCGTCACGATACTGCCTCCCCTAAGCGTTATTTAACGCTGGTTGAAAAAATATGCGAAACAGCTTCTAAAACGAACTATACGCTGGGAATCAGGCTGAAATGTTCTCCTTCAAGCCGCCTAGCTCGGTGAGGGGGGCCTGCAAGAATACCGTGTCTACATCTATTGACGAGTATTCCTCCCACGCTATACTTGAACCATCAATTAACTGCTTCAGCAGCTCCTCTATCCTAGACGCGTTAAGCTGGCGTAGTACCAGAGCCTTCTGGTAAAGCTTACTAAACGCTTTACTCAACCCGTTATAGCCGTGAAAGTTCTCTGAGACGAACTTAAGAACCCATGCATTGAAAATTGCTCTAGCTTCGAAACTCTCTACGAGATCCTCGTAGGTTACATCTATAGTCCTTGAAGCCATATCAAGATACTTCGCCAGGATCTCCTCCTCCTCGCCTTTAAGTGTAGCCGGACCGAAAGAAACCTTCCTACCACTCACATGTCTCTCGCCCAGCCCTGGTATGATGATTTTCCCGTAAGCCGCCTTTAGCCTCCATGTCTGCGTGTCGCCGCTCTCGACACCAATAATCCTCAACAGGGGTATCATAGTGGCTGACGCCAATCCTAACGCGTGTAACCTGCCCTTCCATAGTTTACGGAGAAGAGCAAGGAATAGAAGAGCCTTCTCACGGGAACCCCGCCCCGACTTCTGCATAACGTAGGGTATAAGACCCCCGGCCGCAGCTATCTCAGCATAGGAGTCGTAGACAGCCAATTGCAGTCTAAGAGAGGCATCAGTTGATAGGTGAAAGACTGGTATCAGCCTCCCTTCGTCAACAAGATGCCTTAATTTATGGGAGAGCTTAGTGAAGCTGTTTATTGAACGAGTTATATACCACGCCCTCTGCTCAAGGGATGCTTGCGGGCCGGGAGGATAGTCAAGACTCACATAATAGTCGGCATCCACCCTACTATAGAGTTCAGCTATTTTACTGGGGTCAATTTGTCTCAGCACATTCCTTCTCTTTCCGCCACCATTACCATTAAGGAATTGATAGCCCCCACTGTCAATCCACAACTCAACATCATCAGGAAGGTTGAGAAGTTTCCGAAGCCCCCTACCTCTAATCTTGTATGTATCCCCCCTCATTAACAAGTCGTAACTACTTACCATTACGGCTCTTATATCCATATAAAGCCAGGGCTGCACTGTAGTTGTAAGCGGTGTTCCAAGAATTAACGTGAAGCTCCTCATAGTATGACGCCGTACCAGCGGGTGTTACCAATCAAGATAAAAGACTTCCAGCAAGCTACAACGTATATACGATAAACGCGTGTAGCCCATAGCATGGTAGGAGCGGCCGAGTAAATTAACAACCACAAAGAAACCTTTTAATATGGCCAACTCCTGCCCGTAGAAAATGGGATGAAGACGCTCGAAAGGTCTGAAGCAAACGAGAACACGTACTTGGTGTTGAACCGCGCAGCGCTAGACCCAGACACATACTGGAACGACGGGCTTATGAAACGTTAGGGACAAGGGAGTAGGGTAGCGGCGTTTCACTAGACAATCCTTCAGGGCATGTAAGTGTACTTTCTGTTGGGTTTCACGCCAATATCCAATAAGAACTTCAGCCTTCGCTTAACACTCGAGTAAAGGACAAGAGGCTCCAGCTCAACTAGCCCCAATACTTCCTCACTGATCTCTGTAGCAAGTCTTTCAAGAAGAGACCTCCAACATTTTTCTGTCCCAAAACCCATGAATAATGAAAAGTGGAAGCTAATGTTATTTTCGTAGAGGAGTTTGATTGCTTTTAGAGGTAAGTGAAAGAAGCGTGAATCGGCGCCCGTTAATACTTTAAACCATTGTGAATTACATGCCTTGAGCGACACGCGTACATGAATCCTCCCGAAACCATTCAGAGCTTTGACGCGTGAGGGATATGCGGCTAGGAGGATCCCATTGGTCTCCAGGACAAATACGACCTTGGGATCCTCGTTTTCGATGTGACCTATTAGTTCTAGCAAATGTCTCCAACCAAGCGTGGGCTCACCTGCTGATAACCGTACTATGTTGTAGCCTTTACTTCGAGCTATTGAAAGTAAGATCCTAGATGCTTTAGCCGGAGATACGAAAAAACCTATGCGGGGATCGTCACGAGGCCTTCCTGTCCAACAGAAGATGCAGCGAAGATTGCAGAGGACTACATCGCCGACCGCACTCCCACCGTAAAAGCGGCTGGCCCTAAAACGGTAGTATTTTCTATCTAGGCCTCTCACCACCCTCTTCTCTAGGATCTCGGAGAGTTTCACGGGATCGAAACCCTTCAGTCTTTCAGCAGCTAACTCAGCCACTCTGTCAGCTTCGCCAGCAGCGTTGCTGGCAGCGTAGCTCACTTCAGTCACCAATAGCAGTAGGGAATAATTTGCTAATCACCTGGATAACGTTTGTCTCCACCCTGTTTGGAGGAGTAGCTTAAAGGATGGTTGAGGAGTAGCCGTAGAGGTAGCGATGTGGGAGAGAACCCCGGCTGATTGACGTGTGATGAATCCTATCCTGGCCGAAGCTTCTCACGAACATTTCTTAGTATTATATTGAGGCTTTTAAGAGGTATATTGAATACTTTCGAGACGAGGCTGCAGTTGGCTGTGAAAAGCAGGGCTAGTGGTGCTTGAGGCGGATGGTTTAGCGCATGCAGTGCTTGCAGGGCCCCTTTAAAAATCACTAGCCCTGCGCCGCGAAACATGTTGTATATGTGTTCTGCTTCATCACCTATTAGCGTGGCGTTAGCTGCAGAGAACTCTATTAAGTCATCTAGATACTCTATGTACCCTAGTCTCTCCAGGTCTGCAACGGTTAAATGGTCCTCAAATCTTTCAATTTTTGCGATACCAATCACTTTAATGTTAAACTCTTCCCTAACCTTACGTATCAATGCCATGTCGTATGGTGCTTCGAGGACGCCTCGAAAAACATAGTATAGTGGTTTCCCTCTTGCAGCAGCCTCCCTCATTAATTCTACAACTTTACTGCTGTCATCTATCCCTACTCTCGGACTCACCATGTCCAAGTCGGATGGTGGCTCCTCGAGTATCGACGCCACTGACAATACTCTGAAACCTGATGCTAAAGCTGCAGCCCTAAGGAGAACTGAAATGGAACTAACAACGTCAAGTTTTTCTACAGATTCCTCTATTTTCTTGGATCGGTTAATAGCAAGGCTTATGTACTTGTCTATAAGGTTTTCATAAAGCTTATCCAAGGGTACGACATCCTTAGCTCTCTTAAATGCTACAGTCGCAAGCTCTGCAGCATCTATATCGGGGCCTATATAGAGGTTTACAGCCTCAATTATATCCCTTAGGACTGGTAGACTACGTCTGGCATTATCATGGCCAAATAAAAGTTCGAGCTCAAAGGAGCGGCGAGATAGGCTGCACGCCACACAACTAGGTGTAACTTTCAACCATCTACACCTTACAGCTGACGCGAGAGAATGCTCATGACTCACAAGCATATGTATGTGAGAAAAAATGACGTACTAACTCCACACGCCACTACCATCACATTCTTGGCGTTCATGCTGTCTCGGCCCCTAATTGGGATAATTGAGATTATAGCTTCCGACAAAACCAGCCGGGAGGGTGGAAACTGAGTGTTAAGAGGAGGCTGACTTATAACGTTTTATAGCATCCAGGATCCTCTTCTTCGCATCCTCTACACTTCTCCACTCTCTTACTCGAACCCATTTGCCTGGTTCAAGCTCCTTGTAGTGTTCGAAGAAGTGCTTTATCTTATTCCTTATGGCCTCTGGTAGATCCGTGACGTTCTTTATCTCTTTGAATTGGGGGTCAAGCTTGTCCTTGGGAACAGCGACTATCTTGCTGTCTGGCCCCTCCTCATCCTCCATTATTAAAACGCCTATAGGTCGGGCTTCTATTAGGGAGCCTGGGTGAACTGGCTGCGAACTTATTACTAGTACGTCGACAGGGTCGCCATCCTCTTCGAGTGTTCCAGGGATGAAGCCGTAGTTGAAGGGGTAAGCCATGGCTGTATAGAGGAAACGGTCTACACGTATTACACCCGTATCCTTATCTACTTCGTACTTGACGTTGCTGTTCATTGGTATCTCAACTATCACGTTAACAATATCTGGGGCTTTTTCGCCTGGACCTATCCTATCATAGATGCTCATATCTCGGCACCCCGGTAGTGCCGTGCCCTCATCATGTCCGCGCCTATTTGATATAAAGGCGTAACGTTCATGGACCCCGGCGGGCTGTCAACGGTAAGTAGCTGCGATGTCTACCTTGCCGTGAGCAGTAGGGGTGATAGGATGGCTATAGACAAGGAGCGCATAGAGAAGGCTGTGAGGATGATCTTAGAGGCTATAGGCGAGAATCCTGACCGGGAGGGACTCCGTGAGACTCCTCGGCGCGTTGCTAGCATGCTGGAGGAGCTTCTCGAAGGCTATCAGATCGTCGACGAATATACATGGTTTACTGAGAGGAGCGACCTGGTTGTGGTTAGTGGGATAAGGTTTTATAGTTTATGCGAGCATCATATACTACCGTTTTTTGGCAGCGTGCATGTGGCGTATATGCCCCGGGGCAAAATCATTGGCTTGAGTAAGATCGTGCGTATTGTACATAAGTTCTCGCGGAGGCTTCAGATTCAAGAGAGGATGACGCAGCAGATAGCCGAAGAGGTTTCTAAGGCAGCTAACACGCCGGATGTCATGGTTGTCTCGGAGGCCATACACCTATGCATGGCTATGCGTGGCGTTAGAACCCCAGCCCCTACTGTGGTTGCCGCTGTAAGGGGGATCTTCTCGACCGATAGGTCGCTGAAAGAGGAGGTGTACACAATAATACATCCTTATAGGCTGAGAGGGCTTCTACTCTAGCTCCCTCTGCTTCATCCACGATGATACCTGGTAGAGCGCCATGACAAGTGACGCTACAACATTGTAGCTTGAGCCCTCCACTGCTACGGGGATTTTTACAAGGAATTTATCTCCTGGAAGCCTATCCAAGACCTCTCTGGGTACACCATAGTCCTCTGCCCCAACTACTATGAAGCAGACGTCTTGGATACTACAGATCCTGGTCTCGTTTAGCAGCCTTGAAGCGTAGGTTTCAAGCACAAGTATTTTAGCATTGGACGGTATAAATTGGGCAAGTTCGCTTAGAGATTCTACACACCTAACGTTTTCATAAATTGCTGCATCCTTACACGCTACACCACCCTGCCGACGAGCCACAAGGTATAAGTCTATGCCTAGCTCGCTAGCTATGATAGCCATATCCCTCACGTTACGGGGTTCCTTGGGATGATAAAAGATGATAGAGAGCTTCATGTAGTAGTTGCCTCCCCAGGCGACCCCTTCGATGTAGCACTCCTACTACGCACCCTTTATGTAGGCTTAGGGTTAGATGGGTGGAGGATGACCCTGATATCTCACCAGCCTCCTGACCTATTAAAGCTGGCTATTAACTCTAGGGTACCACTAATGGTTATAAAAAGAAACTTTTCCTGCACTACGTCTCCAGCAACGCTCCTCCGGAGCATTAGTGGAGGTGAAACCGTTATAGCAATAGATCCCGAAGGCGACGACTTGGAAGAGGAGGGAGGAAAACCTACAACGATCATTGTCGACTACAAGGGGCTTTTAGCAGGATACGAGTTTAAGCGCGTCCGGGGAATAGGAACGAGACTACTCTCCTATGAGGCTATTGCCGTGATTTACGGGCTACTGGCGAGAATGCGTAAGCATAAAGCCGAGGCACAAGCAATGCCGATTAGCGGCGATATTCACAAGCTGTTTTACATCGCAAAGAAAATAGGGGAGGCCATACGCATAGTGGACAACCACCTCCTGCTTGCACCAAGCATCATAGGCTACGTACTACGTAAGGTCTATCTGGCGCAGGGCTACGTTCTTGACCCCCTTAAAACGGAGATAGACATAGATCATGTATCTGGGAAGGTTACTCAGTCAATAACCTTAATCGCTTATGAAAGGAAGGGGTTAAGGAAGGTAGGGATTGTAGTATTGAGAGCTCACGGCAACAGCGTGGTCCTAGAGGACTGGAGGGGGACAAAAATACTTCTCCATATAGATAGGGATAGGCAGAAGATATGTATAGCTCCCAGCCTATGCTATCCGAGAGAGGAGTATGAAGTAGACTATGCAGCAATATCCCAGCTCTATAATAAGTGACATAGCCCAAACAATTATTACACAAGCACTTCACCAGGAGAACTCGCGTGAAACAGAGGCGAGGAGATGCGGCAAGGGGCTATAAATCGTGAGGGCTGATACAAGATATTGCTCTGGCTCTGAGAGGAGCATGGAGGCCCTAGGGGATGAGGACGAGATTTCAGGGTACTTGGAATGGCTTATATCCCTCTCGGAGGGATGCATAGATGCGAATAGCTTGGATAAACTAGTGGATTCCTTTCTCTACTCCACACTCTACGAGGAGAACTTGGCTGGGTATGGTGAACTTGACGAGATAATTCTCCCCAACAAGACAAGGCTTGTTTATCCCAGGCAGTTAGCACCGAGTGTATGGGCTAACATAGTCCACGTTTACTGTCTTGACGACTATAAGCTCAAAGAGGTTGCTGGAAGCGTCGACGTATACATTGATGCTGGCTCCTTTATAGGTGTAAGCGTGCTCTACGCTGCTACTCTCTTCCCCAGGGCCCGGCTCGTGGCCATAGAACCTAATCCTTCCGCGTATAAAATACTCGAATACAATGTACGGTTAAATAATCTCGCAGAGAGAACCCGTCTAGTCCACGCCGCTCTATCAAACCATACTGGCTGGGCAGAGCTAATAGTGCCATTAAACTGGGTTAACGCCAGCCTGCGAAAATACAGCAGGCTCAGCGACGAGGAAATATGGGCTAGGATTAGGGTGAAAAGCTTGAGAATACGCGACGTGATACGTTCCATGAAGGGTGCGAGGACGGTATTAAAGATGGATGTAGAGGGGGCGGAAACTGACCTGGTAAAGAATATGGACGGCCTGGAGGAGGATGAGCTCCCATATATTACCATAGTCGAGGCACATAGTGGGAGGAGTGCCAGGATTGTGCTGAGGCTCTTGAGGCAGAAGGGGTATGTGTGCAGCGTGGACGAGCTCGACACCTTATCTCAGTGGATAGTTAGGTGTAAGCTTAATGTTTAACCAGCCTTTCTGGGCTATAGCTCTTCACAGCAGCCGTGAGTGATGCCAAAGTGAGAATTAAGGGTACGCAGCTGTACATGATCGACTTATTTACTTCGCCCAAAGCGAACGCTTCTATGGCCAATGCGATGTGAGTATAGGGGATCAGGTAGAGGGGTAGTTTAATGCTTAATGGCAGGCTCCCTATGTCCACGAATAAGGCTGTAAAGAATACCATTATCGCCATCCCCGTCACCAGACTTGTGGAGAGTGTGGCTGCACGCTGGCTGGTGACATAGAGTGATACCAACATTGTTATAGACATGGTGGCTAATATAGCGAGGAGGGTTTGAATCATGTGGAACAAGGCCAGCTCAGTATAATTGGTGAAAGATACAGAAAATACCCCATAGACTAGGGCTGCCGCCAGGTCGAGAATCCCCGCTAGAAGCAGCGCAGTTAATGAGCCAGCTATCTTCCCTAGCACGAACTCTAGCCCGGTCACAGGAGTCGTTACCAGGATCTCTCCCGTGCCACTTTCCCTCTCCCTGGCCACATTATCTGCGATAGCTATCGCTGTAGGATTCAACACGAAGAAAACAGAGAATGCTAGGAAACGGGCAATCGAGGCTTTCTCGCTCACCTCTGGGGACAGAGGGGTTCCAGAGGGGGTCACAGACTTAGATACAAGACGCAAGGGATTGAGTAATGCCTCTACATCAACAGAGACACCAGCCTCCCCAGCGAGCAGAGATACCCTTTCTCTAATAATGCGTCTGGCATAATCCTTCAACGCCAAGTATACTAGAGATTTAACCTCCTCTGCCGCAGCACTCCCAGCAACCTCGTAGACTTTAACGACGGCAACGCCATCCAACAGTGACATGTTATGCGTAAAGCCCCGAGGCAAGACTATAGTTACTGTTGCGCCTTGAGGTGGAGAACAATCACCAGTATCTATTACAGTGAGGTTGTAGGGCGAATACTGCCTAATGATCTTGGACAATAGTTTCGCAAAATCATGGGCGTAGCTACCATTATCACACAGCTTTAACACAACAAGAACCTGCTGATGAGATTTAAGGCCTGTAGTGAAGACTCCCAGGAATGGGAATAAGAAGGCTGAAACGATCATCAGTACTATGCTCTTTCTATCCCTAAGGAATTCCAGTGAATCTTTCCATGCAATTGCTTTAACGCGCAGCTTGTTCAAGGCAAGGCTCACCAGACCCCTCTCTCGACGACTGTCCTTACAGCCTTGATGAACGCCTCTTCGAGATCCTTTGCGTCATACCTCGCTAGTAGAGCGTTGGGAGGGGCGACATCAACTATCACGCCATTGTTTAGGAATGCAACCTTATCAGCTATCTTCTCTACTTCGAACATGTTGTGTGATGTTACAACAACAGCGCGTCCTCTATCAGCCTCCCTTCTAATCAGCCTTCTCACGTGCACAGCAGTGTAAACATCAAGTCCAGAGGTGGGTTCATCAAGCACTAGGAGGGGGGTGTTGATCGCCATTGCCAGGCCGAGCAGCAGTCTTCTCTTCATACCCTTACTGTAATCTCCCACCCTTCTCTCTAAGACATCGCCTTCCAGGCCAGAATATTGCCAGGCCTTACGCGCTATTATATCGGCCTCTCTCCTGTCTCCTGCGTAGAGGAGCGCGTAGAAATAGAGTACTTCACGACCCTTAAGCCTGGAATAGACAGCTGTCTCTTCGGGAACATAGAATACGAGGCTACGAAACCCCTCGACCCTACCGCAAATTCTTACAACACCAGCATTAGGCTTGTAGATGCCAGCCATTAATCTGAGCGTGGTCGTCTTCCCCGCTCCATTAGGCCCTATTATCGCGAAAACTTCTCCTCTCTTCACATGTAAAGTTATTGGCCCTATCCTAGGTCCTCTCTTAAACTCCTTTACAACACCAAGCATCTCTACAACGAAGCTGGAGCTTCCACATGAGAGATTATTCAAGATCGCCTCCTCCCAGGCGGCTGTAGCACTAGAATCGTTCTCTCCCCGGGAAGGTCGTGCTTGTCAATAACTACTCGATTATCTTCGAGTTGTAACACCTTGAAGTTCCTAGCATGGTTGATGAACACGTCCAAAGGCTCTAAGGGAAGTTGTACACCGGGAAGCCAGTAGTGTATGGGAATTATTATCTTAGCGTCTAACATGTCTACAACATCAATAACCTTTGACGGAGGAAGCGTATAAACGCCCCCCACCGGTGCGAATACTATATCAACACTTCCGAATTCTCGGGCCTCTTGGTCCCTAAGAGGCCTGCCTAGGTCCGATAAGTGGGCCAGTGATAAGCCTTCCACGGTAATCTTATAGGCTACTACAAAACCCCTAAGCCTACCCTCAAACTCGTCATGAGGCAGCTTAACCCCTTTGACGCGGAACGGAGGAAGCTCGAAACTTCCCTCACGCTCACGTATGATTAACGGTCCTCTGCCGCCCTTGGCACTAAACAGGTTAACAGCATTATGGTCGTAGTGTTCATGCGTCACCAGAATGTAGTCGGGCTTAGCCGTGGGCGGAGTAAACCCTACACCCAAACTACCTCCATCATGAGGGTCTATGAGAAGGCTCTTTCCGCCTGCAATCAACTCTATACATGAGTGAAGGTGCCATACTATTTCTACAGCCACAAGCCCTCCCTCGACCAAAAACAACAAACCCTTTAGAGTCATGCGGGCTTATAGCCCGTAAGGTCTAGTAACGCTCTAACTTGAGCCTTTGCCTGACTCCTCAGAGGCCTGGCAACAGCGTAGCGGCAAAGCACCAGGCCATTCCTCTGCGCGCAGGCTACGCTAGTAGAGTTGAGTGATCTAAACGCTTGCATGTTAATGTTGAACACCGAGTCAAGCACCCTGGCTAAACGATGTTCGTAAGTCTTTTGGCTTAAGCTGTTCGCAGCAATATACAAGTCTAGAGCCTTCTTATCATCCTCAAATGATATGAGGCCGCTTCTCCAGAGGAAAGCCATGTAAACTGCAGCCGCCTTATAGTCTCCTGCCACCTCAGCAAACTCCTTAAAGGATGGAGACCTACCACTACTCCTCGCCCTGCCATGCACAAGTATTGCGGCGTATTCAAGCCTAGATAGAGAGCCCTCAGAGAGCTCTATGATCCTCCGCCTCGCACGTATACGTAAACTAGCCCTAGGCAGGGCATACACGACCACCCTAAACAAGCCGCTGGAGATAACACTCTTAGCATCATCCACCTTGCCCGAAACAACATCAGCAATATCGATGGTTCCCACAGCCTGCGCCACCATCACCTAGCCCCTCCACAGGAAACGCTACACCACCCCCCTTCCAGCTTTTCAACCCTTCTCTAACGTGAAGCCAGCAGCCAGCCGACACGCAAGGCTATAGCACAATGAGGCAGAGCTCAGTATAGTATGCGTTCTTCACAACCCCCAGAGAGGAGAGGGGGGTTCCGCTCCCGGATTCCACTTCACAGCCCCACTACGTCTCCCGGGGAGCAGAGCCAGACATCTAGTCTCCTCCCACGTCAATGTTCACCAGGTATATTGGGGCCCTATAGTGCTTTAGCCCGCTGGAGGCAAGAAGCTCCTTTAAGTAAGCAGCCAGTACTGATGGCCTAAACGAGTCCGGAGTTATCTCACTAGCCTTCACCCATTTAACTCGAAGATGACTCTCCTTAGGCTCAACCTCCCCGGGATCCACACCATCACAGAGGAAATAGAAGCCGAGTTCATGGACTATGCCGTTGCGCCTCCTATAGAAAGAGTCAACAACGTAGAGCAACAACGGGTTATCAATCCTATCTAAACCAAGCTCCTCCCTAAGCTCACGCTGTAAACCTTGTACAAGAGTCTCTTCAGGCCTCACCCTTCCTCCAGGAAGCCTATAGAAGTCTCCATGCTTACTTAACTGAACAAGCACACTTGAATCCCGCATTATTATACAGCGCGCAGTGACACGGAAAAGCATCAGATCCCCCAGAAGAAGCCGGGAAGGACGCAACCTTAAACCCTAATCCCTCTCACTACACAACTATACTCGCTTCATAACGATAACCAATCCCCGAAAAAGCTAAGGAAGCCATCACAGCGTCATCCTCGTCCTCTACCACGGCTAAAAGCAGCCTGCCACTGTAATCCGGCACCACAAATAACGCCCCTGAACGTAAGGCTTCACGAACACTCTCCCCTAGCAACCCGTGCATGACCAGTTGACGTGAGACTTTAAGGAAAGAATCAAAAACGGAATCAGTATCATCAAGAAACATGCCGGGAATGTTATCCAGAAGCATCACCAACATCTTGTGAACGAAATCTTGAGGCAAACGCTTATACAACCTAACCACGACAGCCCATAACCCATTAAGCATCCTTAAAGGAACCCTGTGATCGCCAACAATGATGCTGGAGCCCATAATAGATGAGGCCGCAAGCTCGCTCGAATCCAAGCCAAAAAGACTCTGCCGCCTCAGCCTATCA
The DNA here is from genome assembly GCA_003978665.1 of Hyperthermus sp. Lineage (GTDB taxonomy): Archaea > Thermoproteota > Thermoprotei_A > Sulfolobales > Pyrodictiaceae > QNYQ01. The sequence continues at coordinate 25,462 of QNYQ01000020.1, forward strand.
TGGCTAAACACGTCAACTATAATCCTTGACAAAATCCTCCTTAACCCCTCAGACGAATAAAACAGTCCACGGCCCTCAACCCTCACCACTACATCCTCAACAGCAGCCACCGAACCGGCCCCACAAGCTTCAACATGTATGGGGGAATCAAAAGCAATAGCCATGCCGACACCTAGCATCGAAGGCAGCAAACCAATCACTCCATTAGCACTTAAAGACACGCATTTAGAAACCCCGGAAATCGTTAACACTATACCTCTATGAACGACCACTGTTGAAGCCAAGCCATTAAACCCCTACTAGAAGCCTAACAAGAACACAACAAGATTGAGAATTGACAGCAAATAATATCAGAGTATTACCTTAACCACTGCCTACAAAGCACCAACATAACGAGCGATCCAAGCAACTGCAAAGCCCGAGAATAAGACCCTATAACAGATAGCCTGACAGGCCAGAGGCTAGATAGGGTCTCACAGGAGAGGTAGGTAAAATCCACACACTTCAGGAGAATAGCGGAGGACAGTCATTGACTCCTACTACACTATTACCGTTACGCGAGGATAACAAGCGCCTTTACTCTCACTCTCCTGAAGAGAAGCATCAACCACTACACTCCCATACCAGGACGGGCAGTCCAGATCCTTCCTGGATAAAGCTAGTAGGGAGAGACGATAATTATGAAAGGAAAGTCTGACGAGGCACTAAGGAGAGCAAACAGCATCATACTACCCTTAATGAGGGCTGCTAAAAGATATGAAAGGCTCATAGAAAACGTGAGAAGGAGGCCGGCAAGAATCCTAAACTACTATGTCACCGGCGACCACAGGGTTTACATGCTCTTAATAGATTTACCAGCATCCAATCCTCTCCTATTGGTACTGTACAGCTCAGTACAGGATACAAGACCCGTGGCCCCAAGCCAGTTAACGCGAAGATACATGAGAATGAGAAGGATTATTGAAAAATGGAGGGGGAAGCTCTTCGTAACCGCTGACATAGTATACCTATACTTGACCAAAGCAAGGCTGACGAGACCAGCCTATCGTTTAGCCAAGGAGATGAGACTCTATGTAGCCCTCAGCGTAGAAAAAGCACGCGAAATGCTATCAAAATATCTTATCAAGAGGTATAATAGGCTCAAAAAGACCAAAGAGAGGAGATCCAGACCGGAACTCTTAGCCCTGTTGAAAAACATGCTCTATCACATGAGCCAAGAAATCAGTGTAGGGAAGCCCTTGATTAGGGACGGTACTTTACAGTATCCCACACGCCTTATATATAGTAATTCTCACAGCAACAACAGCTAGTACCGTGAAAACAGTCATGACTATAACACAGCCCACGTAGTGCTACACGGCATAGTATCAGCATACATATCCTCGCTAGTATCAATCATGCTTCACTCCTCGCAGAAACAATTATGGTCAGGAAACATGATGCATGTGTAACCATGCTTGCCCCCTGCTTGATAAGAATTACGTGGATGCTCCTGCCCCCTGATCACGCCGACAAGAGCTCCCTTAAGCCACCTATAACACATGTAGCCGATTATGTCAGAGATTTTATTCATGAACCGTTAGAGAGGTGGCAAAAGCTTATCCATATCATTTGCGCCACCATACCAAAGCACAACCCCTACCTAAGACCATGGAATAGCCAACTACTGGCCTAGGCTAGGATTATTTTATAATGCGGCATTAGAGTGGTGTTTTTCCATTCTATTCCACAATCGCCTGTCTCACTATCGCTCTCCGACTACTTCAACTGACATATATGTAAATTCACGTGTTCAAGTCTAGGCTTTTTGAACCAAACCTTGCTCCACATGAACAAGTTGTAACATGCATTACTGCATTATCTTAAAACGCTTCAGGAGAGCCAAGAGCGGCAAGCCTTGGAGAGGACGCCTTCGCCTGAATTCAAGCTCGTGTAGTCTCCATAGTTGTATCTTAAAACAACTACTAGAAATCTTATCTAGATATATTGTGTAGTTTTGTAAGATTCTTGCTAGGATTCTTGTGTTACCTTAGTCTTTAATTTGGCTTGTTAGAAGGGATCTTTTAGGAAGTGGCTCCTGGTGATGGCAAGGATGTAAGCGATGAGAGTGAAGGGTCTTGTCGCTCTTGAGCATTGGCCTTAGGTTGAGAGTGTGGTTGCAGAGGTTTGTGGGAGAACGGGAGCGTGTAGTTGATGATGGAATTGATTTAAAAAGCGTCTTGGAGAGTGTTTGATGAAACTCCACGAGGCTTAGAGTCTATGTAGATTAATTGGGCAGTCTTGCCCGTCAGATCCAATGTGCTAAGAGAAGACAGATCTATTCGCGTTGGGCGAGTTGTTTGACTTATACCATCGGATTACCCGGGGAAGAGCCGAAGGTTCAATGCTTGTCTTCTTCGTTGTCCTACTTCTTCAAGCTACGAGTATGCAGAATGGTCTTTAGAGAGCCCTGTGTTATCGTGAGGAGTAATATAGTGTGGTGGAGCGTATACTGGCGTGGGATCAGGTCATGTGAGACGAGAATCCTGGTGTGTTAGCAGGCATATGTTTTCCTTTCGAACTGCTTATGACTACTAGCTCAATTTATTAGGTTGGGCTAGCTGAGTGAAAATCGTCTTCATGGGAGGTCTTTCGTGGGCGAGCACTCTTTCGTTGATGTTGCTTCTAAAGTTATAGGGGCTGTTGGCGTGCTGAAGGAGCTTCCGCGTACTGGTTGGCTTCTTAGGGGTGTTCCAAGCGCTGTTGCAGAGACTGTTGCAGCCCATTCTTTTGAGTCTGCTATTATTGCTTTCTTATTGTCGTTGGAGTTTAAGCGTGGCTGTGGCCTGGAGGTAGATCCTTTGAAGGCATCGTTGATAGCGTTGTTTCATGATATTGGTGAAGCCTATATTGGTGATATTGTTAAGAGAGCTTCCCGGCTCATAGGGGAGTCTGTGAAGGACGAGCTGGAGCTCAAGGTTATTGAGGAAGAGTATGGAGGATCCTCTCCAGTGTATAGTATTGTGAAGGAGTATGTTTCACGAGAGTCTCTTGAAGCAAGAGTTGCTAGACTGGCTGAGTCTCTCTCGACGCTTGTTCAATCATATAGGTATGTAGCATCTGGCTATATGGCTGTATGTGAGATCCTCGCATCAATGTACGAGAAGCTTCGCAGGGATGCCGAAGAGTTTTCGTCAGAGTGCGTGGCTAGGCTTTTTGAGCTGGTAGATCTCCTTATGGAGCGTGACGATATTTTTGGGAAGTGCTATCAAGTGGCCGGGAGCCCCGAGGTCACGGAAGCCCGCTAGAGTAGCGGTCTCCCTCGGGTGTCGCGGTATCCAGCGCTAGATCCTCAAGCCATCATGGCTTAAATAGTGTTTTCTCCTAGGCTCCTCCCGTTCTCTTAATGGTGCTGAGTCTCCTTCACTGAGCTCTGGCAGTGATGTATCGGATTTCGGCTGAGAAGTTGTGCTACACTATGAATACTTCATCGCCTATTCTTTCTGCTTCGGGCGGCGGGTCTCCTGCTATGATTTTTGCCTTATGCATATCGCTTAGATCTCTCGTATATGCCGATAGCTTACTTGCCACTATAATTGTCCTCTCCTTTATTGGCTCCGAGAGTTTGAGGTTGTTCTTCTTTTTCCAGGACCATACTGCAGTATTGACTGAAATTAGCTTATCGAAGTCGGCAGCTCTCTCCTCCACTCCCTCGCTAATGCTTGAGGGGAATGGTTGTTTATGCACGCTTACTCCGTATAGTCTCCGATATAATGCGTCTGTTATGAAAGGCAGTACTGGTGCGAGCATTCTGAGTATTGCATCGAGTGTAGTGTGTAACGTGTACCATGCTCCCTTCTGCTCCTCTAAGCTATATTCTAGGCCTCGGTTATATGCTCTCGTCTTCACTAGCTCTATGTAGTGTGATGCGAATATGTTCCATGTGAAATTGTAGAGCGTGTTTATGGGTTCGTAGACGTCTAGCTCCTGGCCGTAATAGAAGTCTACTCGACGTATTATCTGGTTTAGTTTACCGAGGAATGCCTTGTCAACGTCCCGAAGCCTATAGTCTCTAGGCTTTGGGAAGGAAGAGATGAATCTAGCTATGTTCCAGAGCTTGGTCAGGAACAGCTTGCCCGTCCTAATAATCTTTATGTTGAAGCGGTAGTCCTCCCCCAGCTTTGCAGCACTTGCCGCCCAGAACCGGAAGGCTTCTGCACCATACTCCTCAATGTATGGTTCCGGATCTATCACGTTCCCCAGGCTTTTATGCATAGCTCTACCTCTCTGGTCAAGCCCCATCCCCGTCACACGTACCCATCGGAAAGCAGGCTTGCCAGTTAACTGGTACACTCTAAGAGTCGTAAAGTGGAGCCATGTACGTATTATATCGTAGCCCTGCGGCCTTAGAGTATATGGTAGCTCTTCCTCTCGCGGGAATGCCTGCCTAAAGAGCTCATTATCATACATGTAGCCCGACGCGTAAAGCACACTTATACTTGAATCAAACCATGTATCAAACACTCTTGTTTCTCCTTCGAGCTCGCTGGCTGGTGCACCACAATGAGGACACTTATCCCATGGTGGTTCCTCCCGCCAAGGCCTATAGTATCGTCCGGGCTCTGGAAGAAGTTTGGAGCCACAGCGCTTACAAGTCCATATTGGTATCTCTGTGCCATAATAACGCGTCCTAGATATAGGCCAGTCACCCTTCAAGCTTCTTATCCAGTCTATAAGTTTCCTCCTATGCTTCTCGGGTTTGAAGATCATTTTCTGGGCCAACTTAAGCAAGGCTTCTTTATAAGCTATCTGCTTTAGGAAATACTCCTTTACATGCACGATCTCTATAGGTGTTTTACACCTCCAGCACACAGGCACACTATGCTTTATCTCCTCCTTTTTTACTATGAGGCCTCGCGATTCAAGCTCCTTGACTATTCTCTCTCTAGCCTCCCTTACCGTTAAGCCTTTAAGGAGCCCGGCCTTCTCAGTCATAACGCCCTCTCTACTTATTATCGTTCTCGGTTCAAGCCCTAGCTCCCTGATTATAGTTACATCAGTCCAGTCGCCATAACTACTTATCATTACTAGCCCGGTACCAAACTCGGGCTTAGCTGCTGGGTGCTCTAGTATGGGAACCTTATACTCGTAGAGAGGTACAACAGCGTGCCTGCCCTTGAGATGCTTATATCTCTTGTCCTCAGGGTTATAGATCACGGCTCTTGCAGCGCCTATGAGCTCGGGCCTAGTGGTAGCTATTACGATGTCTTCGCCGGTCTCGTGCACCTTCCATTTGACGTAGTAAAGGTACCCTGTTTCATCCTTATGCTCTATTTCAGCCTCGCTTAGGCTTGTTCCGCAGCGTGGGCACCATGTTACGGGCTTCTCATCCTCGTAGATTAACCCTCTTCTCCAAAGCTCTATGAATGTTGCCTGTGTAATAGCCCTGTAGCGGGGGCTATCGGTCCCCTCTTTCACGTAGGTAAAACTGCATCCTAGCCTCCTCCACAGCTTTACGAACTCGGCTTCTATAGCGTCAAGCTCTTTCATGCAAAGCTTAAGGAATTTCTCTCTGCCCTCTTTTGTTTTCGCCACTTCTTTCGCGAGAATATTGTATTTTTTCTCAACAGTCACCTCAACGGGCAGCCCGTTTCTGTCAGCATACCATGGTACTATTACGTGCCATCCTTTCATACGGAAGTATCTGGCTATCATATCTATCTGTGCATAGTGCGCGGCAGCACCCACGTGCCATTTTCCGCTAGGATATGGGGGTGGCGTATCTATTACAAGCACCTTTCCCTTGGGAGGGGTGAGCCTCTTCTCCCCTAACTCCCTCTCCCATATTTTTAGGAGCTCTATCTCAATATCCTTGCTCCACCTATTCTCCTCAATCCTTGGCCTCAACGTGTACTCTGCGTTTCCGCTGGACGAAAGCAACCACCCCCTAGCCGCGTGGCCCTCGCTGCCTCTACCTCCCTTCCCTTATAATGGTTTTAACTAGAGTCTCTCTCATGGCTGGGAAGAGGGCAGGAATCTGGAAGGGAGACTGGTAGGTTACCGGCTTACCGGTAATACAGTTGTATTTCTATAGTGTGCTTTCGGGTTAGTTAACTCTCCTTCAGTACCCAAACGTAAAGTCTATAAGACTGTTCTGCTCTGTATCTACTCTGACTTGAGAGACAAAGAGTGGCTTCTGGGGTGAGGTATCATGGCATGTGAAAAGAGTGTTAGGGTTCGTGACCCGACTACTGGCAAGGAGGCGGAGCTAGTTCCCATCAAGGTCTGGCAGCTCGCGCCAAGAGGTAGGAAGGGAGTAAAGATAGGTCTATTCAAGAGCCCGGAGACCGGCAAATACTTCCGTGCTAAGGTGCCCGACGACTACCCCATATGCAGCTAACACTCCTAGCCTCGACGACTGCAAACCCGTGTTTTTTATAGCGCCTCTACCCCCGAATCCTCCTTCTTCCCTGAGATGCTCGCATTCCTCTGCTTCTCGCATCGCTGTATGAGGCTTGTTTAGTGCGTCTGCTGCACTGGCCACGGTCGTGACTATATGTGTTTCCTTCTCTCTTAGGAAATGTGCGCAAGGCTTTAGTGTTTAGCCCACACCTTGGTTTACTGGGGATATTATTGTGGCTATAGTGGAAACGTGCAGTGCCTCTGCTCCGGCCAAGGTCATAATTACTGGTGAACACTGGGTGGTACATGGATCAGCTGCACTTGCAGCTGCCGTGGGCTTACGGTCTAGGGTTAAATGCATGGAGGCTAGGGGGCCAGGAATCACGATTAAGAGCTTACGATTAGGCTCATTCACTTTCACTCTGGGTCAGGATAGCTGCAGGGGGCCTCATTGCGGCTTTTACTATGCTGCTTCCCGCATAGTAGAAGTTTGTGGCGAGGCTAAACCGGCTACATGCATAGTGGATTCAGACATACCAATAGGTGCAGGGCTTGGGAGCAGTGCCTCGGTGGCTGTCTCCTTCTCAGCAGCATATCTTGCACTCTGCAGGGGAGGGAAAGACCTATCCTTAAGTGATGTCAGTAATGCAGCATCGGGTTTTGAGAAGTTCGTTCATGGTAACCCAAGTGGCATAGATACCGCTGTCGTTCTTCACGGCGGCTTCATAGTGTATCGCAGGGGCGAAGGCATAATTATGAGGATTAATGAATCCTTAGCTGATACAGATGCAGTAGTGTTGATCGTGGATACTGGGATAGCAAGGTCAACCAAGGAGGCTGTGGCAGCATTTACCCAAAACCTGTCAAGACTAGGGTCTTTCTCGAAAATACTCGTGAACCTCGCAGAGCAAATAACGTGGGAGGTTGTGGGCTCACTTAAGGCTCGTGACACTAAGCGCTTAGGCAGCCTCCTCTATTTATCGCATGGCCTCCTTTCAGCTCTCGGTGTATCCCACGAGAAGCTTGAGGAAATAGTTCAAGCAGCCCGTGCTGAGGGAGCGCTCGGAGCAAAACTCACTGGTGCTGGTATGGGCGGTACAGCACTGGTTTTAGCTGCGCGTGAGCACTCGCACCGTTTAGAGAAGATCTATGAGTCGAAGGGGTTCAAGGTCTATAAAGCAACACTAGGTGTCCCCGGGCTACAAATTAACTGTGATGTCTCCGGTAGAGCAGCGATGGTGGAAGGTACTTAGTAGGGTGCCGATACCATGGAGGGTTTTCAAGAGTACGTTCTGGCCGGGAAAATCGCATCAAAGGTGCGGGAAAATGTTACGAGGACCGTAAAGCCTGGCCTAAAGCTGATCGATATATGCAACATGGCCGAGTACACGATTAGAGAGCTTGGAGGACAACCCGCCTTCCCCTGCAACATATCAATAAACCATATCGCAGCACACTACACCCCCCTCATCAACGATGAGATGGTCGTACCCGAAGAGAGTGTTGTGAAGATAGATATAGGCGTACACGTCAACGGTTACATTGCCGATACAGCTATCACCATAAACTTTAACGATAAGTATGCCCCACTTGTTGAAGCGGTACGTGAAGCACTCGATAAGGCTATAGAAACCGTAAGGCCTGGGGCTCCCTTCTCCGTGACAGGTAAGGCTATAGAATCGACTATAAAGGGATACGGGTTTAAGCCAATAGTCAACCTTGGGGGCCATAGCCTGGGTAGGTTCCGGGTTCATGCTGGAGAAAGTATCCCTAACGTCTACGATCCCTTAGTTACAGGGAGATACGAGAAAGGAAAGGCCTACGCTATAGAACCCTTCGGCACGACAGGACGTGGCGTGGTTTACGAGGAAAGGCTCACTACAATATATGCCCTAGTAAGGCCTAATCTTAAGAGGAGGCTGGATCCTACTTCACGCAAGCTACTCTATGCTATAATGGATAGATTCAAGAGCCTCCCCTTCACGGAGAGATGGTTGAGTGATGTGGTTAATGATGTCAAGACGCTTAGGAGAACACTGGAACGATTGGCTAAAATGGGATTTCTGATGAAGTACCCGGTGCTCGTTGAGCGAAGCGGTAGCGTGGTGGCTCAGTTTGAGCACACAGTGCTCGTAAGCGACTCTGGAGAAGTAATAGTTACTACACTCTAGCAGTTCCTAATACAGCCTTGAAGCAGCTGGTGTCCTCCATGACGATTCACAATAACATATACAATGTACTCCTTATACACGGTTTCTTCCCATTCTCATCAAATACCTCAACTACTGAAACAGGTTCATCACTAGCTACATGGATAATAGCGTTGAGCATACTGGCTTCAACCATAATGTCCATGCTGGCATTTCTTGGAATAAGCCAAGGCATGCAGCTTAGAATATGGAAGAACCAGGTTGAGTCCAAGCTAAGGATCATTGAAGGCTACGTAAGAGAAGCCGAATCCTCAGCCCTTGAGCTACTTAAGAGCAGTGGTGCAAGAAACCCACAAGATGTTGTAGCACGCGTAAAGGACTTTTTCATGATAGGGCCTGTAACCATAGAGCCCATTGACATAATAAGGAGGCTAGAGAGTATTATCCGTACAGGAGAGGTGCACATTGAGCGCATAGTTAAGGATTCACTGCCTTCAAGTATAAGTGAACATATCCTAAAGAACACTGTAACACTCTTATCGCTACTTAACGCCTTAAACACGATATATAAGTACTTACGCCATTTGCTACTGCTCGGAGTCAAATCGAAAAACGCAATGCTAGTAGCCCAAGTGTGGATGATGATGCCACTCTACCTGCGCATAGCCAAAGCCTACAGGGAAGCAGTTAACGCAGTATCCAAAGGCATACCCATAGGTGACTCGGCAGGCCCCCTTGCAGCATATAAGATAGCCATGGAATCGAAACCACTAAGTAAAATGAAGGAGATCGTAAAAGACACAGTCTACGGTGAATACAACTATGAAGATAGGAGACTTATAGTGGTGAAAGCAAAAGGTCCAGGCAGCACTGTAGGCAGGCCCGGAGAGGCTGTAGAAAAACTACTCGAAGATACTACAATAGCGTCAAGCCTTGCGGCAATAATAACCATTGACGCAGCCTTAAAGTTTGAGGGAGAAGAGACAGGTACAATAGCTGAGGGTATAGGAGTAGCTATGGGAGACCCGGGCCCAGAGAAGATAAGAATAGAGCGACTGGCCTCTAAACTCAGGGTACCCCTCTACGCGATAGTAGTCAAAATGAGTATGGAAGAGGCAATAAATGCAATAACACAGAACATAGTGGAAGGTGTCACAAAGGCTGTAGAGAAAGCCAAAAGAATCATAAAGGAATCCACGAGACCAGGCGATACGATCATCCTGGTAGGCGTAGGTAACAGCATAGGTGTAGGTCAAGCCTAAAACAGCTGAGGCGGGCTAGTCTTAAGAAAGAAGGTGAAAGTATGCAGGCAGAAATCCCACTAATAATCTTGCTTACACTCTCCCTTTACTCCCTAGTGATGGTTATCTTAACGGCCGTGGGAATAAGGTCCCAAAGAAGAGTTAGGGGACGCGAAAGAATCATTACACAAGTGGTATGCGAGAATTGCGGCTATAAGGTTACCCGATCCTTTACGCCTGGCGACTACGTAGGAGCTAAGACGAGAGAAAAGTGTCCACGTTGCGGTTCACCAATGAGGATTTCACTCATATTTGTAGAGAAGGACGCTAGTATTTCACGCTATCTTTTCACCTCAAGAGAACCCGGGAATGCGGGCTACTACAAATCCCTAATAAGGCTTAAATAGGACTCCACGCCCCTTTGTCCCCTCTCTTGGCCCGACCCGGCCATAGCGGCTGGGCAACACCCGGTCTCATTTCGAACCCGGAAGTTAAGCCAGCCGCGTTGGGGGTAGCCGTGGGGTCCGCGAGGCCCCGCAGCTCCCCCAAGCTGGGATCGGGCCGTCAAAGGAACGCTGCAAGGTTGATCCACCATACAACAACTGCTTAGTCCTCTCCTGGCTAGTCCCCAACCAGGTAGCGGTGTAGAAGCTTGAAGCATAACACCTTTTACCTTCACCGTCCAGCTACAATCCCTGGTCAACGCTTCTAGCTAATCACTCTCATGACGAGTGGCCTAAGTAGGTGTTGGTCTTGAGCGGTTATATAAGATGGCTCGGGCACTCAGCGTTCGAGATCTACCTGGCTGGTAATGTGATTCTTGTTGACCCCTGGATCTCAAACCCGTTATCGCCAGTTTCGGTGGGAGAGTATCGCGGAAGAGTTGACTTGATCGTAGTGACTCATGATCACATGGATCATGTTGGTGACACGCTAGAACTGTTAAAGATTAATCCGGGCGCACGGCTTGTGGCCGTCTATGAGCTTGCCAACCATATTGGTGAACAACTAGGTGACCCCGGGAGGGTAGTAGGCGCTAACATAGGTGGTCCAGTTAGAGTTGAGGGGGTAAACACAACGATTCTCTTCTTTCCTGCAACCCACAGCTCTACTAGAGGTGTTGCAACCAGTGTACTGCTATCAGATGGTAAAACCAGTGTATTCCATGCGGGCGATACAGGCCTCTTCTCTGAAATGGAGCTAATAGGCGAGCTCTATGGTGTAGATATAGCATTAGTGCCTATTGGGGGACACTTCACCATGGATGCCTTGCAGGCGGCGAAAGCAGTGCAAATGCTTAAAGCTAAGGTGGCAATACCCATGCACTACAACACGTTCCCCCTCATATCAGCGAACCCTGACGACTTTGAGAGAAAGGTTAAGCAGCTTTCCCCTTCGACGAGAGTGATTGTACTGAAGCCTGGCGAAAAATACGAGTTCTAGACGTGTATTGGCAAAGAGGATGGCTGGTATTGTAGCCGTAGTACCGCATCTAGAGTATAGGAGCATAGGAGACCATCCCAGTAGTCCAGCAGAGCGGCAGGGGTGTATTCGGTAATGAACGTTCGCCAAGTCTTTCTTTCAGAGGCAGAGTATGAGTTTCTGAAAAAGCTGAGTGAAAGAATGGTGGGAGGCGAGAGGAGACTTTACAGTGTAGACGAGCTCTCTAAACTCACGGGTATCAGTAAGAGCTCGATAGAGTCTCTCATAAGGCTTCTTGAGGAGAAGGGCTTAGTAAGGATAGTTAGAAGAGAAAGGGAGATATATAGCTTAACCAGCGTTGCTAGGAAGTACATGGAGCAGGGTTTTCCTGAGGAGAGGCTTGTAAGAAAGCTCCAGGAGTCCGGCGGGGAGTTGCCTGTAAAATCTGTTCAAGAGCTCATGGGCGGCGAGGCGGCCATAGCTATTGCCCACGCGCTACGTAAAAAGTGGATACGTTTATCCTCCGGCAAGGTAGAACTAGTAGTGGATCCCGGGGAAGCATTGGCAGTAGAACGTAAATACTTAGAGGCCATAGCCTCGAACAAGCCCCAAGCTCTTCCTAGAAGTGTGGTCGAGGAGCTCAAGCATAGGAAGTTGTTGAGCGTGGAGAGAAGGGCTGAGAGCCTAGTCGAGTTCCTAGCTGATCCCCGCGAGATTATAGCTAAGAGTACCGTGGAAATTGGCGCGCTCACCAAGGATCTAATAGTTTCAGGGGCTTGGAAGAGGGCTAGACTAAAGAGCTATGATATCACAGCCAGCCCGCCTCACATAAGAATGGGTAGGACTAACTTTTTCCGCGAGTTTATAGACTATATTAGGGAGTTGATGAGGGAACTAGGCTTCATCGAGGTGGAATCTCCTCCTATTGAGTTAGAGTTCTGGAATTATGATGTACTCTACCAACCCCAGTTCCATCCAGCCCGGCAGGCTACGGACACATTTATTGTTGAATCCCCTAGCCGGGGCACTGTAGGTGACGCTTCAATAATTGAAAGAGTTAAAAAGCTGCATGAGGTGGGAGATGATGAGTCAACGGGCTGGCAGTATTCATGGAGTCTGGAGAGGGCGCTGAGAATAATACTTAGAAGTCATACTACAGCTGTCTCAGCTAGAGTGTTGGCAGCCAGGCCTACTCCTCCTTTCCGCTACTTTACCATAGGTAGAGTCTACAGAGTTGAAAAAATAGACGCGAACCATCTACCAGAATTCCATCAGGTTGACGGTATTGCCTCCGAGGATGATGTGGATCTTAGGTGGCTTTTAGGCTTCTTAAGCGAGTTTCTTGAAAGACTCGGGTTTGCGGAATATAAGTTTAGGCCAGCCTATTTCCCCTTTACCGAACCCAGTATTGAGGGGTATGTACGCATAGGCGGTAGGTGGCTCGAAATACTGGGTGCTGGCCTCTTCCGCCCCGAAGTGCTCCGGGCTGTTGGAGTAGACTATACTGTTGCAGCTTGGGGTATGGGTATAGAAAGGCTCGCCATGGCTCTCTATGGCCTAAATGATATAAGACAACTATACAGCTACAATGCCAGCTTTGTAGAGTCCATTCCCATAGGGTGGCGTGTTTATGCCGGTGCTAAAGTTTAAGCCGGGTAGGATAGAGGAAGTGATAGGAGCGTCTTTAAACGAGTCGTTGAGGATAATTGAGTCGTTAAAAATCGAAGTTGAACTACACGACTATGTGGAACTAGAGGTGGAGGTAGATAGGCCCGACATGTACAGTCTTGAAGGGATAGCTAGGCAGGCCAGGGGCGTGATGGGGCTTGAGGAGGGTCTGCCGTCTTATGAGCTCTTAGATACACCATATGAGATCAAGGTATCGCATGTTGCTACAAGACCCTATATAGCGTCAGCCATAGTATGGGATGTTAATGTTGACGAGGACTATCTAGAAGAGCTTATTCAGTTCCAGGAGAAACTCCATATAAGTATAGGCTCTGGTAGAAGTCGAGTAGCTATAGGCCTGCACGACCTAGAGAAGCTCCCTTCAACCCGTTTAACCTACGCTTTTGAAGATATAGACAACGTAGTCTTCACTCCACTAGGCTACGAGAAGAAGATGAGCCTAAGGGAGGTTTTCAGCATTACGGAGCAAGGCAGAAAGTACGGTGGTATTTCGAGGAGCGGCAACAAGCATCCTGTCCTACGTGCTGGCGGTGAAGTGATAAGCGTACCCCCCGTAATTAATGCCGAGCTCACACGTATAGAGCCTGGTACTAGACACGTGTTTATAGACGTAACTGGTCCAGAGCTTAAACCCGTACTAGATACATTATCCATCCTTGTAGCTAACCTGGCGGAGAGGGGAAAAGGAAGGATAGGCAGGGTTACTGTTAAGACGTCTTACGGGATAATGAGAGAACCTACACTAAATCATACTACACGTAGGCTAAGGCTAAGCTACGTGGAAAGAGTGCTGGGTATAAGGCTTGATCCCTTCACTGCAATACACCACTTGAGGCGTATGCGCTATGATGCACGACCCTTAGACGAAGAGATTATCGAAGTACTTGTTCCGAGATATAGGATAGACGTGATGCATCCTATAGACCTTGTAGAGGATATAATGTTAAGCATAGGGCTTCACAATTTGAAGCCGAAGAGGCCCAGAAGACTTCTGAGGGGCAGACTCAAGCCCTCGTACTACTGGGGAAGAGAGGCTAGGAGAATACTGGCTTATATGGGGTTTGTAGAGTTAATGGGTTATACCCTCGTACCCTGCAGTTACATAGAATTCTCACCCGGGGCCCAAAAACCCATAAAGTTGGCTAACCCTGTAGGTCCAGAGTCGGCTTGTATACGTTCCTCACTGGTACCCTTGCTGCTTCGTGCCGCGTCAAGAAATCAGCATTATGTGCCGCTCAAGGTGTTTGAGTCTGGCGAGGCTTATGTGCGCGACGAGTCCTCGGATGTCAAGGTTTCTGCGCGTAAGCGTATTGCTATGTTAATTATGAACCATAGAGTAGGATATGAGGATATCCAAGCATACACATACAAGCTGCTCGCAGCGCTGGGAGACCAGGTGGTCGAGGTGAAAAGGTTTTCGCACAGGATTTTCATCGAGGGCAGGGCGGCCCACATAAGGACGCAAAACAAAGTTGAAATAGTCCTAGGCGAGGTACACCCGCAAGTCCTAGAAGAATTTGGCATAACGTATCCAACTGCTATTGCCGAGATAGATTACACCAGTCTGGACACACTAGTGGGAGAAACCAAGCCATAATAAATTATGACACTAGAAACAACCAGTGTGCCCCGCCCCTAACACCCCAGGTTCATCGAGCCTCCTCTGAGGCCCTCTTGGGGCTCCAGAAGGCGGGGCCATGTATGCAGAAGCTGCCTCTCGCCTGTTTTCACTCTAGTGTCTAACCAGTAACCCTTATAGTCTTGCTTGCTCGTTGACAGCTCTCGTGCACTCCTAGGGGAAGTTCATGGACTAACGACGGGCTTATTGAAGCTTAACTGCCTGAGGGGTTTAGCCCATGGACATAGAGGATAGGGTCAATCTAATAACAAGGAACCTACAAGAGGTTGTGACCCTCAAAGAGCTTTACGCTCTACTTGAGGTAAACGACAAGCCCAAAGGCTATATAGGCTTTGAGCCCAGCGGCCTTTTCCACATAGGTTGGCTTATCTGGGCCAATAAGGTAAAAGATTTAGTTAATGCTGGAGTCGACTTCTACCTCCTCGCTGCCACATGGCATGCATGGATTAATGACAAGCTTGGAGGAGACATAGAGCTAATAAGGAAGGCAGCTAAGCACGTCATACATGTGCTTGAAGCAATAGGGGTCGACACCTCTAGGATTCACGTGGTCTTCTCTGAGGAGATGATATCCGACAGCGATTATTGGACCCTCCTGCTTAAGGTTGCTAAGTCTAACACTCTTGCTAGAGTGAGGAGAGCGTTGACCATTATGGGTAGGCGCGCTGAAGAAGCTGACCTTGATGTATCCAAGCTCATATACCCCTTGATGCAAGTTACCGATATCTTCTATTTAGATCTAGACATAGCTCTAGGGGGCATGGATCAAAGAAAGGCGCACATGCTGGCGCGGGATACGGCGGATAAAATCGGTATGAAGAAAGTAATCGCTCTACATACCCCTCTGCTTACCGGGCTACAGGGCGCTAGGAGAATGAATTCACATAAGGAGTTAGACGAGCTAGCGTTGGACGTGAAAATGAGCAAGTCGAAACCAGAGACGGCAATATTCGTGTTCGATGATCCAGAGGAGGTCGAAAGGAAAATACTTAAGGCGTACTGTCCCCCGAGAAGCGTTGAGTTCAATCCTATAATCGAGATAAACAAGTATATATTGTTCACGGAACCAGGATTTGAATTATTAGTCGAGCGTCCAGCAAAATACGGAGGAACAATAACCATAAGCTCTTATAGTGAGCTAGAGAAAATGTATGTGGAAGGCAGCCTACATCCCCTTGACCTCAAGAAGGCAACTGCATCAGCCCTTAATAAGGTATTAGAGCCCATAAGGAGATACTTCAGAGCCAATAAAGACGCTAGAAATCTGCTTGAAGAACTCAGAAAGGTTGAAGTTACAAGGTGATGATGGATAGTATAAGAGTGCATGTTAACAGCCTCTTCCAGAAGGCCGCGGGGTAGTAAACTAGTTTATAGCGCCCTTACACTGCAAGCTACTGGTGGAGTCTCGCGGAGGCTTAGACATGCTCAACCCCATGCATATTGCTATCAATATCAATTTGGTTGAGCCCAGTACTCTCTACTCCACGATCGTATTGTGGGTAACTCTGCATTGCAGTTCAAGACCAAAGTTAGCTCTTGTAACGGGGTAGGGGACTTATTCGGAGAGGGGACTCGACTTGAAGTACTTAGTTAAAGCAAAGATAACAGTTGAAGGCCTAGTGAATAAGCACGACATAATAGGGGCAATATTTGGTCAGACAGAGAATCTTTTTGGCGAGGAATTTGACCTACGCGAGCTGCAAGAGAGGGGTAGGATAGGTAGGGTTCAAGTAGAAGTTAAACACCAAGAAACCCGTACCACTGGCGAGGTAACAGTACCATCAAATCTTGACAGAGTGGAGACAGCCCTCATAGCAGCGATGCTTGAATCCGTAGAAAAAGTGGGACCCTATCCCGCTAAGATACAAGTGTATGATATCATCGATGTGAGAGCTGAGAAGATAAAGCGTATTGTAGAGCGGGCTAAAGAGATACTACGTATCTGGAGCTTTGAGAAGACTCCTGATCTCCGAGAGGTACTGAGAGATATTAGTGAAGCCGTGAAGAGGGGAGAGTTAATATCGTATGGCCCGGAAAAGCTGCCAGCAGGCCCTGACATAGAGAAGAGTGACGAGATCATAATAGTTGAGGGCCGTGCTGATGTCATAAACCTGCTTAGGTATGGTTACAGGAATGTAATTGCCCTTGAGGGTGCCAGAGGTAAGATACCGGAGACCATAATAAAGCTCGCACGAAGCAAGAGAACAATAGCCTTTGTTGACGGGGACCGAGGCGGCGACCTCATACTATGGGAGCTTCTAAGGGTAGCCGACATAGACTATGTTGCACGCGCACCTCCAGGCAAGGAGGTAGAGGAGCTGACAGGGAAGGAAATAGCTAAGGCATTGAGGAACTTGATGTCAGCAAAAGAATACAGAGAGATTCTTGAAAAGAAGATGCGTGGGTACGAGAAACCCTTACAAGCAAGTGAGGTACAGATACAGCCCTCTCGAATACGCGAGACTATTGAGCAGCCTCAAACATATGGGCAGCAGCCCATACAAATAGAAGTTGAGAGAATAGAAATACCCGAGAGCGTAGTAGAGCATATGAAGAGTCTTGTAGGCAGTCTCGAAGCCTTAATATTTGACAAAGATTGGAATGTTGTACAGAAGGTTCCTGTAAGAAATCTCTACGAGGTATTGGAGGGCATGGAACCTGGCAGAGCATATGCCATCATATATGATGGTATAATAACTCAAAGGATGTTAGACATAGCTTCTACGAAGGGGGTTAAGCTCCTGATAGCCCATAGGCTAGGTTCTGTAGAGAAAAGGCCGGTGGGTGTGAGTATACTAACCTTTACCGACATCATAGAGTAACCTTACGGTCATCCCGGATTACTCGGCTGGCTTATAACCTTAGGCTTGGTAGTATGATCGCTAATGTGGCTGCAGATACAATGTACGTTATCACTGTACTCACCCTTCCCTTCACCTTTATTTTAAGGATGTCTTCAACAACACGCGCTCCATCAGTTATAAATAAGGGGGCAGAGTTTATTAATGCCAGGCTTATGTTTATTAGTGCAGCGTATAGTAAGATTGCTGTTATGGCAATGGCCGTCTTAGGCTCAAAAAACTTGACAAGAATCTTGGACACAGGATACATATATATACCTATTCTATCATAGTACTTGGTGTCGCTACTGTCTTGCGGTGCGGCAGGCTTGATTATACTCACGTTCCCCCCTTTTGATACGAAGACCATTAAGAGTTCAAGATGAGCTATTGTTCCATTGTTCTTAGCTCGAAGCTCGTTAAGGTAGTGTATGAGATCGTTCATAGTATTAAGCCTTGTGCCATTAACCTCAAAGTAATCGATTAGCATTCCTGGCTTAATGCCGCTTCGATCCGCAATTGACCCCTTCTCTACGTCCACGATTACTGTGGAGAACCCGTTGCTTGCCAAAAGAGCTAATAGTAGTTTTATTGCCAGGAAGGCAAGTATGTTGGCAAGCACGCCAGCAGAATAAATTCTTAGCCTGCTTCTGAGCCTCAGTTTCCTGATCTCTTCTTCACCCGGCTCAACGAAAGCAGCAGGTAGAAGCCCGGCTATCACCATTATTCCTGAGGAACGTATTCTTACTCCCTCGTGCCTTGCGGCGAGCGCATGCGAAAGTTCGTGAGCTATTATGGCTAGTGAGAGGCCTGGTAACATGTAGAGGAAGGTTTTGACCCCTATTGTGACGCCTGGCACGATAGGTGTGAGGGCGGCAGTGGCTCCTTTACCGCTCAAGTAGGTTATGAGTGAGCTGATGAAGTAGCTGTAGAAGAAGAGCATTGAAGCTAATATGATAGCAATGCCGCTATCAAGAAGCAGGTTGAGGAGCCTGCTCCCCTTCAATCTATCAAGGAAGGTAAATGCTAAGGGCACCCTCCATACAACTATGAGCGGTGCTATGGATAATCCTCTGGCGTTGCCCCTATAGTATTTGGAGGCGATTGCAGTAACTATAGCCCATGCAGCAACATAGTATGCAAGAAACACCTCAGCTTTCATCACAGCCACCGCGAGATGCAGAGCACATCCAGTGCCGTTGTCCAGGGTTCACTATAAATGAGGGTTTTGGATCCTCCCGTACAGCCTAGAAGGGCCGCCTCAAGGCTCTAAAAGTGGGTTTTTCCAGCCTATCCTTAGCCTACCCTGGCATCGTGGAGGATAGAGCGTGCATGGTAAGGGAGAGGCTTGAAAAGCGCGGCGAGACGAGGTCGGTGTACTACACGAGGCTTCATTGGG
>QNYQ01000012.1 GCA_003978665.1 Hyperthermus sp.
GAGAGACGATAACAACACATCGCATATAAGGATGTGAGCGAAGTACTATGTTAACAGGGGCGGATAGCGCACAGATGCGATAAAGCCGTATCCCCCACCCCATGAGCTCTCCTACGCCAGGGTTTCTCCCCTCCTAAGGCTAATTGTATCAACAAGAGATTACGGCCTTTATTTTGATGGGCATCAAGCCGATGCTCTAACAACACCAGTGCAAGGAACTCCACCGCGGCCGTGAGCCAAGAAACCATGCCGCTAGCGCATAGGCCACCGTGTCAGGGCTCTCGGGGCCGCTGCCCGCAACTCTAGCCTCTCGAGCGCCATCGATAACAGAGTGGGTCATGCAGTACATGCCTACCGCTATCTGGGCCAGCGCCAGCATGGCTCGTCGACGGGCTATAAGACGGGTGGCCCGAAATCCTCAATAAAACACTACGATGCAGCTGAGCCCCGGTCATCTACGGGAAACGGCACCTGCCAGCCCTATGAGAGCCTGCCAAACCCCATTTATAGAGTACTGCATGCTGCACTAAAGAGAAGAGTGTGGGACTATAAGGAGGCTCCTTCGCCCGAATCCGAGACAATAACCGGCTGGGTGGCCGTCGAGGCCTGGGATATAGTCTTCCAGGATTCTTGTCCTGAGAAGGTACCAGCGTACACGCGTCGACACGTGGCATTATTCCCTTCGGGCTCTTTGCCCTACTCTCGGCCGCTGTCATCATGATTATTAGGTGCTGGACTTAAGTAGTTGTGTAGCGTAAGCTACGGGGCAGGGTGCCACCGTGCCAGCACAGCAGATGAGGCTGCGGCTCTACCCCTTAACACGAGCATTGTGATACGTGCGCTTGAGGACCCTGCCGTCCGGGGGTTCCTCGAGGAGTGCTGCACTAGGCACCGGTGCGTGGTCGGTAGCGTGCATGGCCTTGAGGGCTGGAGGCCCGGGACGCTGGAGGCCGTGGAGGAGCTGCTGGGGCGGCTGGGCGTAGAGAGGGGGAGCTCGACCTAGACGCGCTGGACTCGGCGGTAGACGGGCTGCTGAGGGAGCGGGGCTGGAGCCCCCGGAGGACCATCGACCTAATGCACCTGCTAGCCGCAAAGATTCTCGGCTGCCACGGCATCGTGGCGGTCGACCGCTTCATACGCAGCCGGGCGAGGGAATATGGCCTACTCTACGTGAACATGTACACGGGGTGCCCCTAGCCTTGGGCAGGCTCTACCGGGAGTGGAGAAGGCTACGGGACCAGGCCGGAGAACTCTACTACATGGTTATACAGGCTAAGAAGCTAGGCCGCCGGGAGGAGGCGTGGCGGGTCTACGAGGAGTGGAGGAGCTGGAGGATAAGCTACGAGGAGGCCAAGAAACGGCTCGAAAAACTCCTCGCAGAGGCCACAGCGGCGGCAAGGGCCTAGCCCCTGTCTTCTTTCTGTTCCTGCCTGTACACGGGCTCCAGCATTATCCTCCCAGACTCCTCCTCGACCACCACCCTGTAGGCCTCCACCCGCTCCGCGATGCGTTCCGGAATGTCTATCTTCACGTAGTAGGAGGGGTACCGCCGCCCCCTCACAGTCTTAGTTGTCCGCACCACCCTAACCACCCGCTCCTTCCCCTCCCGCAAGACACTATCCCCTCCTGGGCTGCAGCCGTAAGGCGGCGTTTCCTGCGTACGCTACAAGATTTTTTATATTCCTGCTCAGCGGCTTACCCCCGGGCACCTTAGTCTGAGACGCTATTGAGGTGCAGCCAGTTAATGAAGTACTCCTAGGGCTTTTCCTGACAGTGTTTATAATAGTGCATTGGAGGCTTTATCTTAAGTCTGGAGGTGAACGATCATAAGTAGCTTGAGAGTTAGCCTGGTTGGCTCGCAAGAGGAGGAAGACCTATACAATGCTGAGCTTAAGGTAGAGTATGGCGGTAGGAGCTATACACTAAGAGTGAGAAGGCTCTTGCGGAGGCCCTCGGCGATCGATTACAGGCTAGAGGGTGAATATTTGCTTATAGAGCTTAGAGACCACGCCAATAACCCCATCGCCACATGCTGCATCCACAGGGGACACTTGGATAGAGGCTGTGTTGAGTGTCCCTCTCTCGCGTTACCTCCACGTGAAGACTAGCTGCATCAGAGTATGCCCACTTCTCTAAGCTTGTTTCTTATGAAGCCCTGTTCCTCCTCCGGCATCATCCCCAAAGCTTCTTTGATCAACCTCCTGTCTAGCCTCAGCCTCCCTGCCCTAACCTGACCGGCTATTGTTCTTAGATCCTCTACATCGCCTTCACGTGCCGCACGGGCCTTTAAGACTACGTAGTCTTCGGGTCTTATGAACCTAAGAGTTACCCCTCCCAGTACCTTCTCGCTACTCCTTTCTATAATTCCTTGAGGAACGTAGTAGTCGAAGATGTTCTCGTAGAACTCTACTGTCACCTCTGCACCGCTTGGCGTGACAGCGACGAATCTTGGTGTGCCGAGGCCAGTGTAACCAAGCTCCCATCCCTCCTTCTCAGCTATTTCCCTATAGAAGTCCTCGTACACTAGGGGGCTTGGCTCTATAACAAATATGTCAACATCGCCTTCGAACCGCTTAAGGCCGAGCGCTAGGCCTATCACAGTGCTACCCACTATAACTCCCTTCAGCCCGTAGTCCTCGAGTTTCTTCAATAGCCAAGCAAGATCCTTCAGCGAGTATGTCATACCCTTAGCCCCCCTCAGAGAGTTTACCGAGGCGATGCTAATAACATGCTCCATAAATAGCGTATGCATGCTATTCTACGTGGTTCAGTGGCTTGATGCTTTTTTAGCCCGGTGGCCAGGGCCTTGCTGTTTACCGTGAACTTGGTGGGGTTAGAGCTTGTTATTTTAGCGTTTTTCCTGTATCTCGGGATCCCGTATGGGGTAGGCCACGATTATTGGTGATTTTTATTGGCATTGGCTAGGGCTACTAGATATCTTCGTACAACGAGGATAAGGAGTGTTGTGAGGAGGCATATACTGTTCGACATAATTATGATAGCTGTATTTATATGGCTGGTGTCCGGCAGCTTGTTTTCTATCGTAGAGCGTGTTGGCATGACTGATGGCTTATACTGGGCGCTCGTAACCATGACCACGGTAGGTTATGGAGACATTGTACCGAGGACGGCTGCCGGGCGTATAATAGCTATGCTGACTATAGCTGCTGGCATAGCAGTCTACACTGCTACGGTCTCGGTGGCTGCAAGCAGTATTGTTGAAGC
The DNA here is from genome assembly GCA_003978665.1 of Hyperthermus sp. Taxonomy (GTDB): domain Archaea; phylum Thermoproteota; class Thermoprotei_A; order Sulfolobales; family Pyrodictiaceae; genus QNYQ01. The sequence continues at coordinate 3,226 of QNYQ01000012.1, forward strand.
TGCTGAGAGGAGGAGGCAGGGATACACGAAATATAGAGGTGTTAGACACATAGTTGTCGTTGGATGGACTCCTGCAAGTGAGGCTGCGATACGAGAGCTGAGGGCGAGGGGCTATACGGGGGACATAGTGCTCGTCGCCGACAAGCCTGCCGCGCTCATACGCGAAGCCGAGCTTGAAGGTGTAACGTTTATCCGAGGCGACCCTACGCGAAGGGAGACACTGCTCCGAGCCAATGTACCCAAGGCTAACATGGTGATAGTGAGTACTGATGATGACGCTAAAACAGCCCTAGTAGTGCTAGCCGTCAGGGGCCTTAACCTCAACGCTAGAATAGTTGCTGAGGCCTTGCACCCGGAGAACGTGGAGCTCATGCACAAGGCTGGTGCAAACATTGTAGTGCCTACACGCGATCTAGGGGGCAGGATGCTTGCTACAAGCCTTATTGAGCCCGGTGCTGCAATGTTTGTAGAGGACATATCGAAGGCTGAGGCTAGGCCAATAGAGTTGCATGAGTTCCCTGCCGCAGCCTTCGCTGGGCGGAGATACCGCGATGTGCTGCTTGAGCTGCGCAGAAAAGGTTTCACGCCGGTAGCCGTGAGGCGTAGGGGAGTCCTCGTAGCCAACCCCGACGACAACCTGGTGATAGAGCCGGAGGACATACTCGTGGTAGTTGTTCCGAAGACGAGCTCCTAAGGTGACAATAATGTGAACGACTACCAGGGGAGAAAAGCTACTATAGCTGTGCTGGAAGCCGTGGCAGCCGCTATTCTATGGGGCACAATAGGTGTTGTCTATAAGCTTGTAGTAGACATGGGAGGGGACGGAGACTGGCTTATAGCTGGCCGACCCCTGCTTGCAAGCACCGCGAGCCTAGCGCTTATCGTTACCAGGGGCAGGAAGCCCTCAAAATGGAGCGTAGCAACAGGGGCCTTCGGGCTCGCACCCCTCTACCTCTCATACTTCATCGCCGTAGGAACCATAGGAGCCGCGCTCGCCAGCCTACTCCTCTATACTGCTCCCCTCTGGGTAGTGTTGCTCTCAAAACCCCTGCTGAAAGAGAGCCCAGGATTGGGAGGCGTGGCTGCAACCATAGCGGGATTTACTGGTGTCGCAATGCTTGTAGAGCCCGCTGGCACGGCAGCAGTCGCCGGCGTGGCTGCCGGGCTCTTGGCTGGGATAAGCTACGCAGCCTACATTCTCCTCGCAAGGCTAGCGCAACTGAAGGGGGCAAGCACGGAGGAGGTAGCTATACACAGCTTACCCTTCACTGCAATAGTAGTGTTGGCGGCCATTAGACCATATGCAATGCTAACCATGCCGGATGCAATAGGCATCTCGTATCTATCGATAGCCGGAACACTAATACCCTACATCCTCAATGCGAGAGCCTTAAAGAAGCTTGAGGCGTACAGAGTATCAATAATAAGCCTAGTAGAGCCATTAACAGCGACAATACTCGCCATGCTAGTATTGGGTGAAAAGCTAACCGCCATACAACTCGCTGGTGCCTCGTTGATATTGGCCGCATCAATTACCACTATGCTGGAAAAGACGCGTAGGACAACACGCCCCTATAGGGAGTAAGGGTGCAGCATAACGCGCCTAGAAGCTAGAAGCTGAGACGCCAATTACTGGGCTGACGCTTCTCAATATCTTATCACGAAGTCGCTTAGATCGCCTCTATACTCTCTAAACTCGACAATGACCCTCTCAACCCTGGCTGCAGGCGGGCCTCTTAAAGCCCACTTGATAAGCTCCTCTACCTTGGCCCTCTCACCTTCAACAAGCGCCTCTACACTGCCATCGGCAACATTTCTGACCCAGCCATTAACACCCAGGCTTCTAGCAACCCGCTGCATATTAGCTCTAAAGAACACGCCCTGGACAACACCATATATTCTAATATATGCCCTCACCTTTTCATCGCCAGAAGCTCCCACGGGAAAACTCATGGACCAGCTACCCTCCCCCGCCAATGAGCCTGGGGTGGGGAGAGGAGGCTAGGTCTACCTCCACCCCTTCCAGGCCGCCCTACCCGGAATATAACCTTCCTTCGCAGCAACGTCTCGAGCAAGATACGTGCCCTCTTCTCGCAGCTCATTCTCCTATTACAAGCAATGGTTATCCTCGAGGACACTATTGAGGCACTACAATCATTACACCCCACCACCTCCAACATCTCGTCGACATCATCCACATAGACTTGGGGTGCGCCCTGGCCGCAGGGGCCCCATTTACACGCACTACAGCCTAATCCATGTGATTCTACATTGGCTGCACAACTACTAGGCAGCACCTTTAATCCCACAGCCTCAGCCCTTTTCCTCACAAGCTCCCTCAGGCTAGCCCCCGCCAGAGGCACCTGGTCGCGGTTGTTTCGGGGCATTCTCGGAAGCATACTGACTACCTTGTCAACGTCGACAACCCCACTAGCCTTAAGCCTCCTCAATATGCCCGGCGTCACACGAAGGACCCCTGGAATAACTGCCTGGGCACCCTTAGACTTGGCAAGCAAGAGTATTTCATCAAGCTCACTCTCTATTACACTAGGGATGAGAGGCCTTAGAAAGAGAGAGACATGTATCCCCCTCTCTGCAAGCATCCCGATGAACTCAAACCTTTTTTCCGGAGGAGGAGCCGCTGGCTCAAGAACCCTCGCGTAACGCAGCGTGGATACTGATACAAGCACACTGATCTTAGGCTCAGCCGCCCTGAGAAACTCCTCGAGCCCGTCCTCGTCTAGGACGCCTTTTGTCGAAATTTGCTGAGGGTTGCCCAGCAGCGTCCTCGTAGACTCAAGATACTCTATAGTCCTGCTAAAGGCCTCTGGCATAAAGGGCTCAGTTACCGATCCAAAAGCAAGGAGGGTTCCAAGAGGGCCGGGCAGAAAGTAGGGGTTACTTAAGAGAGCGTAAACCAGCTGTAGGCCGGAGAGAGGGTAGGGCCTAGGCCTCATAGGAAAACCCATGTCGGGCACATAGCAGTAAAGGCACCCAAACCCACAGCCTATACCAGTATGTATGGTCATTCCACACGCCAATGGAGCCCTACGAGAATGTGAGTCTCTAAGAGCCTCCCTAGCCTCGCTCTCCGAGAGCTTGGACTCAACATGCTGCCTCAGCTTTTCCTTGGCATCCAAGATACGGGTGAGGAGGGAGGCTGTCACCCTCAAGTCTATCAGCCCCGTAAGCTTAAAGGGTGAAGGCGATGCCTGCTGCGATGGAAAAGTGAGCCTGGAGGTGACGGTAGCTATTGTGTTCTCGCCAGGTGCAATACCATACGAGGAACTCCCCCCTATAGTTGTTCGTAACACGCTGGGAGGCAGGCTGGAGGAGTTCAGGCCGCTGGAGCCAGGGCTTGTACGCATGTACGTGTGCGGACCCACTGTCTACGACGATACCCACTTGGGGCATGCACGAACCTATGTAGCGTTTGACGCTATAAAAAGGTATTTAAGACTACGGGGCTACAATGTTATCCATGTACAGAACATAACCGATATAGATGACAAGATCATCCAGAGGGCTAGTAGAGAGGGGAGGAGCTGGAGGGAGATCGCCGAGAAATATGCTAGAGAATACTTCTCAATGCTAAAAGCACTAAAAATCACCGTGGATATACATCCAAGAGTTACAGAACACATAAGGGAGATAATAGCTTTCATAGAGAGGCTAATAGAGAAGGGGTATGCCTATCAGGCCCCAAGCGGAAGCGTATACTTTGATGTAGACTCCTACAAGGATTACGGAGAACTAAGCGGGAGGATACACCCCGAGGAGTGGAGGCAGGAGGAGGATGTCTTACGCGAGAAAAAACACCCCTATGACTTCGCGCTCTGGAAGGCATGGAAGCCCGGAGAACCCTACTGGGAAAGCCCATGGGGGCGGGGGAGGCCTGGATGGCATATAGAGTGCAGCGTCATGTCATCACTGTACCTGGGGGAACAGTTTGACATACATGGGGGAGGACAAGACCTCGTATTCCCCCACCACGAGAACGAGAAAGCCCAGAGCGAAGCCCTCTTTGGGAAAAAACCCTGGGTCAAATACTGGCTTCACACAGGATACCTCACCATAAGCGGGGAGAAGATGAGCAAGAGCCTAGGCAACATAGTCTCGGTCAAGGAGGCATTAAAGAAGTGGAGCCCAGAGATACTTCGCCTCTGGCTATTAAGCTCTCATTACCGCTCCCAGCTAGATTTTAATGAAGAGAGTTTGGAGCAGGCCAAGCTGAACCTTGTAAGAATTAATGGTGCCTTCCAAGACGTTTTAAGGATTATGAGAGAGGCCGAGCCCGAGCCCCGCCTCAACGATAAAGAGAGGAAGATAATGGCTATGCTGGTGCGAGCATACCATGACTTCCATAAAGCAATGAGCAGCGACTTTAACACCTCGAAAGCTTTATCGGCGGTAATGGATGCTGTGAGGATAATAAACCGCGACATTACGCCGCTAGAATCGTATACCCTCTCCACCATGGCGTATAGAATCCTTAAAGAATTCAACACCGTATACGATGTACTCGCACCACAGCAAGCTCCCGTCGATATCACCGAGGATCTCATAAACCTCCTAGTGAAGGTTAGGGGTGAGCTTCGAAAGATGAAGCTCTATGATCTAGCAGACTCCATAAGGAGCGATATGGCCGAGCTGGGAATAAGGCTGCTAGACTATCCGGGGGGTAGAACAGTGTGGCGCTTCGAGAGAAAGTAACCCGGCAACCATTACCCGGGCTTGCCGCCGCTGCTAGTAAAGCGGAGCAGCCTCTCTCTTTCAGTAGGAGGCAGCTGGGCCGTGTTTAGCCTCTTAACACCCTCCATGACGGCTTTAAGGAGGTGTGTGGCGCTAGGAGTTGAATGGTAGTCGGAGTAGCCCTTCACATATATGTAGATGGTTCTCTGCCAGCTCCTTGGCAGCTCCACCTGGGCTAGAGGATTCCATCCCGGTATGGGGAAGTCAAGGGAGAGTATCAGGGTTCCCGGCCGGAGCTCCTCTTCAAACTTAGGTTTAAGCTTATGGTTAACGCTGGTGAGCAAGTACATGTATATGACATTAGCGTCGCCGAGCCAGTAGTTAAAGAAATCAGCGTTTATGACATCTATCCTAACACCAGCAGATGCAGCATTGGCTTTAGCCTTATACACGAGCTCCTCCTTAGCCTCAATACACTTGACCCGGACCCCAGTAAAGTTCCTTGCAACACCCACCGCCACCCTACCATCGCCGCAGCCAATATCGTAGAACACGTCTCCCGGCTTAAGGTTTAGGAGGGAGAGGATAACGCTAAGGACCTCTTCACGCGTCGGGACCCAGGGCACCGAGGGTACAGTATACAAGGCATTGTTCCCTCTGCGTCAACAAGAAGTCCCCCGCAATAACCCAAAATAAAAATTACTGGGTTAGGGGACACTTATGCATGGTCTCGATGGGATTAATGCTTAAGAGAAGGGGCCAGCCCCTCATGCTCTAATACTCTCTCTTGGAAAGAGTGGAGAGGAAGGCCCCGGCAACCAGCTATATGTACACCTTGTGAGGCTGCATGAGAAGTGGTCGAAGGGTGTTTCTATGCAGCCTGAAGCTGGTGGAGGCTGGCTCCCTATCAAAGGGTTCATGATAGGGTTTGCACTCATATTTGTGGGAATGCTTGTGATGATTGCTTCCATACTTTACCAGGCCTTAAAGCAGGGTGGAGGCGGGAAGTATGGTGGCGTGGTTGTTATTGGACCTTTGCCCATAGTTTTTGGAAGCGATAGTGGTATGGTTAAGATAGCGGTCATATCGGCAATTGCCTTAATGGTTATAGCATTATTGTTAATGATAATTCCTGGGCTTCTGGTGAAAAGGTGGTTCAGCCTACAGTGAGGATCAGCAAGAACTCGGCACGGGCTTGGGTGCTGTGAACGCCACGATGGCTGTCCCCGCTTTCGTTGCCTCTACCCTATACTGCGTCAGGGGTATCAATGTTACCATTCTATATAGGCTTTGCTATAGACCTATGAAGATAGTAAGGCTTATCAAGAACGACAGATAACATGTGTTAATGGGAGGAGGTGAGAGCCTATGTCACTAAACCTCAAGGTACTCTACGAGGACGAGGAACTGGTCGTAATGAAGGCCCCCACTGACGAAGAGCTAGTAGAGCTTGTCTACAAGTATATTCGTGGAAAAGGAAGGCCAGTAACCTGGAGAGAGCTTAGACAAGTGTTTAGTGGTACTGCTGGTGAGGACAGGCTAAGGAAGGCGTTGATAAGGCTGCGCAGAGAGGGCCTTGTAGTAGAGCTTAGGGGGGGTAGGTACGCTACAATAGACATGCCCGGAGTCGCCGAGGAACTTAGAGAGAGGAAGAGGAGGAGGACGCTACGCGAGGCTGCGAGCCTAGAATGGAGGCTCCACCGAGGAGGGAGAAAAGGCTTCCAAGTCAACTAGTTGGGCTATAGGCTGCTTGTTCACCGTGGCCTTAGCTTGAGGATAGACGTGTAGTAGCCTACCATACCGCCTGAAAGAGGATGGTTCTCCCTAACCACCCTAAGCTTCTTTAAGCATTCCATCCCCCACCTTTGTCTCACGGCTTAGCCAAGGGGAGATTATGGCAGGAGGTTCAAGGAGGTCGCCAAGGCAATCTAAAGAAACAACGGCTCTCCTCTCCCTGGCACGGCCTCTTAGCAAGACTCTGGCAAAAGTAGAAGTGCTAGGCGAAATAGCGGTGATTGAAAGGGAGGATGGTGGCCAAGCTGTCGTGCCCCGCGACGAAGTGTGTAGGCTTGCTGAACGCCTAAACCTGGTGTTAAAAGGCGTTAAGTGCTAGGTGCAAGGACTTCTGCACGCCGATAAACCACCTTATTCGTGTTTGCTGCAGCTCTTCAACCACCTCTCCAGGGAAGAGGCTCCTCCCAGCTTCTAGCCGTCTTAGCGCCGCTCGGCTGGTACAATATTTCTCGTTTCACGCATGTTGTATAAAGATGCTTGCAGCTGTGTTTTAGGTGAGCGCTATTCTCACCGATTCCCCCATGATACTGTCTAGGGGATGACAGCTGGTGACGGCGCGGCTGCTGGACGGGGAGAATTTTTAATTAAGCCTCCTGGCCTTGGGCGCCCGGTCAGAAACGAGGAGTGCTAAGGTGTTTATTAGGCGTGGTAAGGGTTCCACTTAGAGGTGTAGGGTGATGGTTGACGCGGAAGTGAAGGCCTTGGCCACTGTGGCTGCCGGCAGGGATTTTATTGTGGGAAAACACGTGTACGGAAACCTCTATGGTATAGCAAGGGAAAGGTTATGGGATCGTAAGGGGCTTGAGAATCTAGTGAGGGAGGCCGCCGCCAGGGCTAATATGCATCTTGTGGAGCTTAAGTCATGGGAGTTCCACGGCTTTCACGGCGGTGTCTCGGTAATAGCTCTAGTACTCGAGAGCCATATAGCTCTTCACACGTGGCCAGACTATGGATACGCTACTGTAGACGTGTACACTTGCGGCGCTAGAAGCGATCCCTGGAAGGCGTTCAACCATATTGTATCAGTACTGAAGCCAGAACACTACATCGTTCACTACGCCGATAGGAGCAGTATACCTAACGCAACACTTTCACCTCCCAGGTAATCGCGCGTCCATGATAAAACATTCTAGGCCACGGTAGAATTCCGGATGCCTCTTCTCAGGTATTTTAGAGCTCACTGTACCCCAGGGCTGCTCCAGCAGTCGCCACGGAGTCTCCAGGGTCTCACGTTTCCCTCTGAGAAGCTCTTTTGTCGACACTACGGTCCTGGGGGATCTGAGGAGGTCACGTAATGTATTCTTTGAGGAGCGTCCATGAAATACTGGCTAAGGCGGGGTACGATGTTATAACGTGGGAAGAGGGGGAGGAGGAGCCCGTCACAGTTGATACAAAATTCTCAGACGTTATCGAGGAGTTTAAGGCCATCCCTCTAGGTTCCCACAGGCTTTACAAGCATCAGGCCGAGAGCCTTGAGAGCTTGGAGAAGGGGCTTAATGTCGTATTAACGGCGAGGACGGGGTCCGGAAAAACCGAGGCCTGGGCTCTTGGGGCCTTACGTAATAACTGGAGGACTCTGGCAGTCTATCCTACGCTGGCGCTCGCCAGCGACCAGGTTAGAAGGCTTGAGGAGTACTATGGGCTGAAAGGATTACGGGAAGCTGTTGTACGCGTTGACAGACCCACCATCGCCAGGCTAGGGCGACGTGAAAGTATAATGCGGAGAATAGCTGAAGCCAGACTTGTTGTAACTAATCCAGCGTTCCTGCTCTCAGAGATAAAGAGGCTTGCCCTGGGGCCTCAACGCGGGTTCCTTGAGGGCTTTCTCTCTAGCCTCGACCTGCTCGTGTTTGACGAGCTAGACTTCTACGGGCCTCGTAGCGCGCACCTAATACTAGCCATGATAGAGATTATCTCAAAATACCTCTCTAGGGAGCCTCCCAGAGTTGTTGTGCTCTCAGCCACACTGGGCAACCCAGAGGAGCTTGCTAGAACCCTCACCTATGTTACAGGGAGAGATACAAGGATCATAGAAGGAAGACCCTTCAAGAGACGCAACAGAGTGATCGTGGTGCTGGGCAAGGGTCTCAGGGCTCTACGCAACTATGCTGAAGCATATTCATCCCTCATAGCCTCGAAAGCTCCCTGGATTCTAAGTGTTGTAAGGAATGAAGAATCCTTGAAGGAGCATTTCCATGAGGTCTATGAGGCTCTTGAAGCGCTAGGCCTAAGGCCTCCAAGGCCGGGCGTGGATGCGGTGGAGGTTCTACAAGCCGTAATTGAGGCTACAAGGCCTGGAGAGCTGGCCCTTACCTTTACACGCAGCATTAAGCTAGCCGAGAAGCTTTACCGAGAGATTACTTCAAGGCTGGGTGAGAGAAGCCGGGAACTTGTTGCAGTGCATCATCACCTTGTCCCCAAGAGGCTTAGAGAGAAGATAGAGGAGAGGGCAAGGAGAGGAGAAGTAAGAGTGGTAATCACGGTTCGTACGCTGGCGCAGGGAATAGACATAGGTACTGTTACACGCGTAGTTCATATGGGCTTACCCATGGATTTAAGAGAATACATGCAGCGTGAGGGACGGAAGGGAAGAAGAAAAGAGATAGAGATGACCGAGACCATCATAGTGCCTGGAGGCCTCTGGGACCGCAAACTCCTAGAGGCTGGGAGCAGCTCCTTTCGTCAATGGTTGAGCCTCCCACTAGAAAAACTATATGTAAACCCTGGTAATAAGTATATGGTATTGTTCAAAGCCATGTGGAAAGTGCTCAGAGGCATAAAGCTAGATGCAGACGAAGAAAAACTATTGAGAGACATGGGAATGATAGAGTACATGGAAACCCTCTACGGCCGCAGCATCACACTCTCACGGAAGGGCATCAGGTTCTGGAACAACATAGGCTTCTATGAGCATGGACCCCCCTACGGCTACCAAAGAACAATTAGGTCTACGTCAGGAAAGCAGATCGTCATTAGGGACGAGGAGGTTTCGCTGCGAGATTTTGTAGAGAAATACCAGCCCGGATGCTTTGACACCATAACCGAAAAGATCATAGTAGAGGTTGATCCCAAGAGGCTTATGATCAGCGAGGAGGAGTTGGAGCACGCCATTCACACCCACACATGGCTTGCAAGAGCCTCAGCTCTTTACGAGCGTGTGAAAAAGACTTGGGGAGAGAAGCCAACACTCGACAGGGATCTCGTGAACGGGCTGGTCTATCCCTCGGTAGTACTGAAGGTTTCAGCTCCTACTAGAGGTTTTGGAGAAATCGTGGAGGAGCCCTTAGATGTTGAGTGGATCGTAGAGAGCGTGAAACCTAGGCTTGGGAGAGGGAGCAGGGTCTATCATGAAGTGACGAGTATACCATTAAATGCCCCCGTTAACGGGAGGTACCGGGACTACAGCTATGGCTTCGTGTTTGAAAGCCCAGGACATCTAAGGGAGGAGGAGCTCCGCTTAGGCCTTGCAGCACTAATAGCCTTCATGAGGATTAGCAAGGAGACGGCGATTCCCCTAAGCCTTCTACGCTACAATATCACTACAGTAGGAGGCGTTAAGCTGATACATGTCTGGGAGCATGAGGCTGCCGGGCTCCTAGAGAAGATTGACTGGGTTAAGGTGGCCAGCGACTTAAGGAGGACGGAAACCCCCCCGAGTATTCTCGTGCCATTAATCACCGCGATAGACCCGCTAAGCGGGCTAAGAATACTAAAGGGTGAAGTCGAGCCCCGCCATGCACTGTACATGGCGGAAACTATTGCAGAAGTGCTTGCCGGGCTCCAGATACTCAACGCCAACGGCCTGACTATAGAGCATCCAAGACCCAGCCCAAGGCATGGTTTAGCATCTATTGCCGTAGCCTATGAAAACATTGCCAGGGAGGGAGAAAGCGAAACTATAGCAGCTGTTTCCAGCTTTGACGGGGAACGTTTGCGGACGGATGTTCTTCGAGGAAGGGCCGGGCTGGAATATTCTTCTCGGCTAGCACAGCTGCTCCTGCAGCACATAGACCGTCTAGCCGCAATGGGAATGAAGATAGTGTATTTCGGAGAAGAACAGTACAGCGTGATCGAAAGAATCCTGGCAGCAAGCTATGCTGGCACACTCATGCTAAGAGAAGCTAAAAAGAAAGGAGTGCTTTTAGACCTGCTCAGCCTCGTACCCGAAGAGGCTAGGAAAATACCACTGCTACTCTCAATCGAGCCTAGAGCCAGGAAATACGTAGAGCTAGCACGGAAAGCCGTAGCCCAGAGAAAGGTTAACGAGCTAGAGGAATCATTAAGGCAGATCTCCAGGATAATGGCCATAGTAGCCTACCGCGTGGCACTCGCAGCACTACGGGGAACAATACGGCTACGCAGGACACGGTAATCATCGCGGCGCTTGGGGAGGCTACCGCCTCCAGGGATAAAGTGCTATAGAAGCTCCTCCACCCCCCTTCTCGAACTCTTCGTAAAGGAAGTAGGCTAGCCCGGAAATAACCACGTCAGCCACGCTGCCAGGGCCCGTGCCACGCAATAGCCTCCAGAGAAGAGCCTCGAAAACACCTCCATCGCTTGAAGCCTCAAGCAGACTATCCTCGACCCTAATGTCCCCCCGAGCCAGTATTAGATCGCCCTCCAAGAGGGCAACAGTGTAGGTGGCCTCCTTTACGGCACCCCAGAGCCCTTCTCCCTTTTCTAGTACTTCCTCGCGGAGCAGGGGATATACAATGCCTAGGCTTAAAGCCAGGAACCTGGACGCATCACGCATAACGGGATCATAGATAGAGGCCTTGTCAACTATCTCACGCAGCTCCAGCCCCAGTCTCTCAACCTCTCCTAGAGCCAAACCCTGCCTTGACGCATCTGGAAGACCAGACCAGGAAATGCTGAAGAGGTAGCTGGGATTCGCTGCTGCCAAGGCACGATAGAAGTTAAAAGCCCCTCTAGCACCCTCCGCTTCTACAAGCCTCCTCGACCAACCCATCACACCTTCCACGCGGCCGGAACCCGACTCCACGGCTCTGCCAAGACTCGATGATAGCAAGGCAAGCAGGAAGAGAGAGCCAAAACCAGGGTTACCGAAGCCCCGCCTAGCAATATCCACAACCCCGGAAGCCCAACAATCGCTCCAGCCCCCTCTCCTCCTATAGCCACGCAAACAAGAGCAGAGACAAACCTCATAGCTTCTCGGAATGATTGAAATAAAGCCCCTTTCCTCACCCGGCCTTCTAGGCCTTTGTAGAGAGAAAAGGCCAGGCCTCGGGATACTCACATCTAACGCCACAGCCTCGCTACATGCTCTAGCCATTATTCTACAGTTATGAATGGAGGAGCTGGCAGGCATTAGATGCACCATTCCAGTAAAGGGAGAGGAGAACCCCCTTCCTCTCTTTCCACTTCAATGTTTTCACGGAACAGTATTAGTTAGGCTGTGAGGATGCCGTTCTTAACTCACGTTCTTCTCTTGAAGCCAAGTGGACAAAAAAGAGTGTGGAGAGGCAGGCTGCCGATGGTTAGTGCTGGTATTGTTGTGCCTGGGTCTCGGGCTATTTCTCACTCCACCAGTTAGGTAGCGGGTATAGAGGCTTCGCTGTTGCCGCTGCCTTAGGCCATATTATCTTTTTCTCGCCATTCTGCCATTGTACGAGCACCATAGGGTGTGCGATCTGCTTTCCGGTGGCCGGGTCTACCTGCATTGGGCCAAAGAAGGTCATTATCTTCAAGCCGTTAAATGCGCTCCTAACCTTATCGGCGTCAAGGCTGCCTGCCTTCTCTATTGCCTTGGCAAGGTAAAGTACGGCTGCCGATGCCTCCGCTGCATGGTAGTCTGGCATAGTGTTACCGCAGAGCTTCTTGTAGAGGCTAATGTACTCGTCGTTTGTTGGACCATACCACTCATATCCCTCCTTCTCTGCCACCTCCGGGCTATACTTTACTCCATACTCCCACTGGGCGGGAGCGCTTACCCCATTCGCTATATTCGGGCCTAGGCTCTTGTAGAAGTCGGGCAGTGTTGGAGCCACTAGTATGCTTATGAACTTAAGTCTCCATCCTAGGTCGTGGGCCTGCTTGACTAGCTGTAGTCCGTCCTGGAAGTGTCCTCCGCCGAGAAGGACGTTTGCGCCAGTCTTTTTGGCTGAGGCTATTATTTCAGCGAAGTCTGTGGTGCCTTTGGGGTAGGTTTGCTCGAACACTATGTTTAATCCCTTCTTCTTTGCATACTCTATTGCGGCTTTCGCAACGCTCTTTGAGAACGCACTGTCCTCGTATATGAAGGCTATCTTTATGTCCTTGTCGCCCGTGCTCACGAGGAAGTCAATGGCCGACGTCAGGTACTTGCTTGCCGGGCTCAACGCTTGAACAATATACTTGTAGCCCTTGGCGAAGATGGCGTCACTCGCACCACCATGACTTATTATGAGCTTATGATAGTTCTCAGCAATAGGAACCGCAGCAAGCGTGAGAGAACTGCTGTAGGGGGCTAAGAGGAAGTCTACCTTATCCTGTGTTATAAGCTTGGTATAGAGCTTCTGAACCTCATCCTTGCTGCTCTTATCATCATAGTAGACGAGCTTCAACTTGTACGTCTTACCTGCAACCCTCACCCCGCCATGACCATTAATCCACTCTATTGCCGTCCTAAACCCGCAAAGAGCCAGCTTACCCTCATGCGCAAACTTTCCCTGAAGCGATACAGTGCCCCCGACCTTGATTACAGCCTCGGCCCCCACCGCGCCAGCCGGCGATGCAGTCTTCCCCGCCGAGGCAGTTGTGGTGGTAGGCCTTCCGCCCCCCTTGGTAGCTAGGAGAGCGGCTGCAGCAACCACTATTATTGCAACCACTATAACGCCCACAAGCCTGCCAGACACCGCACACCCCCTCCCTCTCCAATCCATTTCGGCGTCTAAGGACGTGTTAGGCGAGAGCACATCTGGGGCCTACAGGGCTAAGAGGGGCCCTTGAAACGTCTTTCGCCACACGCAATCTTTTACCTTTCTAAACGAGCGTAAAAAGAAAAATACAGTACAGATAAACCACGCAAAACACGGGGCAATAATGAAGAATAGTGAATGGAGTCTCGACATCGGGTCTGAGATAAACCTCCTATCTCAAGCCTTTGCCTTCCTCGAGGAGAAGGGGGGAAGCTTAAGCCCATATGTAGCCACATGGGGTGATGCGGGAAGAGTTGTTGTAGCTCTCCTAACAGCGCTGCTAAAGCGCAGAGGCAAACTCGTCTACTATGAGCCCGGCTGCGGCGAAGCCAAAGTTGCCGGCAGGGTGGCGGAGGACGCGAGCTATACACTATGCATAGAGCTTGATGAAAGCCTGGCTGAAAAAGCATGGTCCACGGTTAAAGACCATGCCGCAGACGTTGTAGTAGCTGACCTGGCTTACTTCGAGCCGCGCAGAGCCGACGTAGTATATACTTACTTACTGCCCAAAGCCATCCAGATAGTAATCAACAACCTCTCCAACCAAAACGCGATAATAGTAAGCCTTGATTATCCGTCACCCGGCTACGCCCCGTTAGAGGTTGCGAGGATAAAGGTGGGCGAACGAGAGATATACATATACTACACCTTTAGCGTGAAGGCTAAGCCAGCCGCGGGAGGCGGACAGCAAGGCCTGGAAACGCCTTAGAACAGGCTAAGGCCAGAGGAAGACCGGGGAGGGGAGAAGATCCTCTTTCGCCCCTTTCAGCCCGCATCCATGTTGCGTGGTATGGTTCTAAAGTTCTAAAAATCATTGTTCTGATGTCTCTCGCCTCCACAATGCCGGGCTAGTCTTTCTTCAATAGCACTATCTCTATGGTGCTAACCCTGCTCTGCCTGCCGTCAGGCCCCTGAACCACTTGGCTGTCTATCTTTATGTCCTTTATGTCCACTTTTCCTGGGAGGAACCTCTTCCTCACTATTTCGACAGTGTCTACGGCTTTGCTTATTGCTCGACCCCTAGCCTTTATTACGACCTCGTTCACGCCCTGGTTGAGGAGAGTTAGTGTTGCGAGCACATAGTTCATTACAGGCTTCTTACCAACTAATACTACATTGCTTGGAGCTGCACTCGCCTGCGCCATAACCAAACACCTCGCCGACCAGCTCTTTTTCGTCATGGAGGGCTCCCAGAGAATCCAGGGATATTTATAGGTTTTCTTTCGATGCTACCGACGTCTTACTGTCCCCTTACCGATAAGGCAGCCATGTTACAATTCTCTAGATGAAATTACGGAGATAGGTGAGGGAAAGAGGTTCTCCTCTACGAGGCGGGGAGAAGGGGCGGTTGAAGTGGTGTTATGGAAGAGCTTACAGCCGCTCTATAGTGGTGCGTGCCCTAACTGTGGAGGTCTAATAGGCGCTGATCGCTTAGAGAAGGGTATCCCATGTAGCCGATGCCTGCCAGGAAACTATACTGGCCTACCTGGCGACTTCTATAGTCTGGTAGAGTTTATTGGGAAGAAGCTGGCTGAGAGGGGGAGGCTGCAGGGGTACTCGCTCCTCTACTCTACTATTAAGGAAACAAGGTCTTTCAGCAGCTTCTTTAGAAAAGTAGTTGGCCACGACCTTTGGAGCGCCCAGCTCACATGGGCTAGGAGGCTGTTAAGCAACGAGAGCCTTGCAATAGTGGCTCCTACGGGAGTCGGGAAATCAACTCTTCTAGGCGTGTACTCGCTCTATAGGGCTCTGGAAGGAGCTAAAGTCTACTATCTGCTCCCCACGGAGAACCTTGTAGTTCAGACTCTGAGCAAGCTTGAGGCTATGAGTAGTAGAGTTGAGGCTGTGCCGAAAATCGTCGGGTATTACTCGGGGTTGAGCAGGAGGATTCGTGAGAGTGTGCTGGAGGATATAGCGAACGGTAGCTATAACATACTTGTGACAACAACTAGCTTCTTGTCAAGAAGGTGGAGCATTCTCGGAGACAAGTTCTTTAACGTTATTATAGTCGATGATGTTGACGCTGTGCTGCGTAACTCAAAGAATATAGATAAGCTTCTACAGCTTCTTGGATTCAATGAAGAAGTGTTGCAGCTCGCCATGAGGCTTATAAAGGCGAAGATGAAGTTACTTATAGCTAAAGTATCTGGCAACATGAGGAAGTACTTGCGTCTACTTGAGGAAATAGAGGAAGTCGAGTCCACGATGGCTTCGAAGCTAGCTAATGTGACGCCAGGACAGCTTGTGATCGCGTCGGCAACGGGCAGGGTAAGAGGGATTAAACCCAAACTCTTCAGGGAGTTATTGGGATTCGAGATAGGCAGGGTCTACGACTACACGAGAAGTGTTGCCAACTTTTACCTAGCCAGTTCCCGTGAGACCTTGCTACGAGACACCATAAGAGTTACGGTTGAGCTAGGTTCTGGAGGCCTTGTATTTGTGGCAAGGAGGTACGGTAGGAACCTAGCTAGGCTGCTTGTAGAGGAGCTTAACAAGAACGGTATTAGGGCGGGCCTTGCCATTTCGGGTAGCCGCGTCCTAGACAAGTTTGAGGCTGGCGACTACGACGTGCTGGTTGGCATGGCAAGCTATTATGGCGTCATAGTGCGCGGGCTTGATATGCCACATAGAGTTGTCTACACGGTGTTTGTCGGAGCTCCTAGCATGTCGCTTGAAGCAGACAAAATACTTACTTCGCCTTTCACAATAGCCAGGCTAGCCATGGAGATGGGCATAGAGGGTAACGAGAACATTGTTAAAGTTGTATCCAAGCTAGCTCCCGGCGAGCAAACGGCATTGCGTATAGCACTAGCCAATAAACAGAAGCTTGAGGGTAGACTCGAGGAGGTTAGGAGTATGCTAGACTGGGCCAGGAGAACAATCACACGTAGGCTCTACGCAAAGCTCTGCGCTGATGGAGGCATGGGACAGCTTATACTTGGAGGCCTACTATTCAAGTGTGTGGACGGCATAGTTGTCGCGATAGTACCCGACCCTGCTACATACGTTCAGGCAAGCGGAAGATCAAGCAGAATGCTGGGAAGCTATATGACTCACGGAGTAAGTATCATAGTAGAGGAGGAGCCCCTACTCATAGAGCTTCTAAAAAGAAAGCTGACCCGGTTCATAGAAGAGCTAGAATTCATTGAGTTCGACGAGAGGAAAGTAGCTCTTGAACTCTCGAGAGCGAGGAAATCGAGAGAGATGGGGCGAGGGGTGAAAAAAGTCAATATTGAGACGAGCCTCATTATCGTGGAGTCGCCCACTAAGGCCAGGACAATAGCCTCCTTTTTTGGTAGGCCAGTAAAGCGTAAGTTAGGGTCCATAGTGATATATGAGACAACATTCTATAACAAGGTATCAGGAAAAATACACGTGGCTGCAATAACCGCTTCACTAGGCCATATCTACGACTTAAGCATGGACAATGAAGGAGTATATGGAGTGGTAACCACCAGTGAAGCTGTAAAGCCCGTGTACAAGCCCGTAAAAAGATGCTTGAACTGTGGCTACGACTTCTCCTCGGACTCAAACACTTGCCCCCGCTGCGGCTCCACGAACATAGTCACCAAGGAGGAGGTTATTGCCGCCCTAAGACAGTTGGCCAGCGAGATGGAGATAGTCTACCTGGCTACGGACCCCGACATCGAGGGAGAAAAGATAGCCTACGACCTATACGTTAGCCTAAAACCCTATGCAAGAATGATTAAAAGAATAGAACTCCACGAGATTACTCGTAAAGAACTAGAGAAGGCCCTGGCCAAGCCCAGGGATATCAACAGGAGAATGGTAGAGGCACAGATAGTGAGAAGGATCGAAGATAGGTGGATCGGGTTCGGACTTAGCCAGAAGCTTTGGGAGAGGTTCAATAAGAACTGGCTTGGAGCAGGCAGAGTTCAAACTCCTGTGCTGGGCTGGATTGTAGATAGGTATGAAGAGTGGCGTAGGAGGAGGGGCTACAACCTCTACGTGAAAGTAAGGGATGGGCCTATTCTCCGCATATACTATCCCGACTCGGCGACGGCTAGGAAAGCTGCCGAGACCCTAACTGCCGCTGGGATTAGAGTCATTGAGGTTAAAAGAGAGGTTAGAGAGATTCATCCACCACCACCTTATACGACGGAGTCTCTCATATACGATGCCTCCAGGCTATATGGGTATACTGCACAGAAAACCATGAAGGTAGCCCAAGACCTCTTTGAGGCTGGTCTAATAACCTATCATAGGACAGAGTCAACTTATGTTTCATCATTCGGGCAAAGCATAGCTAGAAAGTACCTGGAGGAGAGGGGGTTAGAGGGCTTAAACACGCCAAGATCATGGGGTACTCCAGGACACCACGAGGCCATAAGGCCTACAAGACCCCTATCCGCCGACGAGCTACGGCGCAGAATAGCCTCGGGAGAAGTTAGGGTATCTCTGACGCTAAGGGAGAGCCATTATAGGATCTACGATATCATATTTAGGAGGTTCATGGCAAGCCAGATGAAGCCTGCATTGCTTGAGCATTTAACGCTTATAGTCAATGTAGCTGGTGATGTACACACGCTTGAAGTATACACGAAACCCGTATACAAGGGCTTCCTAGAGCTTTACTCCTCGTCCATAAGATTCTACGAGGAGATGTCGAAGCTCAAGGAGGGAGCAGTGATAGATGTTGAGGTATTAAGAGTGAAGCCTGGATCTATGGTGCAACTCTATACGCATGGAGAACTAATAAGACTTATGAAGGAGCGGGGGCTTGGAAGGCCAAGCACCTATACGAGGATAATAGACTCCATCATGCGGCACGGGTATGTAATAGAGAGCAAGTATAGGAAGAAGCTGATACCGACAAGGCTAGGTATTGAGGTGTACTCTTATCTTGCGGAGACCTACAGCGAGCTTGTCTCCGAGGAGAGGACGAGAAAGCTTCATGAAAGAATAGACTCGATAATAGATGGGGCCTACTCTGCAGTATCCGTGATAAGCGAACTGTATACGGAGCTAGAGGAGATAGTTAAGCAGACGATAATGAGCAGTTACGGAGAGGAAGAGAGTCTTGCTACAATGTAACGCTATGGTTAGATCACAGCATATGCTGCTGCATCGATGGAGGAAGCCGGGCTAAAGCCTATATGGTTCTGCGGACCTTGATCTCTATGAAAGGTATCAGCCTCCTCCCCTTCTCTATACTGTCTATCCTAACAGACACTAATTCAACGCTGTCACGGAGCCTATTAACTAATGCATTATAAACGTCAACTGCCTTGCTTATATTGGCACCCTGCCCTCTTATGACCACCTCGTCAAAACCCTTATTGAGAACAACTATTGCTGAGAGCACGTAGTCCGCTATGGGCTTCTTGCCTATTATAATCGTGTTTTCTTCAACAGCCATGGCGACCCCCTCCTCTAACTGCTGGCCAGAGCCCTTGCTCCAGGCTGCTTAGGATGCCGCTGCTTCTAAAGCATTATTTTCCTATAAACTCCACCAATTCCTTAATGCAGTCTAGAGAGTCTTCAAGCAGTCTTCGGAGGTCCTCTCTGCGAGTGAAAACACACATACTGGGAGGCATGGCGATCGGGTCTAGGCTACTACCTCTCCTACAGTACTTCACTAGCAGGCGCTGCCTCCGCCACTCTCCCCATAGGACTGCGTTTCGCCTCTTACACTCGTAGAGGAATAAGTACTGGCCGCTGGGAGTCTTCACTGCATGCAGCTTATCGCGGAGATGTGGCCTAGCTACTTTGTGGATGACTGCCTTAAATTCTACCGTATAATCTATGCTGTATTTCTCTAGAAGCTCTTTCACGTATTCAAACGCTCTTGGTGTAGCCTTTACAAGGAGCCTCCTTTGGTGCTCGTCAAAGTCGACTATTGTGGCCTTCTCCTCAAGTTTACTTATAACAGTTGCCATAGCGTATTTTACGTGTATCGTGGCCGTGAATGCTATATAGGGGTATAGGCCTTCAGGCTTCTTCACCATGGGCCACCAGTAGGGACTGAGCAGGTTTCCTCGTCAGCCGGGGATAACCTTGTCATCCCCGCTTGTCTAGGTCGTGAACGGGCTTTTTCATCATGGTTTATGCATGGTAATTGTAGGGGTTCTGGCATGGTGGCTCTGTAACACGGACCTTCATCACATGTTTCAGAGTCGTGGCTTTCTTCACTGCCCAGTTCCCAGGCTAAAATACCGGGTTATTCATTTGGATTTTCTGGATGTATGCCGCCGCGTTCAGTATGAGATAGGGTACTATGCTCCTTGGCACGTTCGTGTATCTGGGGGCTGCTCCATTATAGTAACCTGTAAGCGGGACCACTTTAAGTTCATGTATCTCCTTGAACGGTATCTGATCTATGACAGCTTGGGGGTTGGAGATTATTTCATCGAGCCTTATTATGGCGTGGATCAAGCTGCCTGCAGAGTTCTTAGCAAGGATCATGTAGAGGGAGTCCAGCGAGAGTGGCTTAAAGGATGACATGAACTCTTCAGATGATGCTATAGCTTCCGCATCTTCCACAAGCCCCCAGCGGAGCTCTCCCGTATCCGTGTCTATGAAGTAGAATACTCTTTTTACAGAGCCTGGCTTCATCATCGACTTGAGCTTGCTCTCGATTATCGTTTCGGGCAAGTTTAATGCATCAGCCAGCTCCTCAACCGTAAAGGCCATTCCACGAAGGATGTCTGCAAGCATCTCTTCCACATTACCGAGCCAGAGTCTTTCGGGCGCGCTCTCAGTTATCGATCTAGCATAGAAGGACACCTTTGTATTACTCTTCTCCACACGTATCTTACCCAGCTTTAGCAGCTCAATGATCTCCCAGGCAGTATCTGGGTCGAAGTAGCCTTCTATAGTCTGTCTTAACGCCTCCTGGTAGGGCAGTGTATTGTCTGATCTAAGCTTCTGTGTGACACCGAAGACTAGTTGGATGTTGTGTGCCGTCTCAACTATGTAGGGTGAGCGCTTAGCGGCCTCTAGAGCTGCTTCATAGAAGGTTTCCCTATCCATGTTCTTTAGTAGGTCTATAGCGTCGAAACCGTTAACGTTTACCATGCTGAACCCATAGTGTGTTATCCTCGTGTAAGCGTTGCTATTGTAGCGGTACGCATACAGCATGGCCACGTATGCTAGGGTTCTTATAGCCTTTATGGGAGCTATCATTACGTATATTTTCTCATTACCCATGTACTCTACTATGATCCTATCCATGGACGGCTGGGGATACCGGTATCTCCTAGCCTCCTTTACAAGTTCTTGGAGCTTGCGTGAAGCTCCATCACTCATTATAACGTTAGATGGCATTGAAACTAAGCCGGCGTGTAGCTCCTGGATTACACGTTTAATCTCATCCAATACTATCGGTGAGGCTTCGGGGCCCCGGCCACGCCAGAATGGTACCACAGCGCTCTCCTGCGCTGCCTCAACTACAAGCACTTTGTTGGTATGCTCATCTATGCTGAGTACTTGCCAGTTTCTGCCACCAAGCCTTATGGTTTGCCCAACCCGCAGTATTTGTATCACATAGTCGGAGTCGAGCTCGCCTACTAGTCTCCCATCCACACTCCTAACCACATAGTTCTTCTTCTCACCCATTGTGGTAAAGAACTCGGAGAAGCTCTTTACCCACCAACTGTAAGCGCTGTCGCCTGGATTAAATCTCCAAATCCTGTAGAACTGGGCGCCTATGCTTAGGGTACCATCACTGTCGACCTTAACCATCTTCATTGCTTGAAGATACTCTATTAGCTTATCGAACGTGCCTCTATCAAGGTCTCTGAAATAGTACACGTTACGTAGAATGCTGTATGCCTCCTCTATCGTATGCCCCCCAGTGAGGGCCATCCCCAGTATAGCCCTGGCAGCCATGTCGAGAGGTGCCTTGGGTAGTGCTGGAGGCTCTACCCTTCCTTGGACAGCAAGTCTGGCTTCAGCTATAGCCTCCAGGAGCTCGGTCTCGTCGGTAGCTATTATCACTCCTCTTATAGTTCCATGCAAGCTATGGCCGGAGCGGCCAAGTCTTTGCAGCAGTGATGCTACTTGACCCGTAGGCCTAAACAAGATGACTTTTCTAGCATAGCCTATGTCTATTCCAAGTTCTAGGGTCTTGGTTGCTATTATCATGTCGAGTTCTCCCGCCTTAGCACTAGCCTCTATCCTCTGCCTCTCCTCTGCTGAGATAGATGCATGATGCACGACGACACCCTTCACTCCCATCTTCTCTATTTCACGGTGCAGGCTCTCGGCTACATGCTTTGAGTTGACAAAGACTATTGTAAGAGGCTCCATGTGTTCTAGCAGCTTCTCTGCAGCCCTCTTCCAGAACCCTGTCGAAGAAGAGTCGACATAGTCGATGACTATGCTAAGCTCTTTCCGCGCATCTACGGTTATCACACTTAGCTTTCTCTTAGAGCTGCCCGTAAACGCCTGCGCCGCTATCTCGGGGTTGCCTATTGTTGCTGAAAGCAGTATTAATTGGAAGTCACCTGCCAGTCTTCTCAGACGCTCCAAGAGCACTGAGAGCTGAACCCCTCTCTTGCTACCAACTATTTCGTGTACCTCGTCTATGATGACCCAGCGTAGGTTCCTATAGTGTTCACGAAACCTTGAGGCCCAGTCAAGATCTATTTCGAGGCTCTCCGGTGTCGTGACAAGTATGTGAGGTATTCTGCGCAGTCTTCTCGCTCTCTCAGAGTGGGGCACGTCACCATGCTTCCGCGCTACCCTGAATCCGAGTCTTGTAGCCCACCAGCTTATTCTCTCGTAAAGGTCGTTTATTAGTGCTCTCAGGGGTGTGATGTAGAGTAGCGATACAGGCTTGGAGTCCTCCTTAACCATCATGGATAGTATGGGGAGTAGGGCGGCTTCTGTCTTACCATAGCCTGTTGGCGCAACTATTATCACGTTGTCCCCTTGCAGTATGGGCTCTAAAGCTCTCTCCTGCACCGAGGTTAGTCTACTCCATCCACGCTCTCGGATAAGCTCCCTTAACCTGGGCTCTAGCACGTCAAGGTAGGGCTGGCTTTCCACGGCTATGCTCGTACTCATGGCCTTTCATTCCCTCCCAGCAAGCAACCTCCAGTCCTAAACCCCTCTCAAAGCTATCGTAATCTGCCAACACCATAGTAGAGGGCTTTGCTGTGCTCGTAGTGGCTTATGGGGTTTGCACCTCTTGGTAGCGCTAGTCAATAGGGTTTAATATAGCTTAGTTAGCAATGCGGCATGGAGGTAACGGTGAGGTGGCTCGAACGAGACAGCATACGTGTATCGTGTGTGGTAGAAAATTCCCAGAGGGGCAAGGGATTGTATTGGTGAGGGCTGGAATCACTATAGCGTTTCACAGCAAGTCATGCCTTACAAAGTTTTTCAAGCTGTTTGTAGAGAGGGTGGAGGAAAAGGAGTTTAAGAGGCTAGTTAGGGAGCTTACCAGCGAGTTCGAGGAGATGAGGCGTATGAAGGAATCGAAGAAGAAAATATAGTAAGCGTAGCGGGTGTAGCCGCCTAACCTGTACCGTCCATCGCCCGCCTATTCTCGTCGCGTACTACCCTCCCCAACGCCTACACAATGTTACTGCTTGTCTTCACGGTATAGGTCTATTATCTTATCAAATCCAAGCTGTCTAATAATGTCGCTTGCCTTACGTTTTGCTTCATCTTCACTATCCGCTGCAACATTAACGTATAGTATCGTGCCGCGGAGATGCAGCCTATACCTTCTCTCTCCCAGAAGCTCATATACCTCAACTATTTCGAGATCGTTACTGTAATCCATGGCCGCCCTCCTCCCATGAGCCTTACCATACTGTCTCAGCCCCAGCCACAGTATCGAAGAAACGTTACCTCTTCTCCACCTATAGCCACCATCGCTGCCTGGAGGTGCTGCCTTAAAGGTACCTCCCATATAATATGAGGGTAGGGCTGGGTGCCTTGAGTAAAGAGGTTAGGTGCCGCGAAGAGATCATAGGCCTGCTCTGTGCTAGCTCGTTTTTGACATATGATGAAATCTTTGAGAAGGTCTCAGGGAAGGGTTGTACGGGTTTTTCGCGCGAGCTTATAAGGTTGGCTCTGGCCCACCTTGTAAGGGAGGGGGTTGTGTATAGGGAGCCTGACTATGAGCGGGCTAGAATGGTGTTCAGGGCAGATAGAAGAATATGCGGGTAAACCTATCGACCACGTATTCAACAATGCTGTACGCCTGCTTGACCACGCTGAGGAGCTACTGTTGAGGATTGAGCAGAGCCTCTCAGTAGGTGAGCTTGAAAACACGTTTAGGTGCCTGGCTGCAGCGCTACGTTACCTGTCTCTGAGCTTGAGTGGGATCGAGAAGCGCCGGCTGGAGTATCATGCTAGTAGGGTGGACGTTCTTCTCACTTACACTAAAGCACTCAGCTACTGGCTTAAGCGTGGGAGTAGAAGGGGTCTTGGAAGAGCCCGGGACCAGATGATGAGGGAAATAAATGAAATACGTAACTACTTGGCTTTGGTGGTTAAGCCCAACCTCTCTGCTACCCTCTGGAAGTAGGGTTTGAGGTACTTGTAGGACTCATTGACGTCCTGTGAGATGACTTTTACTCCGCCTATGACTGGCATGAAATTTGTATCACCGTTCCATCTAGGTACTATATGAACGTGTATGTGATCTTTTATGCCTGCTCCCGCTACTCTGCCAAGGTTTATGCCTATATTGAATCCGTGAGGCTCGTACGCCTCCCTTATCGCTTCGAGAGATATTTTGATGAGTAAGTGAATTTCTAGTGCCTCGTCACGCGTTAGCTCGGTATAGTCTGCCACATGCCTATATGGTACCACCATTACGTGACCGGTATTGTATGGGTAAAGGTTCATTATAACGTAGCTGTGCCTGCCGCGCAGCAATATTAGTGAATCGTCGTCGCTGCGCTTCTGCGCTTCACAAAAAATGCACGACGTTTTCTTGGCGTCTACGCTTTTTAGGTATGTATACCTCCATGGGGCGAAAATAATGTCCAATCCCCTCTCACCAATGGTGATACCAGTACTTCTATTTGAGGAGGGCTTCAATTGCGTTTAGGAAGAGTTTGTCGCCTAATGTGAGGCTTGCCAGATAGGCGAGCGATAGTAGAGGTATGCCTGGTATACCGTAGCTCACCCATATCTTGGAAGCGTTGTGGATACATTTCTTTTTTAACGCTTTCCTCACCTCATTAACGATATCACTAGGCTCCATATATATATTGAAGCTTAGTCTGTATTTACCACATATGTTTAGAGGGTACCACCACGATGGTTTCTTAACTAGCACCTCTGCTTCCACAGGCTTGGCGGTGAATGCATATATCACCCTATATCTCCACGGGAGTTTTTTCAAATCTTCCCTATTCAGCGACAAGTTATAAAGAGCGTTCAACAATCCTAGCGTCAACATTAACGTAACATAGTACATTAATGTTACCAGCACCGTTGGGAAGACCATCCCTTGTCTTGGGGCTGCAGGACTAGCCGCCATTATGAGGGCTAGTACTGCTACATCGCCCCAACCTAGTATCCTTAACCAGGCTATGATCGCCGCAAATCCAACAAGCATAGCATTAACCGTAACGTAAAGAGGCACTAGTATTGATGGAGCAGTAAAATAATCCTGGCCCAGCCAGCCATCACACAACTTGCCCAGCACGACCAGGGCCAGTGCAATTAAATACTCCTTTTCACTTATCTCTCTTCGCTTAACATCATCAATACTAAGGAGGGCTAGAGAAACTAAGGCTATGGCTTCAGCTATCATAGCTATCGACTCCCATAGCCTACTAAGTCATTGACTCCTAGGGATTACTAGGTATATGAGTAGAGCGCCTAAAACAATACAGAACACCGCTGGTGGCTGGGTTCAGGATCCGAAGATGAGAGGCGGCGAACATAGTATTACGGCAGGGCCCCGTAATAGCACAACCATAATAACTATTAGCAGCCTAGTGTCGACAAGCCCTATCTGGCTAGGAGTCTTGGTGAGAGACTACTGCATGGAAGACGTGCCAGGATTGGCTGGGATAAGGCCCGTCCGCCTTCCCCTACGTACAAGGGACGCTAAAGCGGTGGCCGAGAGGTTTAGGAGGGGCCTCTTAAGAAGGGGCAGTAGCATGTTCTTGTTGTTTTGCTTCACAAACGGCATAAAGAGGTTTTGGATTATTTGCGTCTCACCTAGCATTAAGCTTGAAAGAAGAATGGTAAAGGTTAAGGATAAGCTGAGCGGGCTGGAGATGCTGCTTCCTATACCAACGGTGCGTGTGGGCACTTGTGCTATAGCTCCGCGCTGGAGGGGTACGCGGCTAATACTGCAAGCAGAGGATCTTAAGCATTGTAGCAACTGCATATTCACGCACTCTGTTGACGAGTTAATTAGTCTTCTGGATCGCTAATACCGTAGTCCGTTATGAGGAAGACGGCTTCACCCTCGGGAAGGTGGGGGGCATCTATTATGCGTGCTATTCTCTTGTTGCCTCGGCTCTTCCTCAGCTGAACCCTAACGCCTGGAGCATGGTAGAGTACATGGCCTCCTACGGGCTGAGTCGGATCGCCATAGAAGACGTCGGGCCGTGCCATAACTTGATTAGTTATAACTATTGCGAGGTCATATATTTCGGCTAGTCTGGCGAGCTGGTGCAAATGCCTGTTAAGCTTCTGCTGCCGTGCTGCCAGGTTTTCCCTGCCAGGATACTCTGCTCTGAAATGGCTCGTAACCGAGTCCACAATTACTAGTTTAATGTTCTCCTTAGGCACCATATTAAATAGTTCGTCAACTATTAGCATTTGGTGATCGCTGTTTATAGCGCGGATGTAATAGATGTTGCCCATAGCCTCGTCGGGGTCTAGCCCCCATCTTTTAGCCATGTTTTCTATGCGCTCCCATCGAAACGTGCCCTCAGTATCAATGTATACCGCCTTCGCACTTTTATCACCTACACTTAGCCCTCCTTTCTCTTGAGGTAGCTGCACGTTGACAGCAAGCTGATGACATATCTGTGTTTTCCCACTCCCAAATTCTCCAAAGAACTCTGTGATGGTTCTTGTCTCTATCCCTCCGCCTAGGAGGTCGTCAAGATTTCTGCTCCCCGTGGTTATTTTGCGTGTCTGGAGCCTCTCCTTCTTTACTTCGAGGGCAGTCTTGAAGCGTATGTCGAGTGCTTCCCTAGCGGCTTTGATTATCCTCTGCGCACTAGTTATTGGTATCCCAGCTGCCGCACTAAGTTCCTGAGGCGTCGCGACCGCTATAGCCTCTATGGTGGAGTATCCCGCCTCGATTAGCCTATTGGCGGTAGCTGGCCCTACTCCGGGAAGGTCTGTTATCGATCTTACCTCTTTCGTCAAATCTTTCACCTCAAATGAGCGGGGCGCCAAGTTCCCTAATATATAGAGTTCTCCGGTTAACCGAAACTAAAATATTATGGCTTAAGCCTCTCCGCAACTAAACCCTTATAGCATACATGTAAGCGACCGTAACCGTCCTAGAAGGCTTACCGTAAAGGCGAAGCAAGATGCGTGTCCTGCTAATACACGCTAAAGAATTCTGGTTCAAAGCCCACAGGAAAGCTATAGACGAGGCAGAAGAGGCCTCAGCACCACCAGAAGGAAGAGCCTCAAACGCTCTCGTGGTATTCACCACAGTGGAGAAGGATGACGCAAACAACGTTGATAATGTCACATCCATAGCCGCCGCAGACATAGCCTCAGTGGCATCTAAAGTGGGAGCGGACACAATAGTAATATATCCATATGCACACCTTTCCAGCGACCTCGCACCCCCACATAAGGCTGTAGAGGCGCTACAGCTGCTAGAGGAGAAGATCAAGGAGAAGGGTGTTGGGGAGGTAATCAGAGCGCCTTTCGGCTGGTACAAGGAGTTCTACTTGCATTGCTACGGGCACCCGCTTTCAGAGCTCTCGCGCAGCTACCAAGCTACTGAGACGAAGAAGCTACGGGTAGAGAAGAGGTATTATGTGGTTACACCGGATGGTAAGATATATAAGCCAGATGAATACTTGTCTATGGCGAACCACGACTTCCGCGCACTCATAGAGAAGGAGGCTCTAGGCAAAGAACTGGGGGAGATAGAGAACCCTACAAACGTGCTCTGCAGCAAGTTCGGGTTTGAATGGGAAAGCATGAGCGACTATGGCCATATGAGGTACCATCCACACGCAGCACTTATGGCTGATGCAGTAGCCGAGTATTCATGGCAATTAGCCCGAGGACTAGGAATACCCGTACTGAGAGTGAAAGGCACAAACATGTTTGACCTATCCTCAAAACCCGTATACGAGCACGCCGCCCTCTTCGGAGACAGGCTCTACGAGATGAGCACAGAAAGAAAACGCTTAGTACTAAGGTATGCTGCATGCCACCAGCAGTTCGCCATGCTCAAGGACTACATACTTAGCTACAAGGACCTTCCCCTAGGAATGTTCGAAGTAGCTGACAGCTATAGGCTTGAGCAAAGCGGAGAGGTGACACTATGCTTCCGCCTGAGGAAATTCAACATGCCCGACCTCCACATATTAACCAAGGATCTAGCCGAGGCTGTTAAGATAAGCGAGAGACTGCAGAAGGTAATACATGAGGAGGCACGCAAACTAGGCCGCGAATATTATGCAGTATACAATGTAACTGAAGACTTCTGGACAAATAGGAGAGAAGAACTCCTTGAACTTATAAGACGAGATGGAAAACCAGCTCTCATAGCCCTCTACCCGGCCGGCATATACTACTGGGTAGTGAACGTAGAATACCACATCATAGATGTGGCAGGCAGGCCACGAGAGATAGCAACATTCCAGTTTGACATAGGTAATGCCAAAAGATTCGGCATACGCTACGTAGACGCCAACAACAAAGAGAGATACCCAGTAATAATACATACAGCCCTCATAGGCTCCATAGAGAGATACATATACATGGTATTCGATACAGCCGTTAAAAACGAGAAGGAAGGAAAAACACCCGAAATCCCACTCTGGCTATCACCAATACAGGTTAGAATAATACCCATATCACCCAACGACCCAGGACAGAGGGAGCTAGCGGAGAAAACGGCCACCCTCCTCGAAGACAACCTAATAAGAGTAGACATAGACGACAGGGAAATAAGTCTAGGCAAAAGAATACGAGATGCTGGGAGAGAATGGATACCATACATAGTCGTAATAGGTAGACGCGAAGCCGAGACGGGCACCCTCAACGTTACCATAAGGAGGACTAACGATCGTGTAGTGCTAAAGCCCGACGAACTACTCCTAAAGATAACAGAGGAGCTCAGGGGCTATCCGAGAATAGCTTCGCCACTGCCAAGATACGTGTCACAGAGGCCAAGCCTAACCTACCTAGAGCGGTCGCTGGACAGAATGCTACGGATCATAGGTAAGGAGGAATAGCACGCCATGAAGGTAAACACGAAGATCAATAACTTCAGGGAGGTAAAAACCATTATGCCATAGCTGAAGAAGCCAAAACTTCCAGCGAGCTTCACTCCCCTAAAGAGGGTAGGGGCCTTGTGCGGGATTGTAGGTATAACGGCTGACCCACTCATTACTGGCAACATCATACCGCAGCTCATTGATAGCTTAAAGAGGCTCGAGTACAGAGGCTATGACAGTGCAGGCTTTGCATTTATAGAATGCGGAGCCGACAAGCTGCTAGTATTGAAAGACAAGGGTAAAATAGACAGTGTGGTCAAAAGACACCGTGTTGGCTCTAAATGCGGCACAACCGGCATAGCCCACACGCGATGGGCTACTCATGGCCCTCCAAGCCAGAGGAATGCCCATCCACACGCGGATTGTAGGGGAGAGATAGCTGTAGCCCACAATGGTATAATCAAGAATTTTGCTGAGCTGCGTGAACTATTAACCGCCAAGGGGCATAGATTTACCAGCGACACTGATACAGAGGTAATAGCACACTTATTCGAAGAATACATCTCAAAAGGCATGAGCGGGTTCGATGCATTCAAGAAAGTTATCAGTCTAATCGAGGGAACATACGCTATAGTGTTGATACATCTCGGCGAGCCCACACGAATATACTTTGCTAGGCATGTAAGCCCGTTGATAATAGGCGTGGGCGAGGGTTTTAACGCAGTATCGAGCGACATACCCTCACTGCTCCCCTTAACTAGAAGGATAATAGTTGTTAGGGATGGCGAGTACGGGTACATAGAACCATACAGGATACATATAGAGTATGAGGGTGCTAAGGCGGAATGGAGGAGTAGAATAAGGCTGGTAACCTGGAGCATTGAATCAGCCGAAAAAGGAGGATACCCCCACTTCATGTTCAAGGAGATCATGGAGCAGCCACGAGCCCTCTACGAGACGTATAACGGGCTTCTCTCAGCCGCCGCAGAGGTGGATAAGGCAGCATCAATAATTTCTTCAGCGGACCACATTTTCGTGACGGGTGCTGGAACAAGCTATCACGCCGGCCTAGTGTTCGCCTACTACATGTCAACAATAACCCGTCTGCCCGTAATCCCGTTCATAGCCAGCGAGTATAAAGCATATGAGGGGCTTGGCGGTAGAAGGGCTGTTCTAATAGCTATAAGCCAGAGCGGTGAGACCATAGACACACTCCAGGCACTAAGAGCATTTAAAGCGAGGGGTACACGAATCGTATCCATATCCAATGTAATCGATAGCACCATACCCAGAGAATCCCATCAGGCAATATACACTCGCGCAGGCCCTGAGATAGGAGTCGCTGCAACAAAGACCTTCCTGACCCAGATATTGGCTTTAACTCTACTGAGCATAAGCACAGCCTTCACCCTAGGTACCATAGACAGCAGGGAGAAGGAAGACATGATAAATGAACTTGAAAAGGCGGGAAAGTATGCGGCGAAAGGCATAGAGACCAGTATAAGAAGGATCGAGACACTCACCGATGTGTTAAAGAATAAGACAAACATGTATATACTTGGCAGAGGCCTAGGAGTACCGTTAGCATATGAAGCCGCATTAAAAGTAAAGGAGGTAAGCTATATTCATGCCGAAGCGTATCCCGCAGGTGAAAGCAAACATGGCCCAATAGCCCTTATAGAGGAAGACTACCCCGTTATATTCATCGGTGCATCACCCTCTAAAGAGTATATAGAAAAACTGCAGGGTAACGTCATGGAAATGAAGTCACGGGGAGCCTTCACAATACTCATAGGCCATGATGCTTATAATGGAATTAAAGGATTAGACTACTTCGTGAGCGTAGGCAACCCCTCAGAACTGCTCGCACCCTACGCCATCACACCACCGTTACAGCTACTGGCATACAAACTAGCAGTAAGCTTGGGCAGAGACCCCGACAAGCCCAGGAACCTAGCAAAAACGGTTACAGTAGAGTAAGTAAGCATGACTACTATAGCTTGGGTGAAGCTCCATGAAGGTCATACTTCTAGCCGGAGGAGGAGCAAAGAGACTGGTACATGTAATGGGCGAGGAGAGGTCTCGCGCCCTCCTACGTTTCCCCAAGGGGAGTCTTCTAGAAAAGCATTTAATGCAGCTAAAGAGAGTAGTGGACGAAGTATACGTGGTATCAGATGACGATCAGATAAACGATGTCTGCAAGAAGATGCCGGAATGCCGGTTCGTATCACAGACGCACAGCGGGATAGAGGGGGCCATATGTAATGGCTTAAATGCAGCCTATCCCTACGACAGCGTAGAGGAAAACGTAACAATACTCTACGGCGACCTCTACTACTCTCAAGGCTTCATAGAATCACACTTGTCGAGAATAACCAGCAGCTACGAGCCTACCATAACAGTCACAAAACCCCACCTTCTACGAGGCCAATACCTTAGAACAGAGGTAGACCCGATATCGGGCATAGTAGAGGCACTAGGCAGAGGCTCATACATATTCGCTGGGTTAATGACCATGCCCGTAGGCGAAATAAGAAGCAGCTTATGCAAGAAAGGCGAAACAATTGAGGCCATGCTACATAGGCTTGCAAGAGAATCAAGGCTGACCGCCATAATGTGGATGGGAGAATGGATCGACATAGACACGCCCTGGGACTACCTGGTGGCCGTCAGACTCGACATGAGCAAGCTCTCAAACACTTACATTAGCCAAACCTCTAAAATAGGGAGAGGAGTGGTCATCGAAGGCCCCGTGTATATAGATGACGAGGCACAAATCGACCACCACGCAGTAATCAAGGGACCAGCATATATTGGTCCAAGAACGCTCATAGGAGCACACGCCTTCATAAGGAACTCGGTAGCAGTATTTGACAACGCGATAGTAGGCGCCTACTGTGAAATAAAACGTAGCATCATCTACAGCAGGGCACGCATAGGATCACACTCATACATAGCTGACAGCCTAGTAGGCAAAGAAGCCAAGGTATCACCATACACCATTACCAAGAACGTACCATACAAAGGCGTATCCAAAGAGATCATAATAATGTCCACACACCCTCTCGAAGGACTCAAGGTAGGCGCCCTAATCTCGGCTAAAGCTGAAACAAAACCCCATCAAACACTAGAGCCAGCCACAGTACTCAACCCCCAAGCATAGAAGCCAGAGAAAACGGGCACGGAAAACCTTAGGGGAGAACAGAGGCAAGGGGCTCACCGCTTTGGCCCCTCAGCATGCCAAGCACGGAAGACACTCTCAGAAGACCCGGCCCGCCCGAGGACAAGCCGGGTTCACATCCCAGCTAGCTCACAGAACTTAACTCCCTGAAAGTTCATTGCCCCAGGAGATACCAGGAGACTCTTACCACTATTAATTTTAGTTCGACCCCCCTCATAGAGGGAAGAGACTGTGACAGACAGACCAGAGAAAACCAGGTTTATCGGACGCCACATCATGGTTAAGGGAGACTACGTGGAGGACATACTCTCGGGGAGGAAAACAACCACCATAAGGCTTGGGCGAGTGAAGCTGAAACACCACGAACTAATAGTTCACGGCGGTGGAAGACCAATAGCTAAGGTGAGAGTAAAGAAAGTTACCTATAAGAGAGTAGGCGAACTCACCGATGACGATGCTAAGAAAGACGGCTTTAACACACTAAACGAGCTCTTATATGAACTAAAGAGAGTCTACTCAGACCTGTCACCAGACGACACAGTAACAATAATAGAGTTTGAAGTCATACAAGACCTCTCAAAACTCGAGCCACAAGACCCCTACCTAGGCCTCGAACCAGCCGATATAGCACGCCTTGCACTACGCTACCTTAAAGACCTCAACGAGGAGGAAAAGCAGATACTAAAAGAGCTCACATCAACCAACAGTATAAGAGCAGTCTCACTCAGGCTCTATGGAACCCTGGACAAGCGCTGGAAAGTAAGGAGGGCACTAAGAAAAGCATTACAAGCACTTATAACACATGGACTGCTCGGGAGGAGGCAGGACAGGACCTAGGAGGACTAGGGCCACAGCTAGGTGGGAGCAAAATGACTAAGTGGATACTACAGTGCACACGCTGCAAGAGGGAGTGGACCCTAGAAGTAAGCTTCGACCTCACAAAACTAAAGAACAGCAGGCTTTACCACTATTGCCCCTATTGTCGGCGTAACACGTTCCACGAGGTTAAGGGGCGTAGTGAAGAATAAACTACGAGTACATAAGCCTGGAGCCATGATGTAAGCCCGCCACCGAGCCCACGCTATGAGGACACCTGTCTCAGCTGATTATCGCCGATGATCAGACCTGGAACACGAGCCCGCAACTCCCACCACCTATTCCATCTGTGCTGCTGTAGGGGAGCGTGTTCTGCTAAGTCGATTCCTCACGCTTTAAATACCTAAGCGATTACTAGTGGGGGCTAGCGCTACTAGCAATTATACCAATAAGGTACAGAGGATACGTGTAGACAACCTGCTTAAGGAGGATAGAAATGAGCTTCCAGAAGAGTAGGTGATATTCCTTTAAGATTAAAGCCTATTACGTAAAGAACCAGGCTAGCAATATAACACAACAATATGTACTACCCGGGAACCTGGTTCAGGAGGATTATAAGTATCGAGGAGCTCTTCATAGACATCATCTTTTACGAGAACATCTAGTGTATCTATGTTTAGCGTACCTCCTACACCACTGAGCCATCCTATCCCTATTCTCACCCCTGTACTCCTTAACGATACCGAGCACAGCTGCTGTAGAGGCTACCCAGGCATTAAATGTAGGAATGCTGATAGCTATAACAATAGTTATGGTATATATTGCTAGATACGCTATACAAACCATCTATGGCTCAATAGGGATGAAGTCTTCATCTGTAGCACCCTTTTTAATACCACTCCTTATAGCTATGTCCAGTAATACAGCTATAGGGGCCCTCCTAGCAAACGACATATCTAGCTATTGGGTTTACTGAGTATACTTGGTAAGAACGGATAATGCCACACATTCCTTGCTATTAAAATATCCATTTACCCTTCTGAAGTACTGCTTTAATGTTTATTGTAGATACTGTAGATACAATTATAACGCGGAATAGTCCATTCCTGTTGTTCCCATTGGTTAGTACTTTCGCTAACGACTACCACACCTTATCCTTGTATTAGTTGTGATGATTTACTTTGCGTCGAAGAGGAGGATCATAAAGTACACAAAGTGCACACAGACTCATATGGATGTGCTTGAGGAAAGGGTATCAGGGACAGTAC
>QNYQ01000015.1 GCA_003978665.1 Hyperthermus sp.
CGCCAACAATTCCACGTTCTATCCGAGGCGGATACTGCGGCCCCTCCACTACTTCAAACAAGATACTAATCCTCTGCACCCCGCCCCAGCAGATGAAGCCTGGGGGTCGAGGAGTGGTGGGGTTAGAGGCTGCCATTCCCGGCCATGCCTCAGAGAAGGATTGGGCGCGTAGGCTTCAATCATGGCTTGGTAGGAGAGGGTTTAGTTTTGAGGCGGAGGGCGAGGCTACGAGGATAAGGCTCGAGAATGGCGTGTATGTTGAGGTGTCGGAGGCTTCCGGCGGCGATGGGTTTGAGGTAGTTGTTACAGTACCTCTCCCAGTAACAGCTGAGGAGGCATCGATGGCGGAGAGTGTGAGGGAGGGGTTAGGGATTGCCCTCTCGCTTGGAGTGAGGCTACGCTATGAGCTGGACGACAGTATGCCCGACTACCCGCTTCTAAGGGTTATCGCGCCCTACCGCGACCCCTACAAGCTCGTTGATAAACTCATAGAGGTGCTTGAGCCCCTGTCCCCGGCGGGGCGCAGCGACTAGTCGCGGAGTACTGTCCAGCTCCAAGCATTCATGGATGGTGCTGGCAGGCTTGATCACTAGGCTGAGGCCCTACGTGTCTAGGCTCCTCTCAATCATAGCAAAACCCCTGGCCGTACTTCCAGCAGACTTTTACAGTTTCCTAAGCCTGGGAGTGCTGGTCCTCTACCTTCACGCATCAGTATCCCACCAGTATCCCAGAGCCCTATTCTTCTTCGGCCTGAGTGCGCTGCTTGACGCGGTTGATGGAGCTGTAGCTAGGCTTCGAGGGGAGGCTGGGCCGCGCGGGGGCTATGTTGACAGCCTGGTAGACAGGCTATGCGATGCGGGCTATGTTGCAGGCTTCATCTTAATGGGCCTCCCACTATGGCCTTCCTACCTGCTTCTTACGGGAAGCTTCCTTGTAAGCTATTCAAGAGCGAGGTATGAGAGTTTTGCTGGTAGGGGTATGGAGGGCTATGGGCTGATGGAGAGGGGAGATAGAATAATTGCGTTCACGGTGATATTGGTGTTGATGGTTCTGGGTAGAGGTAGGCTAGCTAGCCTGGTCCTCTCAATCGTGGCTGCTCTAGTCTGGTTCACTTTCATTCAGCGTCTTCTAAAGGGGCTTCAGGACCTACCGCGGCGCCTCAAGTGATTTTTGCCCGAGAAGCCGGTGTTGATGCAGGCAACTACCTAATTCTTCTTGTGCAGTAGTTCGCTCACCATTCTCTTAAGCTCTTCATCATCTATTACCCCAACTATAGCATCAACACGCCTACCCCTAACGAAAAACACTGTGGTAGGTGTTGCCATAACGCCCACCTCAAATGCTGCCTCTGGAACCATGTAAGCGTCTACTTCAATGAATCGAGGCTCTCCCCCTTTCCGAGCGAACTCTTCAGCCACACTGTAGAATATGGGCTTATAGACCATGCATGCAGTGCAGGTGGGTGTAGTATATAGGGCTACCACGCGCTCCTCCCCCATCACCATCCTGCGGTATGACATGTAGTCCGTTATGTATGATACTATGCCTTTATCGCGTAGTCTCGCCACGTACTCCTCGTAGGGGCTGGTATAGAGGGGGTCGTAGTAGCCGGCCATGCTCTCTCCGGGATGGGTGAGGCGAGGAACTGGCTCGCCTCTATTAACCTGGGCTACGTGGCTTTCATTGTATGTGGTGGCCGGAGCCTTTACATTCAGTACTGATACCGACCATTCTGGCCTAAATGAAGCACCGTTATCTGCTCCACCAGGCTGGCCTAGAGCAGCGTCTTACTCCTCCCCTGCTGGCACTGCATGCTGATATGCTGTAGGCGTAGAGTAGACTGTTCCGTTTCTCCAGGCTCCTCATTTGCTCTATCTTTCTCTCCGGCGGCCTCCACACTCTCCTTCTCTCCTCGAGCTCTGCTGCATCCACGCCTATGTCGAGTTTACCTCTCTCAGCATCTATCAATATCTCATCGCCGTCACGTACCAGGGCTATCGGGCCTTTAGCTGCTGCTTCAGGGGAGACGTGGCCTATCATTAGTCCCCTCGTGGCGCCACTGAATCTTCCATCAGTTACAACCGAGACTTCGGAGCCTAGCCCCATCCCGTAGATGATGCTTGTCAACTGTAGCATCTCCCTCATTCCCGGCCCTCCTGCAGGCCCCTCGTATCTTACAATGATCACGGTGTTTGGTTCTGGCGTGTGTTTACGTACCCAGTCTATGGCTTCTTCCTCGCTGTCGAAGACTTTTGCGTGGCCTTTCATCCTAGTTTTCTCGAGCTTTACCGCCTTTATGACTGCGCCTTCGGGGGCTAGGCTACCCTTGAGTATGCGCAGTGGGCTGCGCTTGCTTATAGCTTCTTCCAGCCTCTTTATTGCTGGCCCCCGGGGCTCCATGTTCTCGGCTACTCTCCTCCACTCCACTCCCTTGGCTGTAGGTGCTAGGCCGTTGAAGGCTTTTGCTCGAAGCAGCTGAGCAACTATTGCTGGCACTCCTCCAGCCATGTGGAGGTGCTCCATGAAGTATTTGCCGCCGGGCTCTATGTCGCCTATCCAGGGCGTCTTTGAGAATATCTCCTCAACCTCACCTACTCCCATGTCCTGTCCAGCCTCCTCGGCCACAGCGAGGAGATGCAGCACAGTGTTTGTGGAGCCTCCGAGGGCGGCATCAACGTGCAGGGCATTGGCTAGACTCTCCTCTGTGAGAAACATCTCAGCCCTCCATCCCTTCAGGGCAGCCTTTACTATAAGCGCCCCAGTCTCCCTCGCCGCCCAGAGGCGCTTACTGTTGACTGCTGGGATGGTTGATGTGCCGGGTAGTATGAAGCCCATTGCCTCAGCAGCAACAGCCATAGTGTTAGCGGTGTAGAGGCCGGCGCAGCTTCCGGGGCCTGGCAGCGCCTCCTCCTCGAAGGCTCGGAGAGAGCTCTCTGAAAGCCTCCCACGCATATACTGGCCCACGGCCTCGAATACATGGCCAAGACCGACCAGGCAGGAGCCGTTACATTCACCGATCCTCCCGGCAAGCATGGGGCCGCCATTAACAATGTAGACTGGTATTTCCTCCCTCAGCCTAGCGGCAGCAATCAACGCGCCAGGCAGCATCTTGTCGCAGGAGGTGACAACAACCAACCCGTCAACCCGGTGGGCTTCAGCAAACGCCTCGATAGTGTCTGCCACGAGCTCTCTTGAGGGCAAGCTAAACCTCATTCCCTCATGGCCCATAGCTATACCGTCACATATGGAAAGCGTCTGCCCAAATACTGGTATGCCCCCAGCCTGGTAAACCCCCTCACCAACAGCCTGAGCCACCCTCTCCAAGTGGACATGGCCCGGCACTATGCTAGAGTAGGTGTAGACTATGCCTATGAGAGGCTTACTTAAGTCCCTAACGTCGCTCGGCGAGAGGCCGGAGGCAACCATGAGGCTGCGGTGCGGGGCCCTCTCAGCCCCCTCGCGAATAGTCCTGCTTCTGAGGGTCTGGCCCAAAACATTGGGCACCTCAAGCGAGAAAAGCTCTAGGCCTCGTGAAATATTATCTTACGGAGCCTCGCCCCAACCTCCTCAATACTGTGCCTCCTCATCTCATCCATTAGCTTAGATAGCCTCTGCATGCCCCCCTCATACTCCTTAACCCACTCCCTAGCAAACTCCCCACTCCTAACCCTCTCAGCAGCCCTCCTCATGTTCTCTTTAACCCTCTCATCAATGACCTGGGGGCCCACCGTGAGCCCGCCGTATCGGGCTGTCACAGAGACTCTCTCAAGCATGCCGGTTATACCATACCTCCATATGAGGTCCATTATCAGCTTCGCCTCGTTCAAGACCTCGAAGTAGGCTACTTCAGGCTGATAGCCCAGCTCAACCAAGGTCTCAAACCCCTTTCTTATCAACTCCATTAGCCCGCCCACGAGAACGGTCTGCTCGCCTATAAGGTCGGTCTCAGTCTCCTCCCTAAACGTGGTCTTTATCACGCCAGCCCTCGTGGCGCCAATACCCTTAGCCAGCGCGAGTACAGTGTCCCATGCACTACCGCTAGCATCCTGGTAAACAGCTACAAGCGCAGGGACGCCGCGGCCAGCCAGGTACTCCTCCCTCACCAGCTGGCCAGGACCCTTAGGGGCAACCATTACCACATCAACACTAGAAGGCGGCTTTATCAAGCCATAATGTATGGTAAACCCATGAGCGAAATCCAGGGTCACCCCATCCCTCAGATTAGGCTCTATCTGCTCCCTCCACACCTTGGGCTGAACCATGTCAGGTAAGAGAACCATCACCACATCAGCTATCTTCACGGCCTCCGGTATACTGAGCGTCTTCATACCATCCTCAACAGCCCTCTTCCAGCTAGGCCCTCCAGGCCTAACCCCCACCACAACATTAAGCCCGCTGTCCCTAAGGTTGAGAGCCTGCGCTCTACCCTGACTACCATAACCTATGACCGCAATAGTCTTACCCTTAAGAGGCTCAAGAGAAGCCTCCCTATCACCTATAATCTCAGCCAAGCCCAGCCCCCTCTCAAAACACAGTCATGAACCCGGAACTCTTGCAGCCGAAGAGGTGGCACCCAGCCGTACTAGGCTCCGGCGCCGGCTGGGCCGCCTACACAGGGGACCCAGCACGGGAAAAACCCTTAACGTAAGCACATCCTCTCCAGCCACCAATACCCCTTACAAGGCTACGCTAGTAGAGGAGGAGCGTGTCAACGGAGAGGAGCTAGTTTAAGGATCCTAAAACATTGGGGTGCTTATGCATGCTGCTGGAGGCTTTCTCGTACCGTGGCCTTACCCTTCTAGTATGTCTCGGCCTCTAGCGGTTTAAGCAGTCTAGCCTCAACCCTATAGACTTCGGGCATTTTCTCCAGCTTGGCGGCCAGCCATCTCGTCTCGAAGCCATCACCTAGTGCTGTTATTCTAACCCTTAGCTTACCTGGCTCGAATGTTGCGTTGAGGGTTTGGTAGCTTAGCTTAGCCCTACGTGCCATGTTGCTTATTCTCATTAACGCATCTATCCCATTCCACGCCTCTATCTCTAGCTCGTAGAGCCCGTAGACCCTTATCTCACGCACTACGAGTCCACCCCCTTTAGGAGGCTTGTGGAATGGGAGCTAGGTATTGTTTAGCTTCTGGATAAACTAGTTCTAGGTCTTCGAGGCCTGGGGGCTTAACCGCGTTGGTCAACCAGTCCCCGGGTTTAACCCAGGGCAGCACAAGATCCTCGTTGTTGTCTATGTCTATTATCATCACTAGGGGCTCCCTGCTCCTAATGCTCCAGTCAACCCACTTCCTGACCTCACCAAGGTCGGAGGGCCTTACAGCCTCGATGTCGTATGCCTCAGCTATCTTCGTGAAGTCTGGTCTTGGAGAGTATTCTGTAGCAACTATTCTCCGATCGTACAGGTAGATCTGCCAGTGTTTCACAAGCATTAGCGCGCGGTTGTCGAAGATCACTATTGTTATGGGGAGGTTGTAGTCACGTATGAGGGCGAGATTGTTCATCGTCATCTGGAAGCTCCCATCACCGTCAATGCATATCACTGGCCTATCGCGTGCAGCAACCTTAGCGCCTATTGCGGCGGGTATGCAGAAGCCCATGGTACCCAGCCCGGCGCTGGTCAGCCATGTGCCTGGTATGTAGACGTCCCAGTGCTGCTCAGCCCACATCTGGTGGCTTCCCACACCAGTCACCGCTATGGTATTCTTTGGCGCCACCTCCCGGATTGCTTTCAGCACCTTCCATGGAGCAAACTTGCGCATTCTCCTAGCCCATCGCTCCATTGCAGCCTCGTACCTCCTCCTTATCTCGAGCAGCCATTCTACGAACTTGCTGTCTCTCCTCGTAACCGAGGGCAGTTCTCGTAGCAGGGCGTTTAGTGCTGCTTTAGCATCAGCAACTATCCCTACTTCGGGGGTAACGTTCTTGCCTATCTCGCTGGGGTCACTATCTATGTGTATTATCTTCTTCTCGGCAAGCTCGGGAGAGAACCTGCCAACAGTACGGTCAGAGAACCTCGTCCCAACAGCTAAGACTACATCCGCGTTTGCCAGCGCAGCATCCGCCTCAAGCCTCCCATGCATGCCGGCAGGCCCCATGACTAGAGGATGGTCAGAGGGCACCGCGTTCTTCCCGGGAAGCGTGGTGACTATAGGCGCCTGCAGGATCTCAGCTATCCTCAATACCTGCGTCCAGGCACCACTCCAGTAAACCCCGTTACCGACGAGTATGACTGGCCTTAAAGCCGACACGAGCAGCCTCGCCGCCTTCCTTACGGCTTTAATATCGGGTTTTGGTGGCACGTACTTGGAGAAGTCTATGGGCAGGTAGGCGTGCTCATCGCTTGGGACGTAATGCTTCAGCTGTATGTCACGTGGGAAGTCTACGAGTGTTGGGCCAGGCCTCCCCTCGTAGGCCAGCCTGTAGGCCGTGCGTAGTGCGGGACCGGTTTCCTCAGCCCTCTTTATCTGGTAGTTGAACTTTGTTATCGGCGCTGTAACCCCGACTATGTCTGTTTCCTGGAAGGCATCGCGGCCGAACACGGCTGTAGGTACCTGGCCCGTGATGGCCAGCATGGGGGCCGAGTCGAAGTATGCGTTAGCTATGCCGGTTACAAGGTTGGTGGCGCCCGGCCCGCTTGTGGCGAGGGCTACTCCAGGCTTCCCCTTGATCCTACCGTACGCGTCTGCAGCGTGAGCTGCTCCCTGCTCGTGGCGGAACATGTATATCTCAAAGTCTTCAAGAGCTAGCGCGTCGAAGAAGCCCATTATACTGCCGCCAGTTATCCCGAATACTTCCCTCA
Source organism: Hyperthermus sp. (assembly GCA_003978665.1). GTDB lineage: Archaea > Thermoproteota > Thermoprotei_A > Sulfolobales > Pyrodictiaceae > QNYQ01. Next base: position 6,803 of record QNYQ01000015.1, read on the forward strand.
CTCCGAGCTCTTTGAGGACGCGTGCCGCGTGATCTACCACGCGAGTTCCATTTACGCCTGCACCTCCGCGACTTCCACTTTCGGCTGCACCTCCACCATTTAACCAATGTTTAACAACAAAACCACCTCCAAGCCAGGAGCCAAGAAGCTGCCAGCAAGGCATGGGTCTCCTTAGGGGTTTAAAAGTATTGTCAATAATCAACAATTATGATGCCTCTTTTAAACCGCTGCTACCCATGCCCCCGTGTGGAGGCCTTCCCCGAGCCCTTCCCCCGCGACGTGGAGGTGCAGCTGAAAGTGGAACTCGCATAAGAGTGTTCGATACAACCCTGCGTGACGGAGACCAGATGCCCGGAATAGAGCTTGACGCGTCAGAGAAGATAAGCATCGCAATACTGCTGGACGAGGCACGTGTAGACATAATAGAGGCGGGCTTCCCGGCGTCCTCGCGCATCGATTATGAGTCTGTGAGGAGCATTAAAAGGGAGGTATCATACTCCAGGGTTGCCGCACTAGCTAGAGCCAATCCCGACGACGTTGACGCTGCTGCGGCAGCCGAGGCTGATATAATACACGTGTTTATAGCCACGAGCGACACGCATATGAGGTATAAGCTTCGCATGTCTCCTGAAGAAGTCATTAGGTCTGCTGTTGATGCCGTGGAGAGGGCTAGAAGCTACGGTGCCTACGTCTTGTTCTCGGCCGAGGATGCTACGCGCAGCGACCCTGCTTTCCTAGTGAGGGTGTATAAGTCTGTGGTGGCTGCTGGCGCTAAGTACATTAATATTCCAGATACTGTTGGCACAGCCACTCCCTGGCGTATGGAGTGGCTTGTAGGGCTTGTAAGGTCGAGCTTACCGGGCTATGTGAGCATCGATGTGCACTGCCATAATGACTTCGGGCTAGCTGTTGCAAACACGCTTGCTGGTGTACGCGCCGGCGCGGATGGTGTGCAGGTTACAGTAAACGGGTTCGGTGAGAGAGGGGGCAACGCTGCCTTGGAGGAGGTTGTTGCAGCACTACACTTCCTAATGGGCTATAGGACTGGAGTGAGGATGGAGATGCTGACTAAGCTGTCGGGCATGGTGGCTGAAGTCTTCGGTGTGAAAATGCCCCCCAACAAGCCTGTCACCGGGCTCAACGCGTTCGCGCATGAGGCAGGAATACATGTTCACGGCGTGTTGAAGAACCCGGCAACCTATGAGCCTATGCCCCCCGAGGCTGTGGGCAACAGGAGGAGGATAGTCTTGGGCAGGCATAGTGGAAGGGCTGCAGTCGCCTACGCCCTTAAAGCCATGGGCTATGAGCCCAGCAGCGAGGCGGTAGACTTTGTGCTAGAGAAGTTGAAGGAGGCTGCCCCACGCATAAAGAAGGTTAGCGAAGACATTATAGAGAAGTGGATGATGGAATACTACTCCCGCAAAATAGGTGCTGCAGGAGATGTCAAGACCGTTATCGCGGCCCGCTAGGGTTCTGGTCATACGGGGTGACGGTATAGGCCCCGAAATCGTGGATGCAGCCCTTAGAGTATTGTCCACGGTGTCAACACGCTGCAATGTTAACATAGAGGTGCTGTTCGGAGAAGCCGGTGACGCTGTGTCCAAGAAGAGGGGAGATCCCCTCCCCCAGGAAACCATTCGCCTAGCCAGGCAGGCAGACGCTGTGCTCAAAGGCCCCGTAGGCGAGACTGCTGGGAGTGTAGTGGTGCCTCTGAGGAGGCTCCTCGGAGTTTTTGCTAATCTGCGCCCGGCTCGCAGCTTCCCGGGAGTCGAATCTCTCAAGCCCATAGACCTGCTTATTGTCAGGGAGAATCTTGAGGACGTTTATGCTGGCATAGAATGGGAGGTTCCTGGCGCTGCTTTCGCCGTGAAGGTTGTGACTGAGAGGGAGACCGTGAGGGTTGCTAAGGTTGCCGCGAGCTACGCGTCTAAAAGGAGGGGGCATGTCACTGTTGTCCATAAGGCTAATGTGCTGCGTAAGGCTGACGGCTTGTTTCGGAGGGTTTCCATAGCGCTCCTGCAGGATAGTGGTGTTGAAGTCGACGAGATGTATGTTGACGCTGCTGCAATGGAGATGGTCCGCAACCCCTCCCGCTTCGACGTCATACTTACAATGAACCAGTACGGCGACATTCTCAGCGACCTAGCCGCCCAAGTGTCGGGGAGCCTGGGCTTAGCTCCCTCAGCCAACATAGGTGAGGACAAGGCATTGTTTGAGCCCGTGCACGGTGCGGCGTGGGATATAGCGGGTAAAAACATAGCCAACCCGACAGCAATGATCCTCTCAGCTGCATGGATGCTTGACTGGCTAGGCTACACACGGGCCGCCAAGGCTATAGAGAGGGCTGTGGAGGAGACCCTAAAGAGGGGGGAACGCACGCCCGATTTACACGGAACCCTCGGAACCATGGATTACGCCTCACGTGTCGCATCTAGGGTCACGTGCTAGCCCAGCGCTTTCCTCAGCAGGTACTCGTGGATTACAGTGTCGCTTGTCAGCTCCGGGTGAAACGCCAACGCTATCTTCTCCCCCTCCCTTACAGCTACACTGACACCCTCGAAATCAGAAATGCTCTCGGCCCTGCCCCAGACCTTGGTGAAAGCCGGCGCCCTGATGAATACGCCTCGCACACTAACCTCGCCGCCATCAAGCCTTACGCGTAGGGGGGTCTCGAAGCTCTCCCTCTGCCTGCCAAAATAGTTCCTTACAGCCTCAAAATCCATCACTGCTAGAAGGGGCTGCTTAACCTCCCCCACATGCTTATCCACCACCCTCTTCGCTAGAAGTATTGCGCCGGCGCACGTGGCTAGTACGGGCGTCTCACCGGCCTCTAGTAGGTTTTTCAAGGGCTTAAGGAGCCCCGTCCTCGCCATGAGCGCTCCTATGGTTGTGCTTTCTCCCCCGGGCAGTATGAGTGCATCAATACCGTTTAAGTTCTCCGCGTGCTTGACATAGACTATCTCACAATCTATGCCTAGGTTCCTGGCAGCCCTGCGAACCATGTATGCGTGCTCGCTCACACCTCCCTGAAGCGCTACTATGCCCACTCTAATCTTCTTCATGACTACTCTCCCCTCACCTGCAAAAGCTCGCTCGGGCTCAGCTGCCTTATGTCGATCCCCATCATGCTCTTCCTTTCGCTAATCATCTCTTGTGCCTCGGCAACCGAGGCTGGGTCATCCCATAGTGCTGTAGCCAATACTATGGCTTCAGCCCTCTGCCTTGGGTCCTCGCTCTTAAAGATGCCGCTGCCAACGAAGACCCCATCTGCTCCAAGCCACATCATTAGCGCGGCATCGGCCGGTGTAGCTATCCCGCCAGCGGCAAAGTTGACTACTGGGAGCCTCCTAAGCCTAGCCACAAGCTCCACAAGAGCTGGGGGTACACCGTACTCTCTCGCCTTCCTTAGCCTGTCCTCGGGGCTTGAGAGTGCGAGGCTGTAGGCTTCACTGTTTATAAGCTTCATGTGTCTTACCGCTTCTGCTACATTCCCCGTGCCAGCCTCTCCCTTCGTCCTAATCATCGATGCACCCTCATTGATCCTTCGCAGAGCCTCGCCGAGATTCCTGGCGCCGTTAACAAAGGGAACCTTAAACAGCCACTTGTTTATGTGGTGTTTCTCATCCACCGGGGTCAATACTTCACTCTCGTCGATCATGTCTACTCCTATCTCCTCTAGCACTAGGGCTTCGTAGTAGTGGCCTATCCTCACCTTGGCCATCACGGGTATAGTTATCGTCTCCATTACGGACTTTATCGCTGATACACTAGCCATCCTAGCAACTCCACCACTCCTACGCACATCGTAAGGCAGCTTATCCAGAACCATTACTGCAACAGCGCCAGCATCCTCAGCGATACCAGCCTGCTCACTGTTAGTAACATCCATGACAACTCCACCCTTCTGGTAGACGGGGAAGGCAAGCTTAACCCTTACAGTCCCCGATGCCACAATATCGGGTTCTGGTGGAGCCGGCGGCGCGTAGACCAAACCCTCCTCTCTCAGCTTGTCATAAGCCTCAGCCAGCCTATAGAAGAACTCAACTATCTCGTCGAAGCCTACCTCAACCAGGCCCGGCCTCTGAATGCCAGGATAGGGATCGGGTAACATGGATTATACACCACTCCTACTCCCTGCCGCTCCTCTCTAACTGCAAGCGTGTAGTGGGTTAGAGGTTTTATGCTCTGAAGCCGCCCGGTTATGTTAGTTATAAATGGTGTGGTTTTGGCGGGGAGACTGCTGATCTTAAGGACGTTTATAGATACGGGTAGCCTTAGAGGAGGACAGGGCTACTATAGCCCCATACATGTGGAGAGAGAGTGTGCAACGCTCATCCCCGTACCGGAGACCCGGGTTAAGAGGCGCCACCGGCTGCTAGACCCGGAGGCTGTCGGTGATCCTTGCACGGGCATGCCTCTCTCACACTTCATGCCGAGGGGAGGAGAATGGTTGATCCACAATGACCCGCGCCTGGACCTTGGCTTTTACACAGACTATTATGCGCCTCGCGGCAGGCTTCCCCGTAGGCCTGGGCATAGGCTCAGCAAGGGTGACGTGATAGGTTTCGCTGCTGGACTCGCATATTATGGTGACGGCTTCTGGGAGACCAGGAGGAGCATGTACGAGATAAGGATGGAGTTTAAGAGTGCTGTGAAGGAGGGGAGGGCTGCGATATATCTTGTGGGCTTTATTAAGGTAGCTAGGATTGTTGATGTGGGGTCTGTGGGCTGGGAGAGGGCTGTTAGAGAGTTTCCCCAGCTTAGGGAGAGCCCTCATCTTCTAGGAGCGGTTGAGGGGGGAGGGGATGAGGGCACTATAGCCGTCATAGGCGAAGGCTATATTGTAAGGCCTCCGGCACCCCTCTCAACGCCTACCGATAGGCTTGAGAGGCAGCCCCCCTCCAGGCTCTTGGAGAGGCTCATTGAGAGGGATAATGCAGTGTCCTTCTCGCGGTCAAACTATAGGAGGACTAAACTCTTGAGAATACCCCTTGGAAGGCTTCGTGAGGTGCTTAGCTCCGAGGGCTATAGCATAGTGCCAGCCTCCTCCCCAGGCTAGTCGGCTGGAGCACGCCATGTCCTCCAAGGGTTTTTGTGTTAGCTTCTGTTAACCTCCAGCAGCGCGCTGGGAGGCTTCACGATGAGCCTTGCCCTGCCCTTCTGGGGGAGAGCGGTAATAGCTTCTATACTGGCGAGCGGGGTGGCCGATAATACTGCTGCGGCCGCTAGTAATGGGTCTATTGACTCGGCTATTATCCCGCTGGGCTGAAGCCCCCTCCTATACAGTGCATACATCACGTAGGGTCCCACTGTACTTCCTCTGATCCCCTTCACGACAAGTATCTTGCCGGCCATGGCCACGCCCAGGGGCTTTATAACAGAGGTTGAGGGGTCAACCTCGCCGTAGAGGGAGAGGTACCTGTCATAGTAGAGTATTTCGCCCTCCCCCTCACCTTCAACATAACCCTGCAGGGTAATCCTCAAGGCCGCACCTCCCCCTCTAGCGCTTTACCTGGGCGACATACTCGCCAATAGTAGACAATACAACCCTAACGCCGTGGCGTCGGGGGAGGTAAAATGCAGCCTTGAGGGAGTCTGTGGCAACCACTCTATACGATTCCCTAAACCTCGACACCACAAGGCAGGTGCCGGGCAGCACGTGTACCCCTAGCCTGGCAAGTGCTCTGCTCACCTTCCTTACAGCCTCATCTCGCGCATCGACGCCTGGTATGGAGACGAGCATGGGCTTCTTTAGTCCGTGGGGGGCCTTGGCGGCTATGTAGGAGTATAGTTCCTGGAGAAAACTCTTGGGGTGGTGTGGGCAGCCAGTGTAGAATAGTTCAGCGTCGCTGATATCTGCATGGGATATTTCCTCCCGCTTTTCCTCCAGGTCTCGCCTCGTCAAAGCCAGCTTATCTCGGGCTTCACCGGGCCTTCCATGATCCTCGGGGGAATAGTCTCTCACTATACACATTGCAGTATTGCCCGATGCTGCTGCGGCCGCGCAGAGGGATATAACACTCCTCCTACCTGTGAATGGGGCGTCAATGTAGGGTATCTCACCTTGATACAACTCTCCCACGAGGTAGCCTAGGATGCCAGCGTAGAGTTCGTCGAGGGGGGTGCCACTATACTTTACCACAACGGTTGGCTTACGGTTCTCGTCTAGGTGGAGCCCCCAGTAGTAGGTTCTCCCGGCCAGAGCCGCTGCAAGCGCTACTGGTCCAGCCTCCCTATTAGTCCTGGCAGCGTAGAGCGTGTTTGCAACAGCGACGGCGCTTGACTCGCCCCAAGCAAGGTGCTCACCCCTCCTAGGCTCACGTAGAACAAGGTATGGTATGCATGTGGCTGACTCGGTGAACCCCATCCCCCTCAGCGCGTTTATTATGCGGAGCTGCTTCTCCATGAACCCGCCACCGTCGGAGCCTTGGCCGCCTAGGAGTGTTCCCGAAGGATTGTAGGTCGAATACGTTCTTACACGCCCCCCCATAGTGTAGAGGCTCTCAATGAATTCTAGGCCAGCATCACCTATATTGTCGTAGGAGATCCCGCTGACATGGACGTGGGCCACATCTATAAGCCTCTCGGCACCCAACACCTCCCCAACACTCACGAGGAGCTTCATCGCCACCGCCAGCGCCTCACCGTACTCACCATTATAGGCTCGCTCCTCCCACCTAGTAAGATACATAGCCAGCCCCCTTCACGCCCCCGGGAGGAAGCACCAAGCCTCTTTAGCCGCGCCTATGAGGAATGACGGGTCTCGTATACTTATCTCTCTCCTCAAGGGGGGCGGTTGCATCAATCACAACCTTATCCGTTACCCCCCCACGCGCACTCGGATCAAGGCTTGAGCCACGAGCGTAAGGTATTACAGCAAGCCCTCTCCCAGCCTGAAGCCTCGTCGCAATGGCCCATTCCACCTGAAGCATGTCATCCGGGTCAATGTCGTCGTCAACCACCACAACCCCCTTAAGGCTCGGATGGGCTGCAAAGGCTGCGAAAGCAGCATTCTTGGCATCTCCCTCGTGAAGCTTCCTTATCGAGATCACTGCATGCAGCCACATACCACTACCCTGAGTAAGCCTCACCTTCAACACGTTGGGCACGACACGGGAGACAGCATTGTATATGGCTGCTTCGCGGGGAAACCCCATCAACAACATGTGCTCGATGCCTCCGGGGAGTATCGCGTGGATAAACGGCTCATAAACCCTGTTGATGTAGACGCTCTCAACGTGCAGTACGGGCTCTTCTCTAACAGTATCATAGAGGCGGAGCAGATCAGTGAAAGGCCCCTCCCTCCTCCTCTCGGGGCCGAGCCGCCCCTCGATGACCATTGAAGACCCGCAGGGCACCGGGAGCCCGTAGAGCGGTGTCTTGCACAACCGTAGGGGGGAGCCGATCAGTGTTGGAGCCAGCTCTATCTCGAACACGCCCAGCGGGGGGTTCATGGATGATGCGAGGAGGATTCGTGGATCCACCCCAACCACGACTGCAACCCTTAGGCTCCCGCCAGCCCTCTCCAGCAGCGAGTACAGTTGCCTTGGGACGACGCGCACGGCTGCATAGTCCTCTGCCACCATTATCCTGTGAACCGATGCGTTACAGACGTCTTGCAGGCACGCGATGATTATTGAGGACGTTAGGTAGAGTCCCCCATCCCTTTCATAGTACTTGAGTGCTGGAAGATGCTCTATTCCCTCCCCAATCCGCTCAAAATAACTGTTAAACTCGCCTCCCATAATCATCGTGTTCTCGGCTTTCTCGGCGCCAGTTACTAGTGTGTAGGCTTCTCTATCGTCTTCCACGCCAAGCAGGCTATAGAGGGTCTTTCTCGAGTATATGGTGTTTGCTATGAAGGGGTAACTGTACTCTCTTACATGAAACATTATGGTTGACTTGCCATCAAACTTGCTAATTAGGCTTGCGGCCTCGTAGAGCCTGGAGTAAGTGCCTTCAAGCTCACGTATCTCTACTCCCCGGGACCTAGCAACATCCATGTACTCCTCTATGCTCCCGTCTACAATAGGCATCGCGAAGGCCTCCCCACTTCGACGTAGTCCTCGTTCAGCCTAACGTTACCGAAGACGATGCCTCGGACCTCCCCCTCAAAGGGGGTATATAGGGTTATCGTGTTCGTGGCAAAATCAATGTCATCTACCAGGGCCGGGTGCTCGCGCCCCCTCTCATCAACAACTGCTGCCAGTACACCCTTAACACTACCCTTCTCTACAAGATATACTTGCTGCCTCTCGTACAGTGATTCCAGCCTGGCAACACTGTTTCCCCGAGGCTTCTCGGCAACAACAGCTACCAGCGCGTCCCCCGTAACACTCGCTGCAAGAACCTTAACGCCGAGGATCCTGCCTATCTCCTGGAGCTCCATAGGAGTCAGGGGGGTTCCGGCAAAGAGGCAGCTGCCCTGCACGCTAACATCACTCATACTAATCCTCCTCGGACGCGAGCCAGACAATACTGCCCTATACTGCCTGCTCCTCAATATCCTCCTAGCCCCCCGATCCCTTATCCTACGCTGAGCAGGCGATGGGAGATATACTACGCCGCAACCATACCTCCCATACATTCTATCAACAAGCCTATAGAGCTCCCTATCACCCATGACAACAATGCTCTCAATACCCGAGAGCCTCAGCGCCTCAAGCTTGTATTCCACGGCATTAACTCCTTGAACCCAGCCGTCAGTGTCGACAACAATAAAGTCAACACCCTCCTCAGCCCTAAGCCTCAGTACAGACTCCACGAGGGCTGCTGCGACACGTCTCTCAAATCTTTGGGGAGATATGCTGCCGACAAACCTCTGGTACAGGGGCCTAAGCTCCCTAAGCGATAGTATGGGCTTCTCCACGATAGAAGCAGACACAAACGCTGGCGGCCCTATGTCGGCCTGCCCTATGTCAGCATCCACAACACCCGTCCTCAACCCCCTAAGTAAGGCCCTATTAGCAGCCAACGCTGCAACACTAGACTTACCAGCATCAGTGGGGCCCATTACTGCGAGCGATGAGCAGCCCCGGCGCATAACGTCATCTATCCTGCTAACCCAGAGATCCAGGGGCTCCTCCCCGCTCTGAGGCTCCTCCACCGACGCGCCGGGACTCATGTATATCTTGAGAGAGCTGTCGACAAGTGCTTTCACACCATAACTCTTAAACTCGTCCACGTGGAACGAGGAGCCTCTGCTGAATATTGCCCCGAGAACAAGCACCTGGCCATCTACAACACTCACCGTAAGCGGGCCCGAAACCCTAACAAGCCTTCCCTCAGCGAGGTGGAGGAGTGTTGTGATCACACCCTCACACTCCCTCCCCAAGCTCATAGACTATGCGGTTTCGTCCTACCCCTATCAAAAAGGCCTAGAGAGAGCCTCAAAGCTATAGAGGAGGCAGCCTTAACATGCCTCCGCCAAGACGGGGGAATGTGCGGGGGCACAGGCGCAAGCAAGTCACTGTTACTGGAGTGCTCGTCAACCTCCAGCGCCTCAAGCCCACACTCCAACGCATACGCTCTCACAATAGAAGCAACCTCCCTCACACCAGGCGCCCTACCCACACCAACCACTACGCGTGCCCCTCCAGCCCCTCCATACACCTCGCAGAACAATCTACGTAGATCACCTAGCCTGCTCACAACACCCCCGTAGACCAGCCTAGCGTCAGCAACCACCCCCAGCCCTATAGTCTTACCCGGGTCCACCCCTATGGCTATATAGGAAACGTCAACAACCTCCCTCAACGTCTTCGCCATGCTCGCGAAAACCCTGCTGGAATCCACCTCGACAATCCTGGCCCCGCCCAGACACTCCCCAGCCAATCCTTTAGGGAGGGGGGTGTAGGCTTCAATGACCACAGCAATAATGCCCTTACAGTCAAGGCCTTCATGGATCCTTGAGGCCTTGGGCACGTGCGCGTTCAGACCGAAGGCTTTTAATGCATCGGCCAGCATAGAAGCTAGCTCGGCATCGCTAACCCATAGCAGTACGCGTCCACTGCCCAGGCCTCTAGCAGCCTCCAACTCCATACCGGGCACAGCATGCAAGGGAAGGGATTAATTTGCCTATTTGCGAGAAGCTGCTGAGGCTCCTTGAAAGACCCAAAATGGTTCTCATAGAAGGCGGGGCGGGGGTGGGTAAAACCCGGCTCGCACTAGAGCTTCTAAGGGAGCTGTGCACTTCCTCGTGCATGTATGCTGCACCACGCTACTTCGACGTGATCAAGCTATCCGACATGCTTGGGCTTGACGCCTCAAAGATAACGCTCTACAAGGTGTTTGATCCCACAGACTTCATAGACATTATTACCATGGAGAAGGTAATCATGTACGACGTGATAGTCGTAGACCAGATAGAGTACGTTGCCGCGGAGGATTCCACTAATGAAGCATGGACGCTAGTCCTCCTCTTAGTTTCCGCACTCAAATTCTTAAGTGAAAGGTACGGGGTCTACACGGTTATCGTGAGCGGTAAGGGGGTTTTCAGAGGGCTTGGAGCCCTGGCCAATATTGTGAAGACATGGTGCGACATGGTGATCGAAATGGGCAAGTATAACAGCCACTACCAGTTAACCGTATACAGCCCCAAGGACTCCACGGTGCTGCTGAAGTCACGGTACCTTATTAGGCGGGGGATAGAATGGCTAGACTGCTAACACCCCTAGAAACCATCCTCGTCGTACTACCAGCACTGGCAGCAAACGGGTCGCCGGTGCTGTTGAAGGGGCGTGGGACCCCCCTTGACGGGGGGCGCCAGCTGCTGGGAAAACCTCTCCTCGGTGAAGGGAAGACTGTGGAGGGCACACTGCTCGGCCTGGCCACAGGCTCTACGGTGGCACTACTATTGGCCGCACTCTACGGCTCTCTCGCACTAGCCTTCATGGGCTTCATATCCTCGCTGGGAGGCTTAGCAGGGGACATTGTAGCCGCGTTCATTAAGAGGAGGCTTGGCTTGAGGAGAGGGGAGCCCGCGCCAGTGCTCGACCAGCTAGACTTCTACGCTGGCTCTCTTCTAGCACTCTACGCTGCGGGCGTGGTCGTAGACTTGTACACGGCCCTGCTCATGGCCCCCCTGATATACGTGCTCCACAGAGCGACAAACATAGCCGCCCACCGGAAAGGCTTGAAAAAGGTGCCCTGGTAGATGCTGCATCCCACGCTGCTTGCAGTGGGGACGCGTTTTCTTCGACCAAGACTACCGTGCTGGGTGGCTATCGTGCTTCCCCGTATGCTCCAAACCAAGTATGTGAGGGCTTAGAGCTTAAACCCCCAGGCCAAGGCTCCCCACTCGCCCCTGAACAAGAACCTATGGGAGAGGGGTCCCCTCTTCCAGGACGATGTTGTGTGTGGTGTTGAGCACTGATGGCCAGTGCTGTTTCGCCCGGTATGGAAGTGAGGAGGATAGGTGGCAGTCAGGATGGCCGAGTGATAGAGTTGTATATAGGCGCGCAGCATCCTGCATCGGGTCACATGAGGCTTATCGTGTACCTTGACGGGGATGTTATTGTCCGGGTTGACCCGGATATAGGCTATGTTCACCGTACGATGGAGAAGCTGGCTGAAACCAGAGAGTATGTTAGGGTTATAAGCCTCCTGGAGAGAATGACGATAATAGACTCTTGCAACATCACACTACCCTACGTGGAGGCTGTGGAGAAGCTTCTCGGCGTAGAGCCTCCGCCGAGGGCTCGTTATCTTCGAACCATACTCTGCGAGATCAACCGCATTGCAAGCCACCTATACGGGCTCGGCATTGGAGGCATATTCCTCAACCACTCAACCATGTACATGTGGGCTTTCGGCGACCGTGAAGTCTTTCTTCACCTAGCCTCGCTGCTAACGGGGGCACGGCTAACACACACATACAGCGTCTTTGGAGGGGTTCGCAGAGACCTCCCGCGACTATTTATAGACGAGTTCTCGAAGGCTAAACGCTACATGCTGAAAAGGCTCCGCGACTACGACAAGCTCTTCTTTAACAACCCCGTTATACGCGGCAGGCTGGAGGGTGTTGGCGTGCTCAAACCACAGCGTGCAGTAGAGCTTGGCGTTACGGGGCCTAACCTGAGGGCGAGCGGTGTAAGGTATGATGCCAGGCTGACGGGGTATGCTGCCTACGGGGAGCTCGACTTCAAGCCTGTTGTAGGCAAGGAGGGCGATGCCTTGGAGAGGATATGGGTTAGGCTTAGGGAGATAGAGGTGAGCCTCGACCTGATAGAACAAGCCATACGCTCCCTACCAGAGGGCCCCATATTCCATGAGAGGTTCACGAAAACGATCCCTCCAGCAGTAAGGCATTGGCTGGCTAAGGGCAGGATCAAGCTACCCGGCGGCTATGTGAGGCTGAAGACAAGGCCGGGTGAAGTGTTTACCCGCGCGGAAATGGGGCATGGCGAGGTCACCTACTACCTTGTCAGTGATGGAGGCATTAAACCCTACCGTCTCCGTGTAGTAACGCCCTCGGCCAGAAACGTCGTGTTGTTTGATGAGCTTGCGAGGGGTCATACGCTAATGGATCTCCCAGCGATATATGGTAGCCTCGACTACTTCCCTCCCGAGGCCGACCGGTGAGCCTCAGAGAAGCCTTAAGGGTGTGGAAGGAGAGGAGTACGCCTTGAGCCCGGTCTCATGGCTATCCTCTCACCTTGGCCTGCCCGACTGGCTTCTCCGCCCCATTCTAGCCCCCCTAGTATACCCGGGGCTCTTGGCATTCATGCCAGTAGCCCTCTTCATTATATGGGCCGAGAGGAAGGTGACTGCGAGGGTTCAGATGAGGGTAGGGCCCCTCTACGTGTCCCGCAGGCTTGGCGGCGTCTTGCAGCTGCTTGCTGATGGTGTTCGTATAGCGTTCCAGGAGGTTATAGTGCCCGAGACAGCTGAGAAGTATAGTTTCATGCTTGCTCCTATAGCCGCCTTCTCTCTTGTAGCAGCCACGTTCACGGTGGTCCCGGGGGGTCCTGGGGTATATGGGTTCGACAGTAATATTAGCCTGCTTATAGCCTATGCACTCATCAGTTTATCCCCGATAGTCACAGTGGTCATGGGCTGGGCTTCAAACAACAAATTCTCCCAGATAGGTGCTGGCAGAGAGATCATAGTGTCCATAGCTGGCGAGGTAACGCTACTAGCCAGCCTGCTCGCGGCTGCCATGATGTATGGGTCAATGAGCTTTAACGCTATAGTAGAGGCGCAGAATGATGCGGGCATACCGGGCATTGTCGCTAACCCCGTCGCAGCCCTCCTCTTCTTCATAGCAGTCCTCTTGATAACCGACAGGGTGCCTTTTGACCTCGTTCTGGGGGAGCAGGAGATCGTGCAGGGGCCATACACCGAGTATACTGGGATATTGTTCGCGCTCACGATGGCGCTGGACTACGCGAAGCTCTACGTACTAATGCTCATGTTCACCAACGTATTCCTGGGTGGATGGATGCCCTTCAACACACCCCTAATAGGTAGCCTGTGTGTATTCACTAAGACACTAGTGTTGATGCTTATCTCAGTATTTCTTAGAAGCGTGTACGGCAGGATGAGGCTTGACCAGGTGGCGTACCTCTTCTGGGCCCGCCTGCTCCCCCTAGCACTGGCCGCCTTCAGCCTCTCAGCAGTCATGCATTTCTTGTACCGGTAGTTACGAGCCAGCCGCTTGGATGAGGTGGAGGATGGTTGAAGAATAGGCTTAGGAGCCACGTGGATGCGCTGGCTACTGCTGTCTCAAGGCTTACGAAGAGCCCGATGACATTCTTTTACCCGGACTATGAGGAGGATAAGCCCTACGGGTACCGTGGGGTCATACTGTATAGTAACGAGAAATGTATAGGCTGTAGCCTGTGTGCACAGATCTGTCCAGCACGCGCGCTGAAGATGTACCGTGTGCCGGGCGATAAGAGGCTTAGACCAGGCTATGATCTCGGCCGCTGCATATTCTGTGGCTTATGCACCGATATTTGCCCTACGGACGCGCTAGAGTTGAGCAGTGTGCACGATAAAGTGTTCGATTCGCTGGAGTCGATGGTGATGGATCCCGTTGACTGGACTCTATGGAGCCGTAAGGTTAGGGGGGAGGAGATGGCTCGGGGAAGGAAGATGAGAGTGTGGATTGACGAGGATAAGGGGCTCCGTTACGAGGAGGTGAGGTAGGCTTGATCGGGCTCACTGTCTCCTCGCTGAGTGATGCAGCGTTCATTATATCGCTTCTAGCGTTAGCTGCGGGCAGCGTTGGCGTGGTTGTTGCGAGAAAGGCTCTGCACATGGTGTCATGGCTTGTAGTTGCATCGCTTGGCGTGGCATCGCTTCTAGCCCTGAGCGGTTACGGGTACATCTCCGTGTTTCACATTGTGGTCTATATAGGTACGGCGATCACGCTGATAGCCATGGTAATATTAATGCTTGGATGTGATGTGGAGCCTAGGGCTTGGAGGCCCGGCAAGCTACTCTTGTCCGTGTTTGCTGCAGCAGTACTGCAGACACCAGTACTTCTCTACAAGCCCGCCTACCTTAAGATGGAGGGGTTAGAGTTGAGGAAGGCTGCGCAGCCACTTCTTCAATGCTGGCTTTGTACAGTACTGGTAGTGGTCACGGTGGCTACAGTGGTCATTGAGGCCGTGGCGATAGCGCGTAGTAGGGGTGGCTCCGAGAGACCATAGTGTCCCGAGGAGGCGCTTTTCCCCGGGGGCTGGCAGGGAACACATACACCTTGCCCGGCATGGTGTGGGGAACTTCTTATTATTCCCTTAACGCCGGCTGCCCTTCCCCATGCGATAGGAGGGTTCGGGGAGGCTTATGGAGTCCTCTCTGGCGACATTGCTGATATATGTGGCTGCCGTCACTGCAAGCGCTTCGGGCATCTACGGGATCATGGTCTCCCGTGGGCTTATTAGGCTGCTTGTTTCAATGGAGGTATTATTCAATTCTATAATACTTACGGCCGCCTATATAGGCATAGTTGTCGGCGCCGACCCAGGCTTCTACTCGCTCCTCCTCGCTACCATAGTGTTAACCATAGCCGAGATCGCAATACTGACCGCAATACTCATACTCGTATACAAGAGAAAGCACGACATATCGTTAGAGGCTGTACGCAGGCTTAAAGGCTAAGGTCGCCGGGGAGGGAGGAGGAGATGCTTGTAGCGGCGCAGTCAACATGGCAGTTACACCTACCTCTGCTCTGGCTATCAGTGGCAATCCCCATGGTTTCAGGATTGCTGAGCATTCTCCTGAACTACCGCATTAGGGATAAGCTACACGCTATGCTCGCCGCCGTATCCTGGCTCCTCTCCCTCACACTCCTCACATACCCCGCACTCATAGCTCGCGACGGGAGAGTTGTGGTGGATCCTTTCTGGGCCAAGATGCCCGGCATAGGCTCTTTCGCCCTCTTCCTTGATGGCGCCTCACTCCCCGTCGCTCTCTCAGTCGCAGTCGTGTCTCTGATAATATCCGTCTACTCCCTGCCCTACATGAGGCACAGGTTCCACGAGCTCGGCGGGGAGCAATGGGGCCTCTACTACCTCCTCTACCAGTTGTTTACAGCTGGCATGCTAGGTGCAGTGCTTTCAAGCAACGGAATACTCTTCTACCTCTTTCTCGAAGTAACCCTGCTGCCAAGCGCCCTCCTCATAATACTCTACGGTTACGGTGAGAGACTGAGGGTTGGACTCATCTATCTCATCTGGACCCATGCAGGTGCCATACTATTCCTCCTAGGCCTATTCCTGGCCAAGAGCTTCGACTTCTATGTTCCAGGCCAAGGATACGTGGTTGACGCGTCCAGGAGCCTGCTCGCATTAGTACTCGTGATCATAGGCTTAGGGATCAAATCCGCGTTCGCCGGGCTTCACTTCTGGCTCCCCTACGCCCACGCAGAAGCTCCCACCCCCATATCGGC
This sequence comes from Hyperthermus sp., assembly GCA_003978665.1. Classification (GTDB taxonomy): domain Archaea; phylum Thermoproteota; class Thermoprotei_A; order Sulfolobales; family Pyrodictiaceae; genus QNYQ01. The sequence goes on from QNYQ01000015.1 coordinate 22,701, forward strand.
ACTCTTAAGCCCCCTGCTAATAGGGATTGGCGGCTACGCTCTTGTCAGGGTTGGGCCGGGCCTCTTCCACGGCGTCTGGCATCATGCTTCCTGGCCCCTCTTCCTCTGGGCTACCCTCACAATGATCTATGGCGGCTTGCTTGTACTCGTTCAGCGTGATGTTAAGAGGCTTCTAGCCTACAGTAGCGTGTCACAAATGGGCTACATGCTTTTCGGGCTAGCCGTCTCCAACCACGAGGCTCTTACAGGCTCCCTCCTACACTACGCTGCCCACGCCTACGGTAAGGCCGTGTTGTTCGGTGCTGCAGGCGCCTTAATAGTTCTCTTAGGTACTAGAAGCCTCGACGATATGGGTGGGCTTGCGCGGAGCCTTAGCTACACGGCTGGCGCCAGCCTGCTAGGCTTCATGTTGATCTCGGGGCTCCCGCCTACTCTCGGCCTGTGGAGCGAGCTCTACCTTGTTTTCGGTTATGCAAAGTGGGCTGTAGGCTTAGGCTCTATGAAGTTTGCTCTGTCAGCATTATTGACTATTACTGCTATGACGTTGACTGTAATATATAGTTTCCAGACGTATAGAGTAATGTTTCTTGGCGCACCCCGAAACACGCTGAGGGAAGGCATTGATGAACTTGGCGAGGCTAAGGCGATAACCCTCTCGATAACGCTCCTTGCAGTCATAGGCGTGTTGCTCTTTATTCTCGTAGCATTCCTCGCTGAGCCAGCTTCACGGGTCGCTTCAAGAGTCTATGAAGTGGCAGGGTGACCATGTAAACGATGATAGTGGAGGGGTATGGGATGGATGCGTACTCGCTGGCCTTGGCGGCCGTATTGTCCGGGTACGTGGCCTCTCTTTTGGTGATCCTAGAGTCCCTGCTGAGGACTGGCTGGAGGCTTCAAGCGTGGACTGGCGTTGCCGGGGTAGGCGTTTCCGCAGCGGCCTCCCTCCTAGCGCTTATTAGCGCTGAGGGAGGCACTGTTGCTGGTTTTGACTGGCTTCCCAGCATTGGCGTCAAGTTCGCCTTAAGGGTGGACTTGGTATCGGGTATTATGGGTCTACTTGTTGCAGTGATATCGTTTCTCATAGCAGTCTATAGTGTCGAGTACATTGGGGAGTGGGGGGCTGCAAGATACTGGGTCTTTTACACTTTCTTTGTGGCAAGCATGCTGCTGCTTGTCTACGCTGACGATCTCGTAACGTTCTTCATCGGCTGGGAGGGTACAGGGCTTTCGAGCTGGGCCCTCATAGGCTTCTACTACGACGAGCGAGAGGACGCGTGGGTCGGCGATCCGGGAAGGAGAAGGCTTGGCGTTCCCATGTGGTTTACCCCCACTCATAGTGCTCTCCGGGCGATAGCATTCACGAGGCTTGGGGACATTGCAATGCTTATTGGCATGGGGGTTGCATATGCAGCGCTCGGAGCTGTATCGCTGACTATTCTTGCCGAGAAGGGCCCCCTCCTCGCCGCGCTGGTCAAGGGCGCCGGGATCATCCCCCTATGGCTTATCCTCTTCTACATGGGAGCCCTAGCTAAGAGCGCACAGTTCCCCTTCCACGAATGGCTCGTCACAGCCATGACCGGGCCCACCTCCGTCTCGGCACTAATCCATGCAGCCACAATGGTTAAAGCCGGAGTGTACTACGCGCTCCGCATCACCCCTGTCATCGCCCCGTTTCTCGCGGCCCATGCCCTCGGAGCTGAGGCTTATAGCGGGCTTGCATGGCTCTCTCTCATCACAGCATTCATGACAGCTACAATGGCCCTTGTAGCGAGGGAGCTCAAGCTTATATTGGCTTACTCCACGGCAAGCCAGCTCTCCTACATGCTGGCCGCTGTTTTTGCTGCAGCCTCCCACAACGATGTTGGGGAAGGCGTGCTCGGCGGCCTGGCCCACCTACTGAGCCATGCTGTCTTCAAGGCATCACTCTTCCTTGTGGCTGGAGCCTTGATCCACGAGCTGCACTCAAGGTACATCGACCATATGGGTGGGCTTAGGAGGTTTATGCCCCTAAGCTTCATATCCTTCATGCTTGCTTCACTAAGCCTAGCCGCAATACCCCCATTCAGCGGGTGGTGGAGCAAGGACGAGGCAATAGAGGCTATAAGCGCCATGGGACACCTCGCCTCCGGGGTAGCACTGGTAACAGCTCTCCTCACAGCAGCCTATACTGGTAGAATGCTCTTCCTCGTCTTCTTCAACGGTTATCGTGGACACGTAGCCCACCCCCACGAGCCCTCCTGGATCATGGTAGCCCCCTACCTAGTCTTAGGGGTCGCCAGCCTTGCAATGGGGCTTACATGGCCATGGATAAAGACATTCCTCATTCACGCTGTGGGAGTGGAGGCTGTTAAGGCATCACCACCCATAGTGCTCGCCGGGACAATAGCCTCCGTGGCCGGAATGGGCGGTACTATCGCGTATTATGCTAGGAAGACGGGTTTGCCAGAGGCTTCCGTGCTCAGGGCGCCTACTGGTGTAGTTGCAGGCTTCCTGTACGATAGATGGCTAATAAACTCGTTGATCTATAGGCTCATAGTCTATCCTGGCAGAAACGCGGCCATAGCGTTAAGAAGGATTGACTCAGCCGTCGATGAAGCCATACACGTTTTCCTCCCGAGAATCGGGGTGAGTATGAGCGCTATCGTAAGGAGGCTTCAGACGGGTGACGTGAGGGACTACCTATCCTATTTCATGGTTGGTGTGATACTTACCGCGCTTATCTCAGCTCTCGTGGTCAAGTTAACGGGGTGATGGAGAGAGGTTTTGAGGTGATGCTCCATGGCAGGCGGCGTCCTAGGCCTCTCGTCGCTGGAGGCGAGCTCTCTGCTGGTGCTTGCGGCCTACACGGTGACTGGTCTCATTGGCCCGCTTTTCGGCACGAGGACTTCAAGGATACTCCTCTACGCATCCTCCATACTGGCACTCCTCGGCATACTTTACGCTTCATCTCTCCCATCCGTCCTCCATGGCTATGCTACCGGCTTTAATGGGGCTGTTGTCGTTGACACATTCACTGTTTACCTGCTCCTTGTGGCGCTGGTCATCTTTGCCCTAACAGCGCTGGCTGGCCGTAGAACAGTGGATCAATGGGAGGCTAGCGATGCATTCTATGCTGTGGTAGGCCTCATGGCTTTAGGCTTGATTGTTCTCGGTTTCTCCAGGGTGCTCTACCTGGTCTATATTGCATGGATCCTCTCAGCCGTTTCAAGCTACGTTCTCGTAGCCCTATACCGTGATAGTGTGAGTGCTGAGGCGGCTTTGAAGTATGCTGTTACGGGGACTGCTGCAACGATAATCCTCCTCCTCGCAGTCATACTCTACTATGGGGTTACTGCGAGCTTGACGATAGGGGCTGCTGTAAGCGACGCGTCACCTCTCCTAGTAACGCCAGTGGTAGCGCTAGCGCTGATAGCTATAGGCTTCAAGATGGGGATGGTGCCGTTTCACGGATGGGCTATTGACGTGTACGGTAACACCAGGCCCCTAATAGTGGCCTTGGTGTCAGCCATAGCTAAGATTCTTGCAGCATTGTTCATAGTGAAGCTAATAGTATCCTTTGCAGTAGCCACACCAACCATAGTATTATGGGTTGCCGGGGTACTAGCAGCAATAACCATGCTCTACGGCAACTTAGGGGCACTCACTACAATAAGAGATAGTCCACAGAAGCTACTAGCATACAGTAGCGTGGCACAGGCAGGCTACATAGCTGCTGGTTTTGCATCACTGGCAACCCTACCCGGCATAGACAATAAGGCTGCAATAGCAGGTATAGCGCTCCATACAGCTGGCTACGCGCTCTCAAAGTTCGCAGGCTTCCTGGTCTTAGACTCTCAATGCAGGTATCCGAACTGCGGCTGGGATAGCATGAGAGGAATGGCGTGGCGTAGCCCGGCGGCAGCTACAGCATTGGTATTGTCTGTAGCCAGCTTAGCAGGCATGCCACCAACCCTTGGATTCTGGGGCAAACTCTACATAGTGAAGGCTGTCAGTGGGGCTTCAACAGGGCTTGCCCTACTGCTGGTAGTAAACTTTGCTATCGCAGCATTCTACTACGGCTACCTCATCTACCAGCTATTCGCCCGGCCCCGCCAGCAAGAAGGCGTAAGAGATGATAGAAGCGATGTAGCGTTTGTCGCAGCCCTACTAACGCTTATACTAGGCTTCATGCCCCAGCAAGCCTACCAGCTAACAGTGTACGGCTACAGCTGACAGCTGTTGACGCTAGTATAGCCTACAGCGACAATGCACATATACGTGCACACGGCCCTAAAAGGGGAGGGCTGAGGGTGAGAGAGAATGAGAACGCGGCTCCTAGCGTTAGCCGTGCTCCTAGCAGCTCTATCCGCACTATCAGCCGCTGAAGCCTATGGTCACGTCCACCGTGAGGGGGCACCGTGGATTAACGACACCTTGTGGCAGTGGCGCTGGAGGATCCCATGGGGTCCTTGGGGATGGCATGGACCTTGGTGGGGATGGGGTGTCTTCTGGCATTTAAGTGTTGACGGCAAGGTAAACGCTACCATACCACCCTCCCATCTCGTCCTCGATACCGTTTATGGTAAGGTACTAGTGATTGTCCCGTGGATTATGGTGGATAATTCGACGGGTAAACCTGTTGCTGGCTCGGAGCTGCTTGAACTGGTAGGGAATGATGTCAGAGTGAGTGTTGAGGGTAAAGCAATGTTGGGGTACTGGAGGAGCTGGTGGTGGGGGCACGACGCTAGCAAGGGCTTTAGGCTAGTAGTTAAGGCTATGGTTTTGAGCGTTAACAATACTGTATACGTTGAGCCTAGCCTCTACTATAAGGGTGGCTGCTTGAGCTGTCACCGTGGCTCATGGGGCCCGTAGGAGGGGCTGACGGTAGCTGGGTGTCCTTTAGCATGGTGTTCTTTATTGCTTCCAGCGCCTGCTTGTACTCTATGGCGTCGATGAGTGCTTGGAGGCTGGCCTCCACTATGTTGTCTGAAACCCCTACTGTGGTCCATGTTTTTTGGCCGTCGGTCATGGTGACTTCCACCCTCACCACGCTCGCCGTGTCGCGGCTGGGGCCGGGCAGTTCTACGCGGTAGTCGATGAGCTTGAGCTTCTCGGCCATGTGGGGTTTAGTTTCTACTAGCGCTCTTCTAACAGCTTTATCTATCGCGTGGACGGGGCCTCCTCCCTCCCCAGCCGATATTGTTCCTGCCCCCTCTACCTCAAGCCTTACCAGCGCCCAGCTCCGTGGCTGTGCGCCTCTCCCGCCCTCCGACACTATTCTCCATGCCTGCACGCTGAGCTTTCTCTTGTAGAGCCCAAGCTCCTCGAGGAGTATCAGTAGCGCGCTTGCCTTGGCTGTGTCGAACCGGTAGCCCTTGTTCTCTAGGTCCTTGATCCTGCCAAGCGCCCTCTTCAGTGCTGGATGCCTCTTCCCAATGCTCAGCCCCAGCTCCGTCATCGTCCATGCAGCCAGGTTTGCCGTGCCACTCAGCTCTGAAACTGTTACCTTCCTCGTATTGCCCACCGCATCGGGCGCTATGTGCTCGTAGGCTCTAGGCGTCTTAAGCACTGCATCAACATGAACTCCTGCTTTATGTGTAAAAGCATTGTCTCCAACATAGGGCTGGTAGGGGTTGGGGCTTATGCCTGCGAGCTCGTAGACTAGGCGTGATAGGTGCGTGAGCCTCCTCAGACCCTTAGGATTGGCGAGTGCCCTAACCCCCATCTTGAGTTCTAGCGCTGGCACGACCTGGCATAGGTCAGCGTTACCCGTTCTCTCACCAATACCATTCACTGTTACCTGCACGTGACTAGCCCCTGCCAGCACGCCCATAAGCGTGTTTGCAACAGCATTACCGCTGTCATTGTGCATGTGAACACCCAGCCGGACGCCAGGCAGCTGCCTCAAAGTATCACGCACTATGCTATACGCCATGTGGGGCAGCATGCCCCCGTTAGTGTCAGCCAACACTATTCTAGAAGCTCCAGCGCTGACTGCCGCCCTCAAAACCTCTACAGCATACTCGGGGTTGTCGATATAGCCGTCAAAGTAGTGTTCGGCATCAAATATCACATTCATCCCATGCTCTCTAAGATACTCGACCGTGTCCGCGATCATGCTCAAGTTCTCTTCGGGGCTTGTCCTCAATACCTGGGTGACGTGAAGCAGCCATGACTTCCCGAAAACAGTTGCCCAGTCAACTTCGGCTTCGATAATCTTAACAAGACTGTTATCGCGGTCAACCCTAGTATTCTTCCTCCTTGTAGCAGTAAACGCCACGATCGCAGCATTCCTCAAACTATAATCCTTTATCTCCCTAAAGAAGAGCTCATCCTTAGGGTTACTTCCAGGCCATCCCCCCTCTATGAACGCCACGCCAAGCTCGTCAAGCTCTAAGGCTATCCTCACTTTCGCCTGAAGGGTAAACGAGACCCCGGCTGCTTGGGCACCATCCCTTAACGTTGTATCCAACACCTCAACACTGTCGAGAGGAGGCCTTAGAGGCGGGGAGAGCTGAGGCCCATGCTTGTCAAGACCCGCTAATTTGGTAACCACCCATCACCATCCCCTCCAGAGCCCAGGCGAGGGAGAAGATGCCTATGGCTGACCGGGCGCTGAGCCATGCTAATATTGTTTTCTCCTGGCAGTAAATGCTTGAAGCAACCGTGGAGGGTAGTGCGTAAGAAGCCCTTTCGCCGCTGGGATTTTTGTTGTTGCGTGGAGTTCTCCTTGGGGTGATGCTCTAGAAGCTCAAACTGATGGTTCCTTAGCGGTGCACTGTATTATTTAGGTTGCTTGTAGGCCTCCTTGCCTCTGGGAGACCAGTCTGTTGGGGGCGGGCTCGTATTGGCTGTTAGGGTTGTGTTCCTTGGGCCTCACCATAGCTTTACTCACGAGGCTGCCCTCTTCTTCTTCGGGGATGAGGGGGTGGAGTTTATTGATGTGCCTACAATATCCTCGGTCTTCAGTAGTGTCGAGGGCTATGAGGCTGACTACGGCGTTGTCCCGGTCGAGAATAGCTTGGAGGGTCCTGTAGGCGAGACTCTGGATAACCTGGCGAGGAGAATGCTTCACATATATGCGGGAGTAGAGTTGAAGATTAAGCTAGTGCTAGCGTGCAGCGGGAACCATAGGAGCCCGGTCTATAGTCATCCTCACGCTGTAGGCGAGGCCCTTGGTAAGGTTAGGGAAATGCTCGGAGAGAGCGTTGAGGTCGTGTACACGACAAGCACTAGCCATGCAGCCGAGCGTGCAGCCAGCGAGGGGGGATGCTGCATATGTAGCAGGAGGGCAGCAGAGTCCATGGGGCTCAACATACTGTCTAGCGATGTATCCGAGGGCGAGAACTACACGCGCTTCATAGTACTAGCCTGGAGGGACCAGCCGGAGAAGGCTACACGGACGAGCATAGTGACGGCGATACCCGACAGGCCGGGCGCCCTCTACCATTGGCTCGAGCCATTCGCCAAGCACGGCGTCAACCTCAAAATGATCTATTCTAGGCCTATTCCAAGCAAGCCATGGCACTACAACTTCTACGTGGACCTAGAGGGAACCAGGATGGATAACAGGGTGAGAAAGGCCATAGAGGAGGCGGCCAGGAGGAGCCTATTCCTAAGGATACTTGGCAGCTACCCCGTAAAAATCGAGGCTTGAAGAGAACTCCCGGGGAAAGCAGCGCGTCAGGGTCGCTCCACTATCCTCATAGCCCCTCCATAGCTCAAGGGGAGGGTGCTACGGTACGTCCCTACCACCTCATCCGCAGAGACCAAGCCCTTCCAGGGAGATCCCCCTGGAGCAAGCCTAAGCATATACCTCTTCTCCCATCCAACCCCGAAGCTTCATACTGGACGCATAGCTAGATGCAGCGGTGTAGGGCTTGGAGCCCGGAGGCGTGACTAGCTCTTTTCCGTACGCGTCCTCCCGGGGGCTTGCTAGTGTTTACTCTATGAGCCCTTTCTCGCGTAGAAGCCTGGTGAATAGCCTGAGGCCCTCGCCTAGCCTTGAAGGATGCCTAACGGTTACAAGGTTCCCGTCTCTAACAGCGTCGGTGTCAACGTATTCTGCTCCAGCATTAACCATGTCGTCGCGTATGCCCCAGTAGGCTGTAACCTTCCTGCCCCTAAGCACTCCTGCCGAGGCGAGTAGTTGGGGGCCATGGCAGATTGCTAGTATGGGCTTGCCCGCCTGGAACATTCTGCGTGCAATCTCGACAGCCTCCGGGTAGCGTCTCGCCCTCTCGGGGCCCCTGCCCCCTGGGACCACGAGCACGTCGAACTCATCCAGCCTCTCCAATACCTCCTTATAGGAGGCGTCAACCTCTATCTCGCTGCCGTGTTTACCCTTCACTTTACGCCGCCTAGCACTGATCCTTCCCGTTGCAGGATCGAAGAGAGGGACGTCACTATACTTGGAGTGGCTGGCCACAATACACTCGAACCCCTCCTCCCTAAGCCTGTGGAAGGCACAGAAGAACTCAAAGTCGTCTACACCATCCTCGACTATAAACACTGCCCTAGGCACACGCCACCACCAGTTCTCCTCCCCCAGGCTTCATCCCCGGCCTCTTAAATCAAGAATGCCGGAGGTGTCTTGATCCTTCGAGGGTCTTTAGGGCAGTGTGGATAGTTTATTCCATAGCTCTGTGAGGTTGTATGGGGATTTGTTTGCGGGGTAGAAGAGGTGGGCCCCGTACTCGGCTACCCCATAGTTTTCTACCAGCTCCTGGTGCGAGAGAATGAAGTCCGCAAACATTTCTGCTCCCCTGGCCTCTCTACCCTTGCAGGATGAGACCAGGTAAACGCTGTAGATGTTTATTAGCTCGCTTACATTAGTGTAGAGGACTTCGAGGTCCGGTAGGAGACCCTCTCTTTTAAGCTTGAGGAAGGTCCCCATGTCCGTCAGCGTATAGGCTCCCTTCTCCTCGGCCATGACCAGGGTCTCCGCCATGCCTTGCCCGCTCTCAAGATACCATGGTCTCCCTCTGGGATCGAGTCCTGCAAGCCTCCAAATGCTAAGTTCTCTCGTATGGGTTCCCGAGCGGTCTCCACGGCTAATGAAGAGGATTCTTCCATTCTCCCCCGACTCGTAGATCCTCTTAAACGCGTCTATAATGCTCTCCGCCCCCCTCACTGCAGCCGGGTCGCTTGAGGGGCCTACTACCGCGAAGAAGTTGTATGCTAGGAAGCCCTCCCTCACTATTACGCCGCTATTAATGTATTTCTTCTCCAAGCTGGGAGCATGGACTAGTACGAGGCATGCGTCCCCCCGCGAGGCTAGGCGTAGGGCTTGGCCGCTTCCCACCGCTATGAACTCTACCCGTATACTAGGGTGTTGCCTGGAGAAGCTGCTGGCGAGGTAGTCTAGGAGTCCAGTAGCGTAGAGGCTGGTTGTCGTGGCGGCCCTAACCCTTACGGGTCCACTGCCGCTAAGAGTCGAGAGGTAGAGTGCAATAATTGCAGCAGCCACCACTATTACGGCGAGAATTCTCCTCGACATGCCCTAAGGGCACCCGGAGCCTAAGCTGATGAAGCCTCGGCTACCGTTTTTAGCGTGTTGGCTGCCTAGGGATTCGCCTTGAACCTCTTTTTAATCCCGGCCATGCAGTACATTAACTCCTGCAGCATGGGGCTTTTCCTTGGATGAGGGGTTGGTGGAAGGGTTTTGGCCTCGGCGCCAAGAATCCTGGTAACCAATGATGATGGTATACATAGTCCAGGGATAAGGCTGCTCTACGAGGCTGTCCGAGAGGTTGGGAGGGTATATGTCCTCGCCCCGGAGACCCCTAAGAGTGCTAGTGGGCTGGGGATTACAATACATAAGCCTCTCCGAGTGGTCCGGCTGAAGCTCTGGGACACTACCGTATATGTGACCAACGGTACCCCCAGCGACGTGATATACTTGGCGCTTGAGGAGCTAAGCCCCTACTTTGACCTCGTAGCATCCGGCGTGAACATAGGGGATAACACGAGTATTCAGGTAATATTGTCAAGCGGCACTATTGGTGCAGCCGCCCAGGCCGCGCTGCTGGGAATACCCGGAGTGGCCTTCTCCGCTAATGTAGACGATGCCTCAGAGCTCGAAGAAGATAGGGAGACTTGGAGGCGGATTGCAGGTATAATACGCAGCATTATTACCTGGATCCTCTCAAACGGCATGCCTGAGGGAACGGATGTACTAAGCATAAACTTCCCCCGCCGTGTGAGAGCCAACACGCCCGTCAAGGTGGTTAAGGCTGCGAGAGTGAAGTTTCTCCAGAAGGTTAGTGTTCTCCACGACCCCAGGGGCAAGAAGTACTACTGGCTTTACGGTACACGGGTAGACCCTGAGCCCGAGACAGACGTATACGCTGTCAACGTGGAGCAGGCAATAGCTATTACACCCATCACCCTAAACCTCAACCCGTCAGGAGACAGATGGGTCAGGGCTAGTAGCGTGCTCAGCTCCTTGGCCGAGACCGTGAGGAAGGAGCTGGGGCTGGATATACGAGGGTAGTACTGCAGCCATGTTAGAAGCCCATGTGGCCATCTAGGGTACAAGCAATCTACCAGGGACAGCACACTAGAGGCTGGGAGGGGACCGCTGCTGAGGGGAGGGATGGCTGAAAGAGACGGTAGAGAACCAGCCGCCGGCAGCCCGGGATCCTTACGCGATAGAGTGCTTGAGTTCCTGGCGGAGTACGGGGAGAGGGCCTATATAGTGCTGCGTGCCGCTGTTGACGCAGCCTTTCACGCCCCAAGGCACGGGCTACGCCTAGGAGACTTCAGCTATAGGGAGGTGGCGGCCCGTCTGAAGGCGTGGGGTATAGACTATAATCCCTCCATGCTCCTTCGGGCACTTGAGAGAGACTACGGTGTTATTGAGACTTCTTACCGGAGCGGCAGCCAACACTGGTGGCGTTTTCTAGACTCTAGTGCTGTGCTGGACGCATTGGAGATGTACGAGAGGGGCGTGAGCCCTACCGAAGAGAGGGGCGGAGACGGTGAAGTCGACGTGGAGTTGAACGTGCTATTAGCGCAGATAGCGAGCCTTCAACCCTACAGCGTCCTTGAAGCGTTAAGGAGGATGGCCGCCAAGCCTAGGCTTGGAAGAGGGGAAATACTACAGTTGAGAAGGATAGCGTTCAACGAGCTTGAGCTTGCAGCGAGACTATTAGAGAAAGCCGAGGAGCTGGGCTATGAAGGGGAGGAGGTAAGAGTGCTCAAGAGGATCGTGGAGCTCGCCGGCATTCTCGCGAGAAGACTGCTAGCCAGCGCCGGGGCTGAGGAGGCGGCTAAGCACACTTTAATGCAGATAGCATACACCAGTACCGGGAGGGGTGTAAGTCTCCCGGGACGGCCAAGGCAAGGCTAGCTTGAGAGAATAGGGCCCCGGGCACCACCTCCTCCGGGAAGGCATGAGACCGTTGATGAGCAGATACGGGTTGATGGCTCTAAGTGTCCTCGCTCTAGCAGTTCTAGCATCATCAGTCAGCGGAGCTATTGATGTGAGCGTGAAGGGTGGATGCGGTAGTGCTGTATTATCCTATAATGTGACCGTAGTAGAGCCTTTCAGAGGGGTCGCCACGGGCTATAAGCCGTTCATAGTATTGGGGAGGAAGCCCGTAGCAGTAACAGTACTAGTGGCTCACAGCCT
>QNYQ01000013.1 GCA_003978665.1 Hyperthermus sp.
CCAGAATACCTGTTCCCCTGCCTGGGATAGGCCATGTAAACACCTATATTGTCGGTGATGAGGAGGTGTGGATTATCGATCCAGGATTCTACACGGCCACTGCCGCACGAAGCCTCTTTCGCTCACTGAAGCTTCATGGTGTCAGCCCCTGCAGTGTTAGAGGGGTGATCGCTACACACTTCCATGTAGACCATGTAACCATGACCCCGCTTCTCGGCGAGTTGGCCTCGGCTACACTCTACATGGGGAGGGATGATTGGAGGATCTTGGAGAATGGTGTAGAGAACTTTGTGTCATCAGTGGTCGAGATCTATCGCTGGAGCGGGGTCCCGGCTGGAGAGGCTGAGGTGATACTACGGCAGCATCCTGCAGTCCGCATGCTGGAAGCCTACAATGCTCTCCTAGAGTACAAGTGGAATACTGTCACTGACGGAGACTTGCTGCGTGCTGGCACAGTGGAGTTCAGCGTAGTAGCAGCACCAGGCCATACCCCAGGCCACATACTTCTCGCAGTAAACAACACAGTGTTTACGGGGGATGCACTTCTAGGAGATATAACGCCCCACATACTGCTCCACGATCTCGATGCAGATCCTCTAGGGGACTATATGGAGACCTTGAAGCGTATAGAGAGAGGCTTCACTGGAGTTCTGGGTCTTCCAGGCCACCGAGAACCAATACGCGATGTAGCGGCTAGAGCAGCCCAGCTGAGAAGACACCATGAGAAGAGGCTACACGAGATCCATGGCCTTCTCGTTAGAGAGAAGTTCCTCACAGGATACATGGCAGCTAAAATGGTTAAGTGGAGGACGAAGCACCGTTCATGGAGCGACTACTCTCCAGCCGAGAAGTTCTTCGCTGTGGGAGAGGCGCTGGCGCACTTGAAGAGGCTTGAAGTGATTGGGCTTGCGGAGAGAGTGGAGAAAAACGGGCTAGTGGGGTGGAGGCCAGCCTAGTTCCCGGCCAACGCTATTTCCCGAGGCGTAGTGGGTCAAGGGGTTCCTGATAGACTGTTTCTTCAGCCCCTAGCTAGCCTCGACGGCACTCACCTTCCCTATAGAGGCCGCCGGCAACGATTAGCTTGGCCTGGTTTGGATCATACTTCCAGTCGGCCGGAAGCTTACCTACTCTCTTATAGTAGTTGACGAGCCTTCTTATCTTAGCCTCCAGGTCTAGTAGCCCCTTCTTGGCTGGCGTATCCTTAGGGTGCTCCTCGAGATGCCTTCTCAGGTTTATAGCCTTCTCTATTAGCCTGAAGAGGTCCTCTGGCACCACGGGGGTGATGCATCTCTCTTCTAGCACCTGGCTTATGCTCTTGCCCAGTATGGGTTTAACCAGTGGTATGCCGAACTGGTCTCTCAGCACTATACCTATCATGCTTGGCCCATAGCCCTTCCTGGCAAGATCAACGATTATCTCCTCAATCTCTTCGGGGTCGTACTGGACCCACTTCGGAACTGTAGGGCTTGCTGGCCTAGTGGAGTGAGACCTACCCTTCTTCCTCTTTTTTCCAGCCACGTCCTACAACACCTCTCAAAGCCTGGTGGGCTGGAGCCAGGAAGATAGTTATGCTTTGGGCCTCCCCGCCCGGTTCTCCTCTTCTGCCTCCCGGCTTGCTCGGGGGCCCCAGCCCCCAGGATGGCTAGCCGCTGGCGGGGGTTATGATCCGGGAGCTAATAAGCGTGAGTTCTCCCTTAACCACTCGCATAGCTTCCTGGCTGCTTTGGCTCTGTGAGAGTATTTGTTTTTCTCCTCGATTTTCATTTCCGCAAACGTTCTAGTTGAGCCCTCGGGTATGAATATGGGGTCGAACCCGAATCCTTGACTCCCCCTAGCCTCCATGGCTATTATGCCTCTAACCTCTCCCTCAAACACTACGATCCCCCATGGCCCGGCGTAGGCTATTACTGAGCGGAATAATGCCTCTCTATTGTCCTCGCTGGCCATGAGCTTGAGTATGCCCTTTAAGCCTATAGTCTTATAGACATAGCTGCTATAGGGGCCTGGGAACCCGTTGAGGGCTTTAATGAAGAGGCCTGCATCCTCTACTGCGACTGGTTTTCCTGTAGCATGGTATGCGAGGGCTGCTGCAGTGGAAGCTATTGTTTCCAGACTATTGCTTTGAAGCTCTATCTTAGGGGCCTCTACGGTCTCCACTCGGTAGCCGCAATCGCCAAGGACAAGGCCTATTTCAGCGACCTTATGCCTGTTCCCCGTGGCCAGCAGCACACTCCTGGTGGCTGCCATGTGCTACTCCCTCCTCTTAAGCCTCTCCTCCCTATAGCGTCCCATAAGCCTTATCTCTCTCACTAGCTCAAGCATCTTCGAGGCTTTCTCTCCTCTAACCTCTCCGTAACCCTTCATGAATGCTTCAAGGAGTCTTCCGGAGTAATGGGGGTGTGTTGCTTCAAGGCTTCGGGCTAATAGATGTACATCAACTGCCTGGTCTAGTTCGTCGGCCCTTAAGCTTGCAAGCCCGAAGTCTATTAAGACGAGGCTGCCCTTTTTGGCTACGATCACATTGCTTGTGGTTAGGTCTCCATGAGCTATATTGGCCTCGTGCAGCATGCCCGTTATCCTGCCCAGAACTCTCATCTCCTCCTCTCCCCTAGCGGGATTATCTTCTATAACATCGGCCAGAGTGGTTCCTTCAATGTACTCCATGACTATTGTCGTGCCGGGTAAGTCTACGAGATAGGGGGTTGGCGCGGGCACTCCTGCCTCAAGAGAGGCCTTCATAGCTCTAGCCTCTACTGCTGTTCTCTTAGCACGGAGTTCCTCGTCGAGAACCCTGCTCCTATACGGCTTTGCTATCCTCTTCTTAACTACGGCCAGCCCGTCAATCCACTTGACAACGTAGAGTATTGCCTCAGCGCCCTCAAACGTTTTAATCACACGCGACTCGTCTACCTCCAAGGCGCCTCCACCATGTCCAGCCTCCACCTCTGCCTTACAACGGCCTCCTCGGGCTCGACTACTAGGCCTGCAAGATAGTTTAGGAGGCCAAGCCACGCGATCATGGCCCCATTGTCCCCGGCTAGCTCGGGAGGCGGGGCGGCGAATCTTCTATCGTGGAGCTTAGCCATTATCCCTGCCTTCTCCTGTAGCACCGGGCTGGCCGCAACACCTCCTGTTAGGAGTAGAGCGTTCTTACGCGTATGCATGAGCCCTCTCTCAGCAACCTCTACTGCAGCACCATAGGCTACCTCCCTTAATCCCAGGCAGACAGAGTGCCTTTCCATTCCACGGACCCTGTGCCAGGCTCGCAGCGCGGCTGTTAATAGGCCAGAATATGAGACATCCATCCCCTTGACCGTGTAGGGGAGCAATAAGGGTTCACGAGCCCTTAAGGCACAGTGGTCCACTGCGTGTAGGCCTTCCTTAACGTAGGGGGGTGCGAGGCCCACTTCTCTTGCAAACGTGTCGAGGAGGTTGCCCAGGGCTATGTCGAGCGTTTCACCGAAGACCCTGTAGCGGCCCCTGGCGTAGGCGGTAACCATGGTGTTTCCTCCAGACACGTAGAGGACAAGGGGATCCTCGAAGCCAGCGTAGAAGCGGGCCACTTCTATATGGGCCAGGGCATGGTTTACGGCGACCAGGGGTTTACGATAGTATGCTGCAAGCCCCCGGGCAATAGTTGCCCCAACACGGAGTGCTGGCCCGAGGCCTGGGCCCAGCGCCACTGCTATAGCATTGATCTCGGAGATTCCTACGCCAGCCTTTTCCAGAGCCTCGGCCAGGACCTGGGCGGAGACGGACACGTGGTGGGAGGCTGCTTCTCTTGGGTGAATGCCGCCCTTTAATGGCTGATAGCTTCTTCTAACGTTGGCGAGTATGTAGGGTTTCCTCGAAGAGGCTATGCCTACTCCGAAGGTGTGGGCGGTGGATTCGATTCCCAGGACGATTATGCTACGGGACCAGTCTAGGCTGGGGTAGAGGGTGGAAGGGTCGGCACGCACGCTACTTAACGAACTCTGTGTGGCCGCAGCCTCCACAATGCCACCTCGGTGTAGGGTAACGGTGGTATGCCATGAAGCTGCCGCATCTCGGGCATATCTTGTTCTTTCTTCTCAGCACACCCTTCTCGTAGTCGTACTCGTATAGTCTGTGAACATACAGTTTCAACTCCTTAGCCACACTCAACCACCCCTAAGCCTACTCCTCTTCAGGAAGCTTATTCCTCTCAATGATGTATTTCGGCTCAAACTCTAATGCACGCTCCACACTATCATACACGTGAACCTCGACCCTAGACCTCCCAACACCGTACTCGCTCCTAATGCTACGTATGAAGAGCTTCTCCACAGGAACCCCGAGGGCCTTGGAGAGCTTGTAGCGTAGCTCAAGCCTGCTAGGCGTAGGCTTACCCACATGCAACACTACAAGCTCAAGCTCTCTCCTGCCTATGAGGGGGTTACGCTTATCCCTAACAATATAGAACTCGTACCCCTCCAGGCCCTCAACCATAAGCCTCTCAGCACCACTAGGCCTAAGTAGCTCAACTACATCAACGCCAGCAGCCAAAGCTCACCGCACCCTCCAGCCACGAGCCTCGGCCAGCCCTCTAATACCCTTACTATCCCCCACGTTCATCGAATGGCCCTATAAGCCCTTAGGACGGGGATGCTTAGGGCAGCTGCCATGAACGCTTTAAACACGTCCCAGGGGATGAAGACCAGCATGCCAGTAACCACAGCCTTCCTCAAAGACTCTAGTAGCCCGACGCCAGCAGAGTAATGTATCCAGGCACCGAGCCAGGAGGCGCCCAGGGCGTATACGGGAACTAGGGATGTAAGCGACGCGGCCAGTAGCCTACGATACGTTGCGGGTCTTGCAAGCATCCCAGCAACATAGGCTGCTATAGGGAAGCCTAGAAGGTAGCCGAAGCTGGGTGATAGTACGTAGCCAGGGCCACCACCATGGGCGAAAACGGGTGCGCCAGCGAGGCCGAGAGCTAGGTAGGCCAACAGTACTCTGGGAGCCCTCACACCCAGCACGCATGCCAGAAACTGTAGTGCAAGGGTTTGCAGGGTAAACGGGACAGGAAGTCCGGGAATATCTAGGTGTAGTCTTGCAGAGGCCGCAAGCAATATGATGGAGAGGGAAACCTCGAGTAAAGCTATCCCTAAAGCCTTAAAGGGAGCCAGAACCAGGCCCTCAACCACAACCAGGCCATCGCCACGCAACCGAAACCCGTAAACCTCAAGCGTGTAAGCTGCCTTAACCCAGGCACCTCTCACTTCATCGACACCCTCCTATGAAGGTAGGAGCTTGAGGGCGCTCCACACATTTATCTCAGTTACTGGCATAAGGTAGGGCTACACCATGATCCCTACCCTCTCTATGGTTGGGGGCTAGAGGACGTGAGGATCCTGCCGCCAGCGCGTCTCAGGAGAGCTGCCCCGATAGCCTTGCCCTTCACGTAACGGGTCCCACGTTCCCTCCTAGCATGAAGGAGGACTCTCTGGAAGCCCTTACTCTTCCTCTAAGGGTTTATTTTGCAATGTTTAGGGCTTAGTAGAAAAGGGGGAGGAGTGTTCTAGGGAGTGTTTGACGGGTGAGGGAAAGGGTTCATGTCGATTGTGAGTTCTAGTAGACGAAGGAGGGAAGTTGTGCTGCGGGTTGCTGAGGCTAAGCAGAAGGATGTGGGCAAGTGGAAGGTTAGGGTTGATGTTGATGTTCTCCGTATGATTGGAGTCGAGCCCGGCGACGTTGTTGAGATTGAGGGGAGGAGGAGGACTGCTGCTATAGTGTGGCCTGGCTATCCTGAGGATAGGGGGCAGAATATTATACGTATGGATGGCTTGATAAGGAAGAATGCTGGCGTTGGCATCGGCGATAAAGTCGTTGTCCGTAAGGCTGTTGTCCAGCCTGCTGCTGTGGTTAGGCTTGCGCCAGCAAACTTCTCTATAACTATTGACTCTGGTTTCGTAAAGTATGTGAGGAAGAAGCTTGTGGATAGGCCTATTGTTGAAGGTGATACCGTTGTTGTCCCGGTGCTCAACCAGCCTATTCCCTTCGTTGTTGTCCAGACCAAGCCCGGCGGCGTTGTCATGATCACGCACGACACTAACATCATTGTTCTCGAAAAGCCTGTGGAACAGGGTAAGATACCTAGGGTGACCTATGAGGATATAGGTGGTATGAAGGATATCATACAGAAGGTGCGGGAGCTTATCGAGCTTCCCCTGAAACACCCCGAGGTCTTTAAGAGGTTGGGGATCGAGCCACCTAAAGGTGTTCTGCTTTACGGGCCTCCTGGCGTAGGCAAGACTCTCTTGGCCAAAGCTATCGCCAACGAGACCAACGCATACTTCATGGCAATCAACGGGCCCGAGATCATGAGCAAGTACTACGGCGAGAGCGAGCAGAGGCTGAGGGAGATCTTTGAGGAGGCAAAGAAGCATTCTCCCAGCATAATATTCATTGACGAGATAGATGCTATCGCGCCAAAGAGGGATGAGGTTGTCGGCGAGGTGGAGAGGCGTGTTGTGGCTCAGCTTCTCGCGTTGATGGACGGGCTTGAGAGTAGAGGTGACGTGATGGTAATAGCTGCAACCAATAGGCCTAACGCACTTGACCCAGCATTAAGGAGGCCCGGGCGATTTGACAGAGAGATCGAAATCCCCTTGCCAGATAAGCAGGGCAGGCTTGAGATCCTGCAGATACATACGAGAAACATGCCCTTGAGCAGCGACGTGGATCTCGAGAGGCTTGCCGAGATAACTAGAGGGTATACCGGCGCCGATTTAGCGGCGCTGGTTAGGGAGGCTGCAATGAGAGCGCTGAGACGCTACCTTCCAATGATAGATCTCTCAGAGGAGCATATTCCATCAGAGATCCTAGAGTCCATGGAGATAAGGATGGAGGACTTCATGGCAGCTTTACGCGAAATTGTTCCAAGCGGGCTGCGGGAGATCTATATTGAGGTTCCTGAGGTTCATTGGGATGATATTGGTGGTTTGGGTGATGTTAAGCAGCAGTTGAGGGAGGCTGTTGAGTGGCCCCTCAAACACCCAGAAACTTTCAGAAGGCTAGGCATCACACCGCCTAAGGGTGTTCTCTTGTTTGGGCCTCCGGGCACCGGTAAGACGCTGTTGGCTAAGGCGGCGGCCACAGAGAGCGGTGCAAACTTCATAGCCGTGAGGGGGCCAGAAGTACTAAGCAAATGGGTAGGCGAAAGCGAGAAGATGATAAGAGAGATATTTAGGAAAGCTAGGCAACATTCTCCCGCGATAATATTCTTCGACGAGATCGATGCCATTGCTCAGACGCGCGGAGTATATGATACAAGCGGTGTCACATATAGGATCGTTAATCAGCTGCTAGCCGAACTTGATGGCATAGTACCTCTTAGCAATGTCGTCGTTGTTGCCGCCACCAATAGGCCGGATATTCTCGACCCGGCACTGCTTAGGCCCGGCAGGTTTGATAAAGTCATATATGTTCCCCCGCCGGACAAGGAGGCAAGGCTGGAGATACTGAGAATACACACGAGAAAAATGCCACTAGCAGAGGATGTGGACTTGGAGCTCTTGGCGATACGTACTGAAGGCTATAGTGGAGCGGACCTAGCAGCACTAGCTCGAGAGGCTGCAATGCTTGCTCTGAGAGAAGACATAAATGCTACCAAGATACACATGAGGCATTTCACACAGGCGCTCGAGACCATTAAGCCCAGCATAACACCGGACATGGCTAAGTTCTATGAAGAATGGTACCAGAAGGCCAGGCAGCAGCTGCCGGGGAGTAAGCTAATACACATAAGACCCACAATATACACATAAGAACTTGCACAGCTTATGGCTGAGGGGTTACCGCATGCCCCGCTCCCTAGCCCCGTGGCGTACAACCCCCCTCTACTATGCTATTGTAGAGGAGCTTGAGCGCCGCGGGGGGAGTGCAAAGGACATAGAGGTATATAGGGCTCTACGAGAAAAGTATTTGACATTGTCGTTCTCGGACTTTCTACACGAGCTAATGAAGCTTGAGATGCAGGGCGTCATCTATGTTAGCGTGATTAAGGAGGATCTGCGTAATATAGAGTTGCTTGCTAGGACGTGAGGCAGCATGTATAACTGCTTCCAGGGGCTTCGGGCATAGTTTCGAATACAGCGTAGGGGTTCTTCAGCGAGGGCGAACGTGTAGGGTAAAATGGTCTAATGATCCGCGTTCCCGATGCGGTCTCCAATGCTCTATGCTAGCCTTTTACCCTCTTGGAGGCTTATTCCCCGCGTTCTTATGGGCTGAAATTTTAGGCCTAAATGGGAAGCTAATGCTTGCACCGCGTAGTCATCAGTTACTAGTACTACCTCTCCTCCGCCCCCCTGACCGCGTTCTTTTAGTTCGAGGGCTAGCGCTACCACGGATATGTCCGTGCTGGATAGCTTCCTTAGCATCTTGAGCCTCTTTGCCTCCTCCCTAACCCTTTCGACATAGCTGGGGGACGGATCGGTTACGCTTACTCTTCCGAGTTCTGTTATGGTGTTAAGTGCCTCTAGGCTTTCACGGTCTTTAACCTCTTCTATGACGAGGCTTGTGGTGTATTGTTTTACGCCTATGGGTGGAGAGTAGAGGGGGAGTTTCGCTATGAATGCTGTAGTGTCAAGCACTAGTATTAGATCCATGGTGTTTTGATCCTCCTCTCACCGCTGAGCCTTACTATGTGGACTGGTGCACCGTTTAGTGACGCTTCTATGATCGAGCCCTTATGTAAGGGCTTCTCTACAACACCGTCAACGATGAGTTTTACCGGTCTTATGGTGTGCTCGACCAGCACGCGTATGGTAGCGCTGCCTGGCACTACTAGGGGTCCTGCACTTCTCCCTAGGCTATTTACTGGAGTTATACTTATAGCGTCGAGGGAGGGGTGTATGACGGGTCCTCCTGCACTATAATTGTAGGCCGTCGAGCCTATGGGGGTCGAGATTATTACTCCATCACCCTCCATCCCCCGATAAACAATCTCGTCACCTACCTGTATCCTAAGGCTTACCGTCTTGGAGCCAAGCGCTAGTATAGCGGCCTCGTTTAAGGCCAGCATTTCCATGCCACGATATCTTAGCCTCAACCTCCTATACCTATCAATGTTGTAGCGCCCATTAACCACACGTTCTATCCCAGCTAATGCTTCATCGAGACCCACGTCGTCAAAGAGGAATGCCCTCCTGCCATACTTTATAAGATATAGGAGGGGCGTACTAGACCCGAGTAGTTGAAGAAGCCTGAGAAGAGTCCCATCACCCCCGATCACGACAACAAGATCCACGCTTCGAAGCCTAAGGTCTATGGCGGGCCCCTCCAAAATGCCCGCAATAGAGATGTCATAGTACGTACTAACGCCCAGCCCACTTAACACGCGGAAAGCTTCTCTAGCCACCTTCAAGGCGCCTTCAAGGTCGGGTCTAGCATAGATGCATGCAGAGCGTAATCCAGGCAAGGAGAGACCCCTCGACCACTGCCTTAGCGTGCTCGTATCCCCTGCCTGCGGTGAAAGGGCTAGAGCCAAGATTTACCCGGTAATGAGGAAGGGGTATAAGCCATGCAGCCGCCAACATGTCAGGCTAAAGACGCCCCTATTCGTGGTTGAAGACGTGGAGGCAGCGAAGAGGATTATTAGAGAGCTAGGAGAAGAGTGCAGCACAACTGTTGAAGTCGTTGAGGTGTGCTGTAGGAGAATCTTCCGTGAAGCACCACCACGTTCATACGTTACTATAGGACCTGCCGCAATAGTGTCCATAGATGTTGAGAGGAAGCCCCTAGATTATTGGAGGAGTATAGCGAGATCATTGCTGGACACTGTGCCGGGTATAAGGGCTGTTTACGGTAAGGTACAGACGAGGGGTAGGCATAGGGTCCCGGAGCTTGTCCACTTAGCGGGAGAGGAGCTGAGCGAGGTCATACACGTAGAATACGGGATAAAATTCCTCGTGCCCTTGGGTAGAGTATACATGAATCCTAGGCTCGCCAGCGAGCACGAACGCTTATCCAGGAGGGTGAAGGAGGCCGAGATAGTACTTGACATGTTTGCTGGGGCTGGAGGATTTACACTACATATAGCAGCAAAGGGCAAGGCTAAGCTCATAGTAGCCAACGACATAAATGTTCATGCGACAAGATCACTCATACACTCAATGCACTTGAATGAAGGGAGGCTAGCCACACCCATAGTAGTCGTGAATAGTGATGCTCGACTCCTGCCAAGGCTCCTGCCACCAATATTTACACGGATTATAATGGATTTGCCACATGCATCCCAAAACTTTCTGCCCCACGCCTACAAGCTTTGCAGCCCCAGAGGCTGTATGATACACTTGTACAGAGTCGGGAGAGAGGAGCGTGAAGTTGTCAGCGATCTAAAGCTACCAGCTCGGCTATTTATTAGAGAGGTTAGAAGGGTCCTCGACTATGCTCCTGGCAAGTATATTTTCAGAGTCGATATCGAAGCTGGGCGTGTAGGTGATTAATAGGCCAAAGCACATGGTAAAACTGCTTCGGAGCGCTCCTTTAAGCTCCTGTTTTAAGTCCCTGGAGCTGAGCGACGCGTTCACAATCACGCTGTCGTGTCTAACACTGCTCTTCCTCACTATGATTCTCTTAGCCTTGCTTGCGGGCGAGAAACCGTTCACTTCCACATACTCTATCTTCATAGACTCGAGAGGCGCCGCCACTAGATAGAGCTTTGCTAAGCCTCTAAGCCTAGCGCACTCGGAAGGCGATGGAGTACTCCTCCTCTGCCTACAGCCAACACAGACGATGCAGTCGCCCCTTACCCCTAATCTTTCATCTCTTTCAAGCTCCAAGGTAGAAGGGTGGTCAGCCTCAACGTTGGGGTGACCCTTGCAGGCTACTAGACTAAAGCAGAATCTTTCCATGCATTGCAACCCCACCTAGATAAGGGGTGTAACT
Source organism: Hyperthermus sp. (assembly GCA_003978665.1). Classification (GTDB taxonomy): domain Archaea; phylum Thermoproteota; class Thermoprotei_A; order Sulfolobales; family Pyrodictiaceae; genus QNYQ01. The sequence continues at coordinate 10,909 of QNYQ01000013.1, forward strand.
GGATTAGAAAACATTTGGCTAGAGCATGCCGCTGGCTCAGCCATGGTGGACTCCGGAAAGCTATGGGAAGGGTGTGTAGATAATGTTTGAGGAGAGGCGTAGAGCCCTTGTGGAGAAGCTGGTCAGGGAGGGTTATGCTAGGTCGGAGCACGTGATCAACGCGTTGCTGAGAGTCCCCCGTGAGCTCTTTGTTCCCGAGGAGCTGGTAGAGCTTGCCTACGAGGACACACCTCTCCCAATAGGTTTTGGGCAAACGATAAGCGCACCTCACATGGTTGCTCTCATGACGGAGCTCGCTGAGCTTAAACCAGGCCATAAGGTGCTTGAGATAGGGGCTGGCTCCGGGTACCATGCAGCCGTAATGGCTGAAGTAGTTGCTCCTAGCAGTGCGCCAAGAGAGGAGTGGGGGCACGTGTACACCGTGGAGAGGATAAAAGGCCTCGTGGAGCTTGCAAGGAGAAACCTGAGGCGTGCCGGATATGCTGACAGGGTTACTGTAGTTGAGGGAGACGGTACCCTAGGCTACAGCGAGGCAGCACCCTTTGACCGTATAATAGTTACTGCATCAGCACCTCATCTCCCCCCGCCGCTGGCCGAGCAGCTGAAGCCCAGAGGGCGTATCATAATACCTATAGGCGACAAGTACCTGCAACACCTATACCTCATAGTGAAGAGTGAGGAGGGAAAGCTCAAGTACAGCAAGATAACCCCCTGCCTCTTCGTACCACTCATAGGGAGATACGGGTGGAGAGAATAAGCCCGCCAAAAAGACTCTTAATGGTATCCTTAGGCTCTCATTCACCGTACCAGGTTGACGGATCCAGTACGGCTTAGGCCCTACCAGGCTTCAGCCATGCATCGAGACCCATCTGTTTACCCCGCATATGCTCGTTGTAAGCCTTCCTTAACCTATTTAACGCATTCTTGACACGCTCGGGATTGAAGTCATGTTCATCTACTAGAATCTTGTATACCTGCTCGTCTCTTGGCTGCCTCCATTCAAGCTTATAGTCCTCGTTAACTGGCGGGTTCAGGAAGTACTCGTATATCTTTACTGGGTCCTCGCTCATTTTGGGACGTATTGCTTCGAGAAGCTTCTCTATGCTACGATAGCTTTTAACCATGCGTAGCGCTGTCTTGGGGCCAATACCCTTCACACCCTCTGGGTTGTAGTCAGTACCCACTAGTATGCCGAGCACTATGAGCTGTTGCCTCGTCAACCCCAGCTCTCTGAGCAGCTTGTCTAGCATCACTAGCTCGGGAGCGATCTCTACATATATGTTCTTTCGTGGAAGCTTGCGTTTGCCCGTGATGGTGAGGTTTCTGACAAGCCTGGGAGAGCCGAAGAGCAGAGAGTCATAATCCTGGCTGGCAGTAGCCCATGCATCACCACGCCTCGTCATAAACGCTGCCTGAGCCTCGCCCTCGGCGGGCGCGTTGACGTAGGGTATTCCCATGGCCTCTAGGAGACGTTTAGCATCATTAACCATCTCCGACGTCAGCGTCGAGCTAGCCTGCGCATATCTCCTGGCAGCCTCTATCTCGCCACGACTAACCGCATACATATACTTCTGCATAGCTTCGGCCCTAAGCTTCCTCCTTCTCTCTATCTCACCCTTTTTCATCTCGGGGGGCTTACCATCAAACACGTACACCACTTTCAAACCATGCTCAAATAGGTTTATGGTACGGTAGAAGAGGCCACTTAGGTGGCTTGTTATCCTCCCCTTAGAGTCCATGAGAGGGGTTCCATCAGGCTGCCTTATAGCTGCTAGAAACTGGTATAGTGCATTATAGGCATCCACCGCTATAACCTTGTACCTTAAGCTGTCTAAATCAATATTCTCCACGGCAGTAGACGGGATGATCTCACGAATGTTTACTCCCACAATCCTACCCAGATAGTCAAGTGGAAACTTAGACTGGCCTTAATAACTACCTGCCACTAGTCCCCCAGCAGGGCGAGCAAGACGAGTACTCCGGCTTCAGCGCAGGATCCCAGGCGTGAACAATACCATCCCAGTTCACGACAAAAGAGTTCCGATGAGGGAAAAAAGGGGCTGGTAGATGCTGGAGACAGTACGGCTCCTCTGTGGAAGAGAATATGGGTGGGAGAAGGCAGCATTAATGCTTAGGAGGGTGGTCTCTTCTTTAACCGAACGCTATTAATACTGAGATATTCTATGAACGGCTTCTACCTCTATCTCCTCAACACCCTCAACACTCTTCAGTAATTCCTCAAGCCTTGCAGTACCTCCCTCGCTCTCCTCGGGCATTATAAGGTACATCTTCAACGCGTTAAGCCCAAAGGCTATTGGAACTTTATCGTAGCGTGCCACCTCATAGTCTGAAGGAAGCTTCGATTTTATAGTTGACACTAAGCCCTCAAGGTCTATGCCTGGGTCGGAGGGATAGACCGAGACAACTACAAGCACCCTGGCCATAAGCCATAACACCTCACGCGGATCCGGGCCCGAGCCTAATCACGTAACCGTTGCAGAGGGGTTCCACCACCGCTCAGTAGAGTTGGTGGAAAGACGCGCTAATTAAGGGCCTTCAAAGCCGCATTTAGGACATCTATATGTGACGCCAAGCTTCCTGCAACTAGCACACCTCCAGATTACCACCTCGCCGCATCCAGGACAGAGGAAGGCTACTCCCTTCTCCCATGGAGCGATAGGCCTACCGCAACTAGTGCATGTAGGTACCCTAGCCACGTCAACGATGCTTATCTTCCTCTGCACGGCAAGCTCCAGCGCCATAGCCTAAGCCCCGGAGGAGTCTCCTTAGCATACGCCTAAAAATAGGCTTTCGAAGCCTCTAAGCCTCCTAGAGGAAACGAGTTTATTACAGCCAGTATCAGGATAGCTGGAAGAGCCTAGGGCTAACAGCATGTTGGCTGCTAGGAGTGACTACAAGCAAGTGATAGCAGTGAGAACCGATCTTGACATGGGAAAGGGGAAAATAGCTGCGCAGGCGGCGCATGCCTCGGTGGAGGCCGTATTTCTCATACTTGACAGTGGAAGAGACGAGTGGAGGCTGTGGCTCCGGGAGTGGAGAAGAAGTGGTCAAAAGAAGGTGGTGGTGAGGGTTAGTGGTGAAAAGGAGCTTATGGAAGTATACGAGAAAGCCTTGCGTATAGGCCTGCCAGCAGTCATAATTGCCGATGCTGGCCTTACGCAGATACCCCCAGGGACAAGAACAGCTGTCGCTGTAGGGCCTGGACCCACCCCTCTCATCGACCAGGTGACGGGCGGGCTAAAGCTGCTTTAACCCAGCATACGCTAAGGCCTGGGCCATCCCATGCACATTACGAGGGTCCCCAAGGAGATGGAAAAGGCTCTCACGGGCAGCGTGGTACAGGAGGTTTTTCAGCCGGCGACAAGGCCTCTTGATCTACTCGTAGGCATGCTGTATAGACTCCTTCCCGAAAAGACCTACGCGAAGATAGCGTCTCCCCGCGAACGCAGCTTTATAGTCATGGAGCAGTACCGCTCCGAGATCCCAGGTATGGCTGGGAAGCAGGGACACTACTGCATCTACCTCATGGTGAAGAGGGGGGAGGCCAGCATTGATGCCGCACGAAGCATAGCCAGAAGGATAGGGGTGGCCGTGCAACCGTTAATATATGGGCTTAAGGATGCCGAAGCTACAACACTACAGGTTGTCTGCATGAAATGTGAACCCGGACAAGCCCGCCCCCTAGTAACAGTGCCGGGCAGGGTCTGGGCTAGGCTCCTAGCCAAAACCGCCCATTGTCCTTCAAGGAACCTTATGAGAGGTAACTGCTTCATCGTCATACTTGAAGCCTTAGATAACCTAGAGGAGGTAATGCAGGCTATCCAATACGTGTTTAGCGCGAGGCTGCCCGCCTACTACGCCTATCAACGCTTCGGTACGCGCAGACCTAATAGCCACATCATTGGGAAAATAATGTTAATCAACGATAGGAGGAGCCTCCTCCTGGAACTACTAGACTCTGATTACCCAGATGAATCACCCATGTCGATAAAGTGCAGAAGGCTTTTATGGGTAAGCGAGGAGTGCAGTCATACAAGACTCTACGAGCGCCGCATAGCAGAGGCTATTCTGCACGGCAAGAACATAGATAGGTCAATACCACACCATGTTAAGAGAATCGCCGTATCAGCACTACAAGCATACATATTTAACATATACTTGTCACTTCGGATAAGGGAGGGGTACCCCTTAACCAAGCCCCTAAGCGGAGAACGCTTGAAAGGCTCAAGGCCGCTGGCGTGGGTGCCTGGCATTGGAGAGCCGTTGACTCTTAAGGATGAGGCCGGGGAGCTGTTGGCGAGGGCGCTTGAATACGCGGGCCTCACAGCCAGTGATCTTAGGAATCCACCGCGCCTGGTTCCGCGCGTGCACGGCTACTGGAGGCCTATCTACACCCAAGTGACAAGCCCTAGCCTAGACATGGTTGACGAGGGGCGTCTGGTTGCGAGGTTTTGCATGGAGAGGGGGATGTACGCGTCGCTTGTGCTGAGAGAGATAGGTGCATGGTAGGCTGTATGGATTGTAGTGGACACTCCCCCGCGGCTAGTAGCCTGATTTTATGTGTACTTTCTTCCCGAGCATCTCTGAAAGGATTCTCTCATAAACCTCCTTAGCCCTACCCATTCTCCTTTCATCTCTTTTCGTCACTCTCACAACATACTCTATGCTACCGTCAGGAAGCCACACAGTGTTAACGCCGAGCACTCTTGCCGGATAGAGTAGGTGAATAGCTAAGCCTCTTACATCGTTAGCCTTAGGTATAATCTTGACACGCATACCTAACTTACCCTTCAATCTCTGCTCAAGGTCCCTAGCGTATCGCGTAAACACTGGCACGCTAACTCCTACACCTAAATCCATCACTAGGATCGCGAAGTTATTGTCCACAAAATACGTCTTGTAGTATGTAGCCTTGCGGAGCAGCTGCACACCTTCAGATTCCTCTAGTTCTATCAATGCCTTCATAACATCAATCTCTCTTTCATCAACAACACCACTATCAACTAAACCCTGGCATCTCGGACATAGGACGCCGCTTTTTACGCATACGTAGTCAAGAGGAATTTGTACCGAGATCGCTCACCTCCAGCCAGCACACACCCCCAACAATATATCTACAGTGTTGATGCTGCCCAACCCCGGCAAAGCCGCAGGGAACAGGGATTACTTAAAATAACTGATGCAGGGTAATGGCCCTAGGGGGTCCGAGAGGGGCTCTAGGACAAGTTACGGTATGAGAATATGGGAGGAAGGACGGGGAGGCAGGATAGGACGCCTCCGGTTGTTCTCCAACAAGCAGTTATAGGGGGTAGGCCTTTGAGGCCCGGGGACATATGGCTAGCCCTGGCAAAAATCATGTACAGCCATGGTGACAAGGAGGGAGGATACGTGACAATAATTGAAAGAGGGGGCGGTAGTGCAAGGCTGAGAGAGATACCTTTATCTAGAATAACCGTGCTGAAGAAAGGGTATATCATACTAGACGATGGCACCCTAATACCATTGCATCGTATAATGAGTATAGTTGACGGCAAGGGGAGGACACTTTACTCTAGGCTAGAGCCCAAGAAGCAGGCCTCCTCTCAAAATAGTGTATGACCCCTCTCAGCCCACTGCCTTAACCTCTCTCAGCGTCCTGTAAATAGGGCCACTTCTGGTGAGGATGCTCTGCTTGATACGCACATGCTCCAGGAATACCACTCCTACATCAACATCCCTGAACTGGTGGAGAAGCTTGACAAGCCTGTCCATATTCCTCCTGCCCTTAACCCTGGCAATAGTAACGTGGGGTACAAACTCTTCTCGCTCACCCTTCCATCCCAGCCTACGTACACCCTTCTCTATAGCCTCATAGAGTCTCTGGAGCTCACCCTCCTCCTCGACGCCAACCCATATGACCCTCGGCCTTTCAAGCGAGGGGAAAGCACCCACGCCTCGAAGCATGAGCCTTACTCTCCGAGGCCTAGCATTGGAAATTATGGCAGCCAGCTCGTCTATGAGTGATATAGGAGTGTTGCCGAGAAACCTCAACGTTATATGGAAGTTAGCATCTTCAACAGGCTTCAACGGCGCGCCAGTGGCTACTAGAGAGTCTCGAATAGAAGCTAGCCGGGAAACCACTGTAGGATCCTCTATGTCGACGGATATGAATGCACGCAAATACTCGCCCAAGCTACAACCCCTTAAACCCAGCCCATAGTACAGTGCCAGCCAAGCATAGTTATATTAATAACACCGCTGGACTCCACAGTCATCCTCCCCGGAAAGCAAGGAGACAATGCTAAAAAACAGAGAGCTGTGAGGGAAACCGTCTGGAAGCGGCGGTCGTCTAGCCTGGACTAGGACGCCGGCCTTCCAAGCCGGTGGTCCCGGGTTCAAATCCCGGCCGCCGCACCAAACCCCTCCTACAGCTTCCTGCTCCAAATATGCTGTCCGGCAATCCAGCATCTTCAGGGGGACAATGAGGTTTGAGCCAGCCAGGTCAATAAAGATCCCTTCTGCCAACTACTGCCAGGATTGGATGCGTATAGCCTATATTACATTCCTCTGGGCAATTTCACACTGACAGTTTTAGGTTATAGCCTTCTTCCTCCATGCACACTTTCAAGAATGTCATGCTAGCAGGATGCTGCCATGCTTGGTGGAAATCATCTTGTATACGGGTCTTTGTGGGATGCGTGCTGGCATATGGTCTTATGTAGGTTCTAAGGGCTTATTGATTGACATAGGGGGTTACTAAGGTCTTAACGGCGTATTCTCCGTGTGTGAAGCGGTCCGTTCTGGTGCTTGAAGGGGTGGCTTGAGGGGGTTCGTGCTCTATACTGGTGTGGTGTAATGCGTAGGTGTGGTTCTTCTCCGACACTGCTTAGGGCATGGTATGATCTCGGCGATGGATATGGGCTGGTGTTAAGCGTAGTTGATGGTATGGATGCCTGCATTCTGCCTGGTGATGGTATTTCGGAGGTGGTGCTGCCTCTAAGTATAGTTGAGGCGGATATTTATGATTCTCTGCTTGCCGAGGCTGTTGCAAGTCTCACCCTTGCTCCAGCTGAGAGGATTGATGGAGATAGGGGTCTTCTTGACTCCTTAGCTGCCAGGTATGTTAAGAGGATTGCATGCGAGGAGTACAATTACATGCAGAAGCTCATGGGGCTTATGGCGCAGCATGCACGCATAGCTGATGTAGGTGTCCCAGCCATCAGAATTTCAAAGCTCTTCCGTGTCAACCTGTGGCTTCGTGACCTCTATAGGAGGACCCTACTGGGTCGGGGCGCTAGTAGGCTTAGACGGCTTGTAGGAGAGGCGTTAGGCGTCGAGGACAGGTGGGTCCCACTTGACCTGCTTTCCAAGAATTGTAACAGCCATAGGATGCTGCTTGGAGAGAGGCTGGCAAAGCTTACTAGGCTAGCCTTCAACATGCTGTCTCCATCCCTCCTCCATATAGTACCAGCCAGCCTTCTATTCCGTTCCATTTCAGCCAAGGGTCCCGGGTTGCTGCGCGACCCCCTCCTCTACGTGAAGCTTGATAAGGGCAGGATGGCTACGCGGCTCATCCCTTTCGAAAAACAACTCTACGCGATCACTGGAGTAGCTAAGGCCTCCAGCGAGAGGACAAGCCTCTTGAGATCAACCCTAGTTGTCAAGTCGACCGGAGGTTTTAAGCCAGCTGTGGTGAAGCGTTATCGTGACATAACCTCGGCAAAGTGGATTATGGTAGCAGCCGCCTCTATATACCTATCAAAGCCGCGGACAAGGCCCCGGCAAAGACTCCAGGCAGAATACCATTACAATCTACTCGTGGGCTCAATGGGCTTTAACGTGCCGGAACCCCTGCTCATAGACCCTCGGAGAATGATGGCAGCATACGTCTTCATTGAGGGAAAGAATCTCCTAGAACTCCTGCAGCATAATCCAGCACCACCAGAGTATCGTGAGTATGGGCGCCTTCTAGCCGAGCTGCATGGTAAGGGAATAGTCCTCTGGGACTCCAACCCCTCGAACGTTATCAAGCACGATAATGAACTGTACATAGTTGATCTAGAGCAGGCAAGGGAGTCTAAAGAGCTGGGCGACAGAGCACTAGACATTGCCGTGGCATCATACTACAGCATCCCCTATAGTCCGCTAGCATCCCATGAAAGAGCCAGGATGCTCGCAGAAGGCTATATTGAGGGTGGGGGAGACGCGCAAGTGCTTCTAGAAGCGTCAAAATACCGCTATGCAGCGCTCTTCCTAGCAGGTTCACCGCCACAAGTACTGGAGAAGACCAGGAGAAGTCTCCTTCACGTGTATAGGAGCCACCACACGGGGTAGAGCGGTCGAGGCTCCAGCCAATAATACTCTTTTAAGCTCCTTAACCTCACCCCGCAGCTAGAGGGTGAGACAGAATTGCCGGGAGCCAGGCCCTGCCCAGTATGTGGCAGGGGAATGTTCAGGAGGAGGGCATTACTAGACCATATAAAACGCGCACACGGCTGGTACTTCAAGCAGTTCATCGAGCCTAAGGGTAAGGGCGGTGGAGGAGGTGCTAAGAAAAAGAAGGAGAAGAGGTGAAGGCTGGAGGCCGCGCGCCAGGATTGGGAGAGGTATCGGGGGGAGGCCCATAGTATAGTTTTTAAAATATCCTCGGCGCGGACGGTAAAGTATACCTAGATGGTTGATGGTCGTGACGGCTGAGGAGACTTGGCACAAAAGTGCTGCACTGTGGAGTGAGGCTCAGAGGGTCTTCCCGGGCGGCGTCAATAGTCCCGTTAGGGCTGCCGTTAAACCCTATCCCTTCTACGTTGAGGGTGGGGACGGAGCCTATATTTACAGTGTTGATGGTGTAAGGTTCATCGACTATGTTTTGGCCTATGGCCCGCTAATGCTGGGGCATAGGCATCCTAGAGTGCTAGAGGCGTTGAAGAAGCAGGCTGAGAGGGGGTGGCTTTTCGGCACTCCCACGGAAGTTGAAGTTCGGTTGGCAAAGAAGATACTTCAGTACTATCATAGGGGCGGCATGATTAGGTTTGTTAACAGCGGCACTGAAGCTACTATGACAGCAATAAGGCTGGCTCGTGGTGTGACTGGGAGGAGGTTCATCGTTAAGTTTAATGGATGTTATCATGGCGCACATGATAACGTGCTTGTTGCTGCTGGAAGTGCTGCAGCACATTATGGGACGCCTACAAGTCTGGGTGTGCCGGGCGAGGTTGCTGGACTAACTCTCGTGGCCAGGTACAATGATGCTGACATGGTTGAGAAGATTCTAAAAGAGTATAGTAATGATGTAGCAGCTATAATAGTAGAGCCGGTAATAGGTAACGCTGGCGTTATACCGCCTCGCGACGGTTTCCTTAAAGCGCTAAGGGAGATTGCCGACAAGTATGGGGTCCTACTGATAATTGACGAGATAATAACTGGCTTCCGGCTTGGGCTTGGAGGTGCACAGGAGAGGTATGGGGTTAGGGCAGACATAACTACACTGGGAAAAATCATTGGAGGAGGACTACCTATAGGGGCTGTTGTGGCTGAGAGGGAGATCATGGAGTACTTGACCCCTGCAGGAAAAGTGTTCAATGCCGGGACCTTCAACGCCCACCCGCTGGCAATGGCCGCAGGCCTCGCAACAATAGAGGTTCTCGAGACCGGTGAACCCTACAGTGTAGCCGAGTATGCAGCAGCGAAGGTTGCCGAGGCCTTAGAGGATGCTGCTTCACGCAAGGGGGTGGACTATGTTGTTAACAGGGTTGCAAGCATGCTCCAGATATTCTTCCACAAGGGCCCCGTAGAATACCCTGAGGATGCGATGAAGAGCAATAAGATGCTCTACCAGAGGCTTCATGAAGAGCTCTTGAAGCTCGGCGTCTTCATAGCGCCAAGCCAGCTTGAGGCAATATTTACGAGTGGGGCACACCATAAGGAAGTTGTCGAGTCAACACTTAACGCGATAGAAGAAGCGTTTAAGAGGCTTTGATACGCATGAAGCTGAGGGTTGCAACCAGGGGGAGCAAGCTCAGCAGGATCCAGACCCTTGAAGCGCTGGAGTATGTGAGGAGGAGAGCTGGCACTAGGATCGATTTCGAGCTTGTAATCGTGAAGACCCGCGGCGACCGCTACAGCGATAGGCCCTTCACCATGATAGGTGGGAAGGGAGTTTTTGAGAAGGAGGTTAACCTGGCTGTAATAGAGGGGCGCGCGGACATAGCTGTTCACAGCATGAAAGATGTGCCGAGCGATGTTGACCCTAGGCTAGTACTGGCAGCTGTTCCTCCAAGAGGCTCGCCCTTCGACGTACTCGTCTCCCGCGGCAACTCTGCTAAAACCTTATGGGAGCTGGCTCACGGTGCCATAGTGGGAACAAGCAGTGCTCGAAGAGCAGCCTTCCTTAAAAAAGCCAGGAGCGACCTTGTCATAAAACCGCTCCGGGGCAATGTAGATACTCGGTTGAGGAAGCTTGATAGTGGAATGTATGATGCTATAGTGCTGGCTGAGGCGGGGCTGCAAAGACTGGGGGTGAGGCGAGAATACTGGCGAATACCTCCGGAAATAATCCCTCCAGCACCTGGACAGGGAATAATCGGAATATACAGCCTACGCCAAAGGATAGAACTGCTTAGGATTCTGAGAAAGACCTCGCATCAGCCCACGCTCGCCGAGGCCATGGCTGAGAGGGCATTCCTCGCATACGCTGGCGGGGGATGCCATGTCCCCCTGGGAGGCTACGCTCAGACCGTCAATGGACGGTTAAAGTTCATAGCTGGAATAGCCTCCGCCAACGGTGGAGAAGCAGTGATGATAGAGGTGGAAGGCGATATTGAGAGGCCTTCACAGCTCGGGATAGAGGCTGCATTCGAGCTCCGCAGACTGGCGGGTAATGCTGGAATAAAATACTAGAACCCACGGTGGGGCAGGCATTGGCGCATGAGAAGTGCAAGGGCAGAGTATACATCGTTGGCACGGGTCCGGGGGATCCAGAGCTACTCACACTGAAGGCCGTAAAGGCGATAAAGGAGGCAGACACCATAGTCTACGATAGGCTAATACCCGTAGAAGCACTAAGCTATGCTAGGAAGGATGCAAGACTGGTCTACGCTGGAAAACAGCCAGGCAAACACGCAATGACCCAGGATGAGATAAACCGGCTCCTCCTCAGGGAGGCTTGTGAGGGCAGGAGTGTCGCACGCCTACACGGAGGCGACCCCTATCTTTTCGGTAGGGGGGAGGAGGAGTGCATGTTTCTCTTAGAGCACGGCGTTGAATGCATCGCCATACCAGGCGTTAGCAGTATAACAGCAGGGCCACTCTACGCGGGGATACCGCTCACGAGTAGAGGCGTAGCATCGAGTTTCGCAGCCGCAACAGGGAGAGAGGCGGCTGGCAAAGAGAAGAGGGTAATCAACTATGGTCTAATACTTAAGTCCGTACAAACACTGGTCGTAGTGATGGGGGTAGGCAGCCTAGAGAGGATCGTGGAGGAAATGCTGAGAGAAGGAATCCCTCCCTCGCTGCCCGTAGCACTGATAGAAAACGCAACACTGCCAAACCAGAGGGTTATTGTAGGCGAGCTGGGTAACATTGTCGAAAAAGCACGAGAACATAACGTGAAACCACCCGCTATCATAGTTTTCGGCAACACCGTTAGGTTGAGGGAGAAATTATGGAGGCTGGCATGAAAAAACCTAGAATACTCCTCTTACGCCCTCCAGACGCTAGCCTCTCAGAGCACATGTATCCTTCAATCATATTAGCCCACATACCCATAATAGATGTAGTGCCCGAGCCCGACGCGTTAGAGAAGATCAAGCAGTGGCTGCCACGGTGTGACTGGCTGGTATTAACTAGTCCACGTACGCCACGCATGCTCACTGAGCTTAAAACTGAATTAGCAAGTTCGGGCATCCGCGTGGCAGTAGTAGGCGCTAAGACGGCCAATGCATTGCGTGTACAGCTGGGAATAGAACCGCACCTTGTTCCCAGGGATTATAGAGGCTTATCCTTGGCGTTGGAGCTGGTAGAGGCTGGGGCTAAGTGTGCCCTTCTCGCAAGATCGGAGAAGGCTGTTAGGGAGCTTCCGGAGGCCTTGGAGAGAAGGGGAGTTAAAGTTGTTGAGGTACCTATTTACAGGGTTGAGCCCTTGCATGACATGGCTGCGGCTGCTGCAAAGATAGCTGACTCGTTTGACTATGTGGTTTTCACGAGCCCTTCAATAACGGTAACCTTTACAGCACATTATCCGAGGCCTTCAAAACCCTTCTTCACTCCCGTGGCAATAGGGCCTACGACGCGGAGAGCCCTCTTAAGTCACGGATACCCCGAGCCCTTAATGCCGCAGAGGTATACTATGGAGGATGTGCTACAGCTAATACTCGAGCACTACCGAGGCATGAAGGGGAGGGTATAGGAGCTGAACGTACAGCATTATCAACTTCTCCAGCTCCACCTTACCCTTTACCCTCCCCATGGGGAGCTTGCCCCACCTCTCCTCTAGCCCACTCACAGTACTCTCTATTACACGCTACCACGGGGAGGCCTAGTATCTCGGGTACAGTGTACGGGTGTATTTTCTTCACCTCCTCTATTAGCTTGCCCATAGCAGTTACAGTAGTCTTGACTATAAGCAGGTCTTCATCGTCCCTCTCGATCCTTCCACGCCACCAGTACATGCTCTTTACGGGCACTATGTTAACGCATGCAGCAAGTCTTTTCTCTAGTATCTTCATCGCTATGTCCTCCCCCTTAGCTCTAGGAGCAGTTATAAACACCACGATTACTCCGCTCTCCATGCTCCCTCCCTCCTTCCAGGTCCCTTATATCCGAGGAAAGGGTCTTTTGCTTGCTGGCCGCAACCTCCCTTTTACACGCGTTGGCGGCTAAAGGAGGACTGCTGCTTTGGATAGGAGGATCGAGGAGAGGGAGAAGGAGAGGCATATCGTTGCTCTTGCAGCTGCGTTCGCATATGAGTCTGCTGAGCTATTAGCCTTTGCAGCTTTGATCTCGGCTGTAGCGTATAGTGTCTATGATTTCTTCCACGGTCTTCTCAGTGAGGGCTTCGTTTATGCTCATGTAATGGAGAGGCTGCTGCTAATACTGGTGTTTGTTGACTTAATGCGAACCATTGTAGGAGGAATCGTTGAGGGAAGATTTAGGATGGATATATTGTTGGAGGCTATAACAATAGCTATAGCAAGGGATGTGATAAGCGCACTTGCATTGATCAAGGAGGAATTTAACCTGCTAAGGCTGGTTGTCCTAACCGGGATGCTTGTATCATCAACGCTGCTCTGGTGGCTTGCAAGAAGGGTTGAGAGGAGGGAGCCGGGGCCGCGGCTAAGGCCGAGGCAGAGAAGGGTTATGGTTGAGGACTAGGAGATACAAGATTAAAATATAATACGGCTTATGAGGCATAGACTATGCTGGGTGAGCATAAGTCGATAATAGGGTAGCTGGGTTTGTCGAGCCGTGAAGGAGTGGCGATCACCGTAAACACTGAGCTGCCCGATCACGTTGAGGTTGCCCCTGGAGTTGACAGGATTGAAGTGGGCTTCGCTGAGGTAGTGGTCACTTATAGGTGCCCTGGTGGAGTGTTCGCACGTAAGAGAAGATGCAGCGATGATATAGTGATTGGTGTAGAATACGATGGCCCCCTGCTCGTCACCGCCGCAGGCGAGGCTGTAGGCCGCTTATTGACTTTGGAGAAGCTCAGCGAGGAAAGCTATGTGATCCGGGTTGCACGGGGAACAGGCTCAGCGAGCGCACGTTTACTGTTTAAAGTCTACGTGAGGCCCCTGGGCGAGGAGGGCTCTAGGCATGTGGCTAGTGTTAAGATATACCGTGCCGAGGCTAGGCCCGTGGGTATAGCCGGCAAGGAATACATGTATGGTCACAGCATGATAATTGAGGTGATGAACCCGCTAAGCATAGATGCCGTATCTATAAGGCCCTCCTCCCCGGTCTTTTTTGTAGGAGATGAAGTAGAGCTCTTGGTATCCTTGTCTTCTTCTAAGCAGCGAAGCATTGCCTTGAGGATCGAAGGGCCGGGCGTGGAGGAGTATTTCAGCGTTGCATTAAAGTCTGGAGAGAACCTAGTAGCGAGGAGGATCAAGTTCAATGCACCCGGCAAGAGTATCGCTGTAAGAGCTGAGATCGTGGAGACAGGGTTTACTGTAGAGAAGACAATCCCCGTACATGTCATAGAGCCCCCACGTACACGTATCACAGCAAAGCCTGAGGCTTCATCGATGCTAGGTAAACCATACCGTCTCCTACTGGTCGCTGTAAACAAGAGCCCCAGCACCACCACGAAACTCGCTATAACTGGTAACGTTTACACGCACATTGTTAAGGAGGAGGTCTCCCTAAGCCCTGGTGAAACAAGGATAATCACTCTCAATACTGAAAGGCTTAGTGAAAGCGATTCTCTTGCCAAGGAGGCTAGGATCAGGATAGTAGAGCATCCTGGGCCCTATCAATGGGACATTGTAGTCTCACTGCCCCAGCCCCAGAGGCCTAGAATTGAGGTGCTTGGGGGAGGCGGAGAGGCTAAGCTCTTGTCTTCAGAAATAGGTGCTCTGACATTTACTATAGAGAATGGATTCGACGAGGAGATTGAGGTGGATGTTGTAGGCGTTGAAATTGAGCCGATGATAGCTGAGCCCGTTGAGTTAGGGCATACGAGAGTTGCTCCTGGCGGACGGTCACCCCTATCTATAGCTTTGAAGCCGAGGGCTTTAGGCAACGCAACTATGAAGCTTGATTTCTCCGTGAAGGTTGCAGGCAAGGAGACGATGAGCCTACAGCATACCGTGAGCGTAGAGGTCAAGCCTTCATTTAGCATTAAGGAGGTAAAAGCGATCCCTAATACCACTAAAGTCCTCCCGGGCCAGAAGATAAAGGCAAACATAGTCTTGGAGTACATGGGGAAGGGTACGGGAGAAATCAACATACTGTCCCTGAGCCGTAGCATCGAGATCGCTCCTGAGAGCGTCAATGTTACTCCAGGCGTCAATAACATTGAAGTCGAGGTCAATGCGTTAGAGACAGGTAGGCCCGTTTTACTCGTGAGCGATGGGATATGCGAGGAGCAAGTCAAGCTACCATTCTCAATAGTAGACCCTGAGGTGAAGGTTGACTATAAGCCTAGGAGGATAATTGGAGGGGTAGTAGAGGTCCTTGAATATAGGGTTTCGAACCCGTTCATGGAGAGGCTTAGAGTGCACGAGACGATCAAGGTACAAGGCCCCCTAAGGATTGTTGAGAGCCCGCCGCTAGACTACGTTCTCGAACCATCATCATCAGCTACAAGGCTCGTGAAAGTCATAGGGGTTAGGAGGGGGGATGCCGCTCTAGTAGTGCAGCACACGCTACATGCCCCTCTCTCCTCGAGAACACAGACCACTACGCTTGAACTGAGCATCGAGCAACCCATCACGATACGCGTTGAGGACGACGAGCCGCTGCTCTTACCCTTACACTTCGATGAGAGGCTCTGGGGTTCTGAAGCCGTGGGGGTGCCAGTAAGGATTCTGGTGGCGGCTAAAAGGGATCTAAGTGGTCTTGGACTGGAGGTTGTACTCGAAAACTCTGAGGTGACCGCGTCGGGGAGGATAACTATTCCACGGCTCGAAGAGAACACGCTCACAATGGTCTATGTTGCACCAAGATTGCCCTTGTCGGTATCGGAGAGTTTGAAGGCAACCTATAGGGTTCAGGTTGGCCCTTACTTCGAAGAGGGCTCACTAGGCAGTCTTAGAGTTGCTAGAGGAGTGTTTGCTCCAATACTCTACGAGACGCCTCTGGCCGAGGAGTGCCCTTATCCTTCAAGGAGGATTGGAGGGCTGTGGGAGGCGGCCATCCCAGTGAGGGGTGCTATGGAAGAGTTGTGTGGCAGACCTCACGTGCTCGGAGAAAGGCTGCTGGACACCGTGAGGATGATCGAGAGTGTTCTTGAAACGGCTAGAGGGGGCAAGGAGGATGAATTGTTATCGGTAGCCATGCTGATCTATAATGCCGTGGGCAAGGGCGATCCGGGAAGCCTGGCTAAGGCCAGACAAGTTACTGCGCAGGCGGATTATGAGGTTGGAGATGGACTCCTCATACCCCAGGCACTAGCGTGGGCTGCGCTGCTGAGGCGTGTGCTCAGGGGAGGATCCCTCATCAATGAGGGAGTCCTGCAAAGGGATTTCGTTATAGGGCCATTGATTCTGCCCTCCAGCAGGGCTGCAATACTCCGCTCCAGCATCTACGCCTGGCTTGTTGAGGCTGCCCTCGACTGTAACCCTTATGCTGTGGAACGGGTTCTGGAAGCTCTTAGGGAGGCTCGTATCTGGGAGTACGGGTTGGCGTCGTTGGTGGCTACAACGTGTACTGGGAAGCCCGTATCCTATAGTGAGGCGACGGCATCAATCATCTATGGCCATGACCCGGGCGAGTACGTATTGTATCTTACAGCCACAAGGTTTTCATGGCTATCCTCGGAAAGCGAGTATGGGAGGCTGAAGAAGCTGCTGGAAAACGTTGCTGGAAAGCTTTCGGGAAGGCTCGCTCTGGGCCTCGCGTTACTGTATGAGAGCGCCGTCATTCACAGCTTGGAAGTATACCGGTATGTTGTCTCCGACACACCCTACGCCGCACTTGTAGCGTGATGAGGCTAAGTGTTGGTGCATACTTCCTCCAATTGCCTGGTAGACGGTGTGGGGTCCTTCCCAAGCTCTATTTCGACCAAGCCAAGCACTTTGCTTACGGCGTCTTCAGGATTGCGCGCGAGAATCCTTCTAGTAGGAGCCCTTAGCATTGCTTCGGGGTCTTTGAGGCTGTGGCCTGTAAGTACTGCTACAACTATTTCATCGGGACTTATAACCTCCTTGGACAACAGCTTCCTGAGCCCAGCTATACTTGCAGCTGAGGCTGGTTCAACTCCTATGCCCTCTAGTCTAGCAAGGGCTATCTGGGCCCACATAATTTCATCATCACTTACCTTGACGAATACGCCCCTACTTTCACGCACAGCTGTAAGGGCTTTCGGCCAGTTGACTGGATGTCCTATACGTATCGCTGTAGCTATGGTTTCGGGCCTATCTACGAACAGGGGCCTATTCAGCCCCCTCTCCCAGGCACGAGCCAGGGGGGCTGCACCCTCAGCCTGCACACCAGCCATGCGTGGGAGTCTAGAGATGAGGCCATGCTGGTAGAGTTCACGGAACCCCTTCCATATAGCCGATATGTTGCCGGCGTTGCCTACGGGCACTATAACCCAGTCGGGGGCATCACCAAGCGACTCGGCGATCTCGTAGGCTAGTGTCTTCTGGCCCTCAAGTCTCCACGGATTAAAGCTGTTGAGGGGGTAAAGGCGATAGTCCTCCTCTACAGCCTTCATGACGGCGGACAAGGCGTCGTCAAAGCTACCCTGAATCTCAACAACGTCGGCACCATACAGTATGCTCTGGCCCAGCTTGCCGAGCGCCGTCTTACCCTGGGGTACAACCACAATACTCTTGAGCCCGGCTCTAGCAGCATAAGCCGAGACGCTGGCTGCCGTGTTCCCCGTGCTAGCCACCACCACAGCCCTTGCCCCGGCAGCCTTGGCTAATGTCACCGCAACAGTCATTCCCCTATCCTTAAAGCTCCCTGTAGGATTCTGGCCCTCATGCTTAACATAAACCCTTTCAGCACCTATCCTCTCAGCAAGCCTCCCAAGCCTAACAAGAGGAGTGGCACCCTCACCCATACTTACAGGAGTAGAGCCCTTAGCAGCCGGCAGCAGCTCCCGATATCTCCAAACGCCAGGCTTCCTGGAGGACCACAGGCTCCAGCTTAGCTCGGTAGAAGGCTTAACCTCGACGTCTAGGAGCCCCCCACACCGCGGGCATCGTGTCAGCCTCGGGTTAGGCTCATACTCTAAGCCACAGGATATACAACGCAGCTTTACTTCCTGCTCATACTCGAATCCAACCAGGACACCACTCTCCACGTATCCAATCTCCCACACCGAGCCCCATCAAGGCAGGGAGGGTCTTAAAGGCTTCCCTCCAGAAGGGTGCGCAGGGAGTTATGAAGGAGGCTCCTCAACTAGGACAGCGTGCATCATGTTATCCACTAAGGCCTACCGTGCAAGGAGCGTGAGGAGGGCTGTGGAGAGAAGGAGGCTCATAATAATAGCTGCCGCAGCTGTAATAGCAGCCGCTATAGTATTCCTACTCGTGATTAAGCCACACTTCCTCAGTGAAAAGGGTAAGGCGAAACGTCACGTGAAACACAAGTCCACAGTCCCTGCGGCTGGAAAGACGAGGGCAGCTAAACCTTCTGCTCCTCCAAAGCCCCGTCTCACCGGTATAGTTGACACTGATATAGTTAACTATGCTGCTTACCTAGTGTCGAGGGGAGTTAGACGTGTAAGGTATACGGTGTGGAGTTTTGGGGGCCCCCATGACCTCATGAGGGGCTATGCGATAGCTGAAGCCGCGTACAAGCTTAACATGCTTCTCGCCGAGAAGAAGATCCCTTTAAGGATCCAGGTAGACACAGTATTCATGAGGACTGACGGCAACAAGTTCCTCTCGACACTCATTAAGGCCTACCGAGAGGGAAGGGGGCCAGACATAGTAGCAGTTACTCCTCAACAATTAGCGGTGCTAGCCGACAACGGCTACATAATGGATTTGACAAGGCGCCTCAAAGCCTATGAGGCTAGGGAGCTGAGAGACTACTATAAGAGCCTGCTCGAGGCGGGAAGGATTAGAGGCAAAGCTTATGGTATACCCTGCGAGGCAGACACGTGGCTGCTGTATTGGTCGGCAACCGCTACTAAATGCCTCTCGGCAAGGATGGGTGAGAGCGTTCAGGCCAAACTGAAGCTGGGGGTTGAGAGAGCAGAGATAACCTGGAGCAGCATATACGATTACATGAGGCTTGCTGTAGCAGACAACTGTGCTTCATGGGGTCTACTATATAGTGAGGGGGGAGAGTACGAGCACATAGCATTGTTCGTTTACGCTTTCGGAGGCAGACTGTTCGATCCAAGCAAGGGGAAGCTGGTATTCGAGCCCTCAGCAATACGCGAGTGGCTCCGCTTCGAGTGGAGACTGGCAAGGGAAAATCTAATGCCCAGCGACATAATGAAGTGGTACACAGACAGCCAACTCTACCCAGCAGTACTCTCCGACGAGACCATGCTCTGGATAGGCAGCGTTAGAGACTGGATAATATGGCAGAAGAAACCCTACTACTGGGATGCTAGGAGAGGCCTTGAACGCCCCCTCACCAGCACTGAGCTAAAACAGAAGTTCTACTATACACTCTTCCCAGCAGGTTCACGCGACAAGAAACCACTAGTCCTTGCCAATCCCATACTATGGGCTATCTCAAACACCGCTGGCAGGCAAAACCCTAGCTACAAGGAGCTCAGAGACATATACGAGACAATCGCGTTAATCCTACTACTCAAAGCAAACGACCCCGAAATCTCAGCTCTTCACAGCATAATATCGTTCAAGCTACCGCCGCGAGAAAAAACCGCCAGGCTCCTAGGCAGCAGAAAATGGCCCACTAGAGCAACAGCACTACATGCAGGGCTAAGCAATGAGCTAAAAGAAAGGATGAACAGAATTCTAGCAGAAAACAAGCATGACGCATGGTTCCTAGCAGAAATAAGCCCCATGCTCAAACACGCCAAGACGCCGCCACCACACCCGCTCTACAAGAAGTACATGAAAATACTTGCCATAAGCCTCGCCAATGTCCTCCAAAACAAGCTAAAACCGGAGGAAGCCGTAAACTATGCAGAGCAACTAATAAGAAAAGACAGCCAGCTCTACAAGAACACCATAGTGCTACGTTAGAAGGGGGCCGGATAGGCTATCCCAGGATCAAATCCATCACCCTACCAACAATAAGCTGTTCCAGAAACGGATCTCCCATGACTAGGTCATCTATGCCGTCGCCGTCAGCGTCAGCATCACGTATAGGTCACCCACTGCTATGATAAACCAGCACAACAGCCCCATCCTCGCCTAAGCAACAGCAGCCACTAAGACCGTCAACAGACGCGGGCCATCAGGATAAAGCGGGGCAGTACCAGCACATTCACTGAGTCCAGCATTAGCCCGCTAGCATACCCAACCAGGCCCGCGAGATGGCGGTAAGGGTAGCAGAAGCCCCGGTGCGGTTATGTTACGTATCTCAATGGGTATATACTTATGGGTATATTCCAGCGGGTATATACTGGGCGGAAGGAGTTGGGAGAGACACGTGTACTGTGGCGGCGCGAGTTCCTCGAGCTGGAGCGTCGTAGCAGCTGGCTGCTGGTTTACGGGCGTAGGAAGACCGGGAAGAGCTTCATGGTTCGCTTGCTCCTCCCATGGCGGCTCTACGTGACCGTGACACGCGACCTAACAACAGTGGTGGAGGAGCCCGGGAAGAGGCCGGTTGTCGTTGAGATCGAGGAAGCAATGTCTAAAGCCGTGGAGCTGCTGTCCAGAAACGCTGTAGTGGTTATCGATGAGTTCCAGCGGCTACCGGAGCGCTACTGGGACATGCTAGCCACACGCCATCCAGAGGGCAGGCTTGTCCTCGTAGCTTCTAGCCTCGGGGCCGCTAACCGCGTGTTCGACCGGCGCAGCCCCCTACTGGGCCTGGTGATGCCCCTACGCATAGACCCGCTACGCTACGCCGATGTTGTCTCGTCGCTTCTACCCCGACTCGGGCCCCGCCGCGCCCTGCTATGGGGTGTCGTGCTGCGAGAGCCCTGGCTCCTACCGCTAGTCCCAGGGCTCGAGAGCGAGCCCTGGCGCTTCGTAGCCAGCAACGCCTACATGCTAGCACAGATGGTGCGGGGGCTGGTAGGGGAGGTCTTCGAAGAAGAGGAAAGGCGGCTAACAAGACTCTACGAGGCAGCCCTCCGCCTACTAGCAGCCGGGGTGTGGAGCAGCGCTAGGCTAGCAGGACTCCTATACCAGCGGGGCCTCCTCTCCAGTGCCGGAGCAGGGCCGGCTACGGGGCTCCTCGATAGGCTATCCGAGATAGGGCTGGTAGCCAAGACCCGGCTCTGGCGTACACGAGGCGCCCGCGTCTACTATCGCCACTCCTCGCCACTACTAGCTATAGTCTACGGACTGGCAGAGCGTTACGGCATAGACGAGCAACCAGGCTACGATCCAGGGCTCCTCCTAGACGCCGCCCGCAGCCTCTACGCGAGAGAACTACAGTTTACACTAGGCGAGCTACTAGCCGAGCACCATGGAGGCCTACAAGCATACACTCTTCTGCCAGGCGGCCAGGGCGACATAGACGTCGTGGTACTCGACCACAAGGGCCGCAGAGCCATAGCAGCCTACGAGGTCAAACTCGGCCCATGCAGCCAAAGCGACATGAAAACCGCCCTCCAGCGTGCAGAAGTCATAGGCGCCAAGAAAGCGGGCATAGCCTGCCTAGGCGGCATAGAGTCGCAGCCACCCCCAGGCCTCGAAGCATTAGGGCCACAGGAGCTAGCGGAGGCCGCGATAGACTGCGTAAAGAAAGCGGTAACCAGCACGCAACAAGAGGCCTAGAGCTCCCGGAGACCGTACCGCTACCCCCAACCTCTCCATGCACCCTGACAACCGGGCGGGCCCGCAGAACCACATGGCTAGGCCCATTTCCTCTATGAAAATATCGGCAGACCATACGAGCTGCACACGTTATTCGCTACTTCCCCCGCTATAATTAACTTAACAACGTTAGGGTTTACATTGTTTGCAATAACTTGTATGCCAGAGCGCCAACACTAAAAGCCAGAAGCCGCGTAGTTCCATTTCTAAACACCCCAGCAAAGACTCCTGCCGAGTTTATGATGAATAAGGCAAAGGATGACGAGCTAGCCATCACACCCTTCGTATGCTACGAGAAAACTGCTGCCAAGCCTATATCTATGATGTTAAGTAATATATAGCGGAGAGATGCAGAGCAATGCAGGAAGTATTCTGATGAAGATTAGTGAAGCCCGTTCAAAGGATTCTCGAAGAGGCCAGCGCTGCCACTAGCCCCCTTAAGCTCAGGGGAGAGTCTGCCAACGTACTAAGAGGCACACTGCACCAGGCGCTTAAAGAGACTTATGAACCTTGAAGATGTCCTCAGGGGCTACATCCTTAATAAGGGCAGAAGTGACCTCGCATCCAGCTGCCATAGCGCCAGCATGGATTATACTGTGCGCTGACGAGGAGAAGGGTTAGCGTGGAAGAGGTGTCCGGTTAGCCTATGAGGCCTTTGTCGAGCAGCCCCTTTAGTTCGTCTATGTTAAGTAGTCCTATACCAGCCATGTAGTCTGCTGCGCCATATGTTATTAGGGCTTCTTTTCCGTTCAGCTGCCAGAGGCCGCAGGGAAAGATTGTGTAGGGTCGGTCGCCGTAGATCTCGTAGAGCGTCTT
>QNYQ01000014.1 GCA_003978665.1 Hyperthermus sp.
AGCAGAACTAATACTAGCCTCAACCGAGAGAGCCCTACTCCTACTAGACTCCGAGTCACTGGCCAGAGCCATACTCACCGAGAGAGACCTCCTAGCAGCATACCTCGGGGAGCGTAGAAGAGAATGCTAAAGGCCCCCGGAACATGGATCCCGTACATGCTACTAGCAGCAAGCATAGGCTATCTCGCAATAACCAAGCTACTTTGCAGACTGAAAGGGAAGAGGACCCAGAGGAGAGAGAAGTAGACAGTGCACCCACGGCAACCGCTCGCGGCCAGGACCGCTCAGCCCAAAGTCCTAGGGGAAGGGAAAAAGTAACGCGATACTCCTCGCGGCTATGCCCAAGAATATCGGGTGCTCTCCCTGCCTGGAGGGCTCTCCCGGGTCTTCTGGCCGCTTCCGGGGTGATGGCTGCCTTGGCTTCTAGGCGTTTGCTGTCTCGGCGCTTGCTGGGCCTGCTTGCCCGGGTTCCGTGGCGCTCGCTTGGCGTTCGCTGGGTGCTGGTTTTTGGGGGTCTGGCTCGCCGTGGCGTGGGAGGCGATGTAGATCTTCTCGTGATGCCGGGGCCTCGTATCATTGAGGGGATGGGTCCATTGTGGAGGATCGAGCTGGCGGGTTTAGTGGCTGAGGAGCTGGAGTTGGATTGGGGCTTGGTTGACGTGGTGGATGCACGTGATGCGCCCTGCCCGGTCGTGTTTGACGCGTGGAGGCATGGGGTGATGGTTTACGAGGAGGAGCCTGGAATGGCGAGGGATTGGCTTCTGGTAAGAGTCTCCATCTGCAGTGACTATGAGTTAGCCGTTAAGCGTCTAGGAGTTGAACAGGCGGCTTTAGGTGCTGCTAGAAGGAGGTGGCCCCGGTAGCCTTGGGTGTACTGTCCAGGCTTGCTAACACTACCGTAGAGATGGCTGCTAGGCTTGATGTGCTTGCCGAGAGGGGGTTGAAGACCTGGGTGGAGGAGTTTGCCGTGCTTCATGCTCTTCAGGTTCAAGCTCAAGCCCTCCTCGACCTAGTGGTGCGTATTGCGGCCGAGCTGGGCTATCGGCCCACCAGCCCCAGGGAGGCTGCCCGCCTCCTGCTGGCCGAGGGGCTTATCGACGATGACGAGTATGCTCTCTTAAGGCGTGTGGCCGGGTTCCGTAACGTGGTGGTTCACGAGTACATGGTTGTTGACATGGGGGTTGTCCGCAGCATACTCGGCTCCCGCGAGTACCGTAGGGTGGCTAGGCTTGCCGTAGAGCTCTTGGAGAGAGCGGAGGGGAGGGGCGTTGACTGTTAAGCGTTCGCCTCCTTGGAGCGGGTCTGGGCGGGGCCCGTCGCTCTATGATATTATCCTGGCAATGTACAGTTTTGATTTCACGTAGTCGTAGAACATTTCTATGCCTACTAGCTTTGGCAGCTTGGTTACAATGTCCCTCTCGCTTACAATGCCTACAGGCTTGTTCTCAGAGTCTACTACGGCTAGGCCGCTTATCCCCCTCTTCCTCATAAGCCTTAGAGCCTGAGCTATGTCTGCTTCGGGGAGTATTCTTGCAGGATTACCCACCGCCACTTCCTCGACAGCGGTATTCATGACCTTCCTATCCTCTCTCTTCTCGAGCAGCGACAGGGTATGCTCGGTTGCCAGGTAGCCTAAGAGGTCTCTTGCAGTAGCCATTGCCTCGAGCGTGCCCTGCTCCGACACTATTGGCGCATGCCTGTAGCGGTGCGTGTCCATGAGCTCCAGCAGCGATATTATAGGGTCTTTTGAGGCAACAGTCCTAGCAGGCTTCGTCATGACTTCGTGGACGGCTGCGTGGATGCTCGTAAGGGCCATTATACCCGCTATATGCTTCTCGGATATTATGCCGAGCACCTTCTCGTCCTTATCCACAACAACCACTGCGCCTATATTCAGCCTGGACATTATGTATATTACATCCTCCACGCCGAACTCTCCAATAACCACGTGGGGAGGATTACGCCACATGATATCCTCTACTCTAACCCGGCCCAGGAAGCCGTGGATCGAGCCCTCCTCGTAGCCCCTCCTCACAGCCCCCAGGATGCGTCTAATCGATAGTATACCGGTAAGCCTCCCCTTACCGTCCACGACCACGCCATGCCTTACGCCACGCTGGTCAAGAGCTATCATAGCCTCCAGCAAGCTCTGGCCGGGATCGAGAACAACGGGGGGAGGGTAATGGCCTATAAGCACAAGCCTAGCCTGCAATCCAGGGCCCGGGGGAGAGAGGGGGGCCTTATAGCGGTATAATAGCACCACGGTTTAGAGCGGGGGCACGGGCTGCTCGGCTCCGCATGCCTCGCAGACGAGCACCCAGGTCCTACCCCTCCTCTCCAGCCTGGTGTCGGGAGCACCGCATGTGGGGCAGATGACGTATGTTTTAACGAACCTCTGGGTTAGATTGTTGAGTGTTGCCGTTGAAACCCTCGTGTTTATGGTGAGTATGCCGCTCTCCTCGTCGTAGTTCCCGCTCGTACCCAGCTCCCGCAGCAAGTACCTCATGACTATCCTCGGGTCCCTCCTCATAACGTCTGAGACCTGCTTGAAGTTCCTGACAAGGGTCTTACCCCCAACCCTTTCCACGAAAAGCCTTGGCAGCTCGAAGCGCGAGGCCTTGGCCCCCCGGCTGGGTAGCTTCGAGTAGAGGCGGTCAAGCAAGCTCTCGTAGGCGTATATTATGCTGGCCCTACCTGCCTCCCTCACGGCGCACTCCCTCCGGCAGCTAACACTATATTATTCCAGGCCAAGGACACAGTATTATGGGATAAATTCTTTCGCTACGCCATGGAATGGTTACGGGCGATGCCAATGAGTAATGGAATGGTGTACATGAACATCCACGATGTTAGGGGAGAGAGAATAGTGGCAATATGCGACGAGGAACTATACGGCGCGAAACTAGTTGACACAAGGCTCGGCATAGTGTTCCACGTGTCAGAGCCCTTCTACGGGGGACAGAAAGTGCCCCTGGACTACGCCCTCAGCATAGCACGTGAAGCAACCATAATAAACCTGGTGGGAAAGAGGAGCGTTGAAGCAGCTATACGTGAGGGGCTTGTACACCCTGACGCTGTACTAGATATTGCTGGGATACCTCATGCACAGGTCGTGAAAACCCCCTATTAGATCCCCCATAGAGTATGTTCAAGGGATGGGTATTGAACCACTCCCGGTAAAGCATAGTCCTTAACGCCTCTTCCACGAAAAGGGCTGCATCATGGCCGAGGCCGAGAACATGCTCAATATACTCGTGGATAAAGCTCTCGTCAACATACCATTCAGCCTCCTCCTCAAGCATAAGCCACCTTATATTAATAACTATAGTGTCTCCATCAAACCATGCAGCACCATCATCATCCTTCAAGCTCACCGTCACATTAACCATAGCGGCCACGCCATGAACAGCCAATAGGCAGGGGGGTTTATACACGTATTTAGCATCTATTACAGAGCCCTGTAATGCACATACTACATTATAATGGCGTTGCCGCAGACCCCCGGTACCAGGGGCGGGATACGAGGAAGGCATAGACATAGAAGAGGGTTGGCTGAGCTGCTGAGGCAGTCTTCCCTTCCGGCTCTGGAGGGCTTCATAGGCTTTTCAAGTGTATGGCGAAGAACTCGTCCATGTAGGCTTCATAGTTCTCTGGGACATATATTGTAGAGTCCTCGCCCTCTATGATAGAGGGGCCTTTTATTGTTGCCCCGGGCTTGAGCATTTCCATTCTGTAGACGCTTGCTGTGGTCCAGTTTCCTCTAGTATAGATTCTTCTCTCTCGGAGCGGTAACGGCTTGTGTGGCCGCGGTTCCTGCCTGGGCAGCTTGGGTTTGAGCGTGAGCCCGTAGGCTGTAAGCCTAACGTTGACCACTTGCACCCTGGCTTCGGGTAGGCTGAAGCCGTAGCGTGATGCATGGGTTTTGTGGAAGTCCTCTATGGCCTTTTTCACGCTACCCTTGTAGGGTATGTTGAGCTCGCTGGATTGGCCCTTGTACCTCATGTCGAGGCTCTCGGCGATAACTATGTTTGCGTCTTCTATTCCTTCGGCTCTAAGCGCCGCTATTGCCTTCTCCCTCAGCTGCTCCAGCACTTGTTCTATATCAGTGTCGTCGACCTCCTCCGCATCCTTGACTATAGCCTTGTACATGTCGTGCCTAAAGTCTGCGAGAACGAGGCCTAGCGCCGAGAATACTCCGGGGAAAGGAGGCACTATAACCTCTCTCAACCCTAGCTCAGCCGCAAGCTCTGCAGCGTGCAGGGGGCCTGCCCCACCGTAGGCGAATAGGGTGAAGTCTCTTGGATCATAGCCTCTCTCAACGGTAACGAGGCGTAGCGCCCTAGACATCAACGTGTTGGCGAGGGTGATTATTGCCTCAGCTGTTTCAGCCACACCAAGGCCGAGCCTCCCAGCCAGTTTGCCGACGGCATCCCGTGCCAGTTGGGGATACAACTCTACCCTTCCGCCAGCAAGCCTTGAGGGTAGCCTGCCGAGCACAAGGTGGGCGTCGGTGACTGTGGGTTCTACGCCCCCTCTACCATAGCATGCCGGGCCCGGGACTGAACCCGCGCTCTTAGGGCCTAGGCGTAGTGCTCCTCCAGCGTCAATCCACGCTATTGTTCCTCCTCCAGCGCTCACCTCCACCAGGTCCACGTGGGGGTAGCGTATCGGATACCCCGTTCCCCTCAGCAGCCTCCCCATGTGGATTCTTCCGCCAACCTCGTACTCGGGTACGACCAGTGGTTCACCGTTGATCACTGCTGAAGCCTTAGCCGTTGTACCCCCCATGTCGAAGCCGAGAGCATGCTCTATGCCGAGAAGCTTCGAGAAAAACGCTACAGCAACGCTTCCAGCAGCCGGTCCACTCTCCACAAAGGCTGCCGGAGTATCAATGGCTCTCTTAACGCTCGACAAGCCGCCACTACTCATCATCACGAGAAGGCTCCCGCGAAACCCCCTACTCTTAAGCTCCTCCCAGAGGATCTCCAGGTAGCGTGAAAGCATAGGCTTCAAAACAGCATTGACAACAGTCGTACTAGCCCTCTCATACTCCCTCGGCTGAGGGTCAACCTCGTGGCTAGCCACCACGATAGCCTCGGGGCACTCCTCGAGTATAGCCTGCTTAGCCCTAAGCTCGTGTACAGGGTTCACGTAACTATGAAGAAACACTATCGCAAACACGTCAACCCGGCCACACCAATCCCGAGCCAGCTCCCGCACCCTGCCAACATCGAGAGCCTCAACCTCCTCGCCACCAGCCGCGATCCTCCCCCTCACACCAACCCTCATAGACCTTGGCACAAGCGGAGGCAAACGGCTAAAGAACAGGTTATAGAGCTCTGGCCTATTCTGCCTCCCTATCTCAAGAACATCCCTAAACCCCTTATTAGTAACCAGCAGCACCTTAGGCCTCTCAAGGCCAACCTGGCCCAGAAAAAGATTTGTCCCAAGCGTAGTAGCATGCACCAAGACATCAACCGTGCCCAAATCCCAGCCCAACTCCTCCAAAGCACCAATAACACTCCTCCACGGCTCCCTCGGAGAAGAAAGATACTTTACAGCAACCACAACCCCCCTCTCCTCGTCAAACGCCACCAGGTCAGTAAATGTGCCGCCAACATCAACGCCAACCCTCCTCACAATCCCCCCTCACAACACCCTCCACGGCACTAGTCGAGGATAGAACAAAGGTGCCAAAGATGCCCGGCAAGGGGAGGAACGCTGGCAGCAAGGAGGAGATGGAGGGGCGGCGGGTTCACCTCCCCAGCCAAGGGGTGTTGTGGCGGGCCGGCCGGGATTTGAACCCGGGACCTACGGGTTAAAAGCCCGCCGCTCTACCAGGCTGAGCTACCGGCCCTCTCATCCCCGGGGGGCTTGCGTGCTGGAAAGAGCTGGCTGCTCTCCAGGCCCGCTTCTGGAGCCTCCCGGTTCCTCCTAGGAGCCTATAGGTTTTCCGCGCCGGGCCTGCGGGCCGGCGGGTGTTATAAGTTGTTTACAAGCTGTGGTCGGAGAGCTGTAGTGGACATGTGGGGAGAGGTGTTATTGGGGAAGGGGCGTGTTCTGGGAGGGTTTGGGTTCGGCGCTTGCTGTATGCTGGCTCTGCTCGTTCTAGCCTAGTAGGGGTGGCTGTGGGTGTAGCGGGCTTCTTATCGGTGTTGGCTCTCGTGTTCTTTCTCGCATCCCTACCGGTTCCTGCCGTGGGACGGGAGGAGGCGGAGGGTTCTCTCATAGTTGTGGGCAGGGTTAGTGGGGTTGTATCGGGTGCTGTGCTGGATTATGTTAGGCAGCTTGTGGACTATGCTGAGAGCGTGAATGCATCACTCCTGGTCATTGAGGTGGATACTCCTGGGGGCTCTCTGGAGGCCACTCTTAGCATAGTAGGTGTGCTTCATTCTGCGAGGGTTCCCGTGGCTAGTCTTGTGGTTGGAAGATGGGCTATGAGTGCTGGAACAATCATAGTGGAGTGTAGTGATTATGCTGCGATGCAGCCTCTAACGCTGATTGGCGCCGTGCAGCCTGTTGAGCTTACAACGAGCGGCGGCTACAAGCCTGTCAACGAATCGAAAGTACTCAACCCGGTCTACAAGGAGATTGAAGTATGTATGAGGATGTCTGGACGGAACTATACGGTAGCCCGCCTCTTCGTCTACCAGAACCTGGTTCTCTCGGCGAGCGAGGCCTATAGGATGAGGGTTGTCGACGGGATCGCCTCGGGCCCACTGGAGCTGGCGAGCATGCTCAATAATAGTTTCGTGCCGAGACTAAACAAAACCCTAATACTCACGCCGCCCCTAAGAGTCAAGTACTACACCGTGCCCCCAGGCCTCGTTCTCGCACAACTGCTCTCCGACCCCCTTGTAAGCTCGATGATAGCTAGCATGGCCATGCTGGTTATAATCCTGGGGCTCGCAACGGGACACCCACTTGTAGCCGTGCTCGGCATAGGCTTGTTTGCAATAAGCCTCTTCGGCCTAGGCCTAAGCGCCAGCCTGGTGGCTACAGCACTCCTGCTAATAGGACTGCTCCTGCTAGCTATAGAGCTCGCCATAATACCCGGCTTTGGAGTGACGGGTGTAACGGGGCTACTATTAATGATGATAGGGTTGACGGTAGTGTTCACGGGAAAACCCATCTATATAACGGGAGAGGTCATGAGAAGGGCTCTACACATGCTCATAGCAGCCATACTACCCCCCACAGCACTATTCATGATAATAGTATACAAAGCCGTGAAGGTATGGAAGAAAAAACCCATCTACCACCCAGTACCCAAGGAGGCCCAGGGAAGAGCGATGGAGAGAATAGAGCCTGGCAAGGAAGGCTTCATAATAGTTGAGGGAGAGTATTGGAGAGCAAGAAATATCGGAGAAAGAACCATAGAGGAGGGAGAGAAGGTGAGGGTAAAAGGTAAGGAAGGCCCCCTCCTCCTCGTAGAGCCAATCGAACAATAGTGGAGGAACCCCCCATAGCAGCTGAACACTGTAATACCGGAGTTACGTGGTACGATGCAAGATTAGACACGCAGATACGGCGCAACCTATATGGTACGGATCCACACCCTCTTGCATGAAGAAGAGAATTCTAAGACAAGAAGCCTGATCAAATTATTCTATAAAATGTTTGTCATATAGCTAATAGGAGGGGGAGGGATTGCACTACAAGTTGACTCTCTCCCAACGCGAGGTACTCGAGACCCTAATAAAGCTTTACGAGCAGCGGAAGAGGCTGATAAAGAGCAAGGAGATAGCTGACGTGATAAATAGGGATGAGGGGACGGTGAGGAATATTATACTCAGCTTGAAGGGCCTGGGGCTGATAGAGTCTAAGACGGGGCCAAGCGGAGGCTACATGCCGACGCTCAAGGCCTATGAGATCGTGAGGGGTACGGTAACCCAGATACCGGTGCGCTTGAAGAAGGCGGGGAAGGAGCTAGATGTTACTATAACCGGCGTGGAGATACTCGACATACTAAACCCTGAGGGGGGAAGGGCTATACTTAGGGTTCATGGTGATGTGCGTAGAAGCCTAAGGCCTGGAGATAGGGTTGAGATTGGGCCTACACCTCTGGTTGGCGTGAGGGTTGAGGGTGAAGTAATGCATGTAGACACTATAAGCGGCCAGGTGAGCATAAAGATCACGCGCATGGCTAGCATACCGAGGACTCAGGTGGGGGAGATAGCTACAAGTAACCCGTTTACAGCAAACCCCGATAAGCCTCTGAAAGAGCTTGCGAAGGAGCTTGTTGCACGCCGCATAAGAGGGGTTCCAGTGGTTGATGCTTCAGGAAAGCTCCTGGGGGTCATAACGCTAACCGATATAAGTAAGGCTTTTGCGGAGGGGAGGCTTGACGCTACAGTCAAGGAGTACATGTCTTCTCCCCCGATCACTATAAGGGAGATAGATGATATAAGTAAGGCTATAGAGCTGATGAACAAGCATAATATCGGTAGACTACCCGTAGTCGATACTTCCGGCATGCTGGTCGGCATAGTAACCAGGACGGACATATTACGCTTCATAGCAGGAATGCGGTAAAGCCCGCTGAGGCCGCGCCCAAGGATGGCGAGCCGGGTGCTCCTCCCTCGACCAGCGTTTTCTCCTTCCTCCAACCCCCTACTCTTTCCTGCCACTAGGGGCTTCGGGGAGGGGGCGGGGTAGCGTGGCGTAAATGTGGGGAGGCGAGGTACCTATAAGTATTACTGGATGTGCCTTATAAGATACACCTTGGGTGAGTAGCTGTCTTGGCTGGGGGGTATCGCGTGGAGAAGAGTGTGGGAGAGAAGCTTGCTAGGCTTGTGAGCGAGCTGCGTAAGAGGGGCTACCGTGTCACGGCGCAGCGGCTGGCTATAGCGAAGATAGTGTTTGAGAGCATTAAGAGTCATCCGAGCTTCATGGAGATAGTGCAGGCTGTGAGGGATGCTATGCCGAGCATTAGTCCCAGTACCGTGTATAATAACCTCCAGCTGCTCGAGCAGATGGGGTTCATAAGGAGTTTTGACGTGGCGGGAGAGACTAGGTATGATGACGCGTTCCCTCATGTAAACCTGGTGTGCCTCGACACTGGCGAGATAGTGGACTTGGAGGGGGTAGAGTGTGTTAACGATGTGGTGGTTAAGGCTGGGTTGAGTCCTAGAAACATTCAGAATATTGTCGTGTATGGCTATTGTAGCAGGCCCTAGCCACGATGCCGGTGTCTTGAAGGGGGCTGGGGCAATCATCTTTATTAGACGCCTCCATGCCGCTTCCGCGTTCAGCCTGGGGGTAGTGTAGAGTGCCTAGGCCCATGTATAGGAGTAGGTCGCTGCGCCGAGTATATGTGAGGCTGCCCGGCGGCAGGACGGTAGTGCATTATGAGAGGAGGAGGCCTAAGCAGGCTAGGTGTGCTGTGTGCGGGAGGCCTCTTAACGGTGTTCCGAGGCTGAGGCCCTCGGCGTTGAGGAAGCTTCCATTGACGAAGAAGAGGCCCGAGAGGATGTATGGTGGAGTGTTGTGCGCCGTTTGCCTAGAGAAATTGTTGAAGAAGTCTATTCGGCTCCATGTTGTCAGGGCTTTAGAGGCTTCGGGAAGCGAAGGGGGGAGTGCTGGCGGGGAGTGACTTAGGATTTCCCGCTTCTAGGATCCCGCTTCCCTTTCTCCCTCATTCTGCGATGAGGGAGTGATAGCCTGGATGTTGTTTGGCGTGGAGTGTGCCAGTAGGAGTAGGGGCCCGGTGGTTGCTGTCAGCGGCCCTCCGGGTAGCGGTAAGACTACGTTTGCTAGGAGGCTTGCCGGCGAGCTAGGCTTGCAGTATCATTCTGCTGGCAGTATTTTTCGCGAGCTTGCGCGGGAGAGGGGGATGAGTGTTGAGGATTTGAACAGGGCTGCCGCACTCGACCCAAGCATAGACCTCGAAATAGACCAGCGCACAGTCAAGGTTGCGTGTAAAGGGAACGTGGTGATCGAGGGGCATCTCGTGGCATGGGTTGTGAGTAGTATAGCCGACGTCAAAATCTATGTGACAGCGCCCCTTGAGGTTAGAGTCGAGCGAATAGCTAGGAGAGAGGGTAGGAGCATCGATGAAGTATTAAGGGAGACGCTGGTTAGAGAGTACACGCAGAGAGCAAGATTCCTCCAATACTATGGCATAGACGTCTCAAGCCTACACGTGTTCGACCTCGTCGTAAACACTGAGAACGTCGGCTTACACGAAGCCTACAAAGTCATCATGACGTACACCTGCAGTGTACTGCAGGCGAAAGGCTATAGTCCCAGAGCCTGCACAAATAAGGCTTAAAACCATCACACGCCTCCGGGAAACCTTGCTCACTAATGGAGAGTGATGGGGAGTGCCCGCGATAGAAGTGGGAAGGCTCTGCGTTAAAACCCGTGGGCGAGAGGCGGGGAGGAAGTGCGTAATAGTAGAGATAATAGATGACAATTTCGTTCTCGTGACAGGGCCTAAGACCATTACGGGCGTGAAGAGGAGGAGAGCAAACATAAACCACATAGAGGTGCTTCCCAAGAAGATAGATATTGAGCCCGGAGCCAGCGACGATGAAGTAGCAGAGGCATTGAAAAAGGCGAACCTCATAGACTTTATGAAGGAGGCTGTGAAGCCCCAGCTCACTCCGGTATAGTCAAGGCGGCTGGAGGGGCGGGAAAAGGTTCTGGCGGGGCTTTTTGCGTTAGCTGCTAGATGGATCATCCAGAACGTCTTGTTGACGCGTGCTTCCCATGCATATATAGTTCTTAATGGGACTGCTTGCACCCCGGCTATTTTCCTGCAGCAATAGCCTTTGATAGTGAGTGGGGCGTTGTTGTTGAGGGTTGGCATCGTACTTGCTGGAGGGGCTGGTAGGAGGTTTGGCAGAGATAAGGTTGTAGCGCTTGTTGATGGAGAGGTTTCAGTGAGCCGTGTCGCACGCGTGCTAAGGGCTGCAGGAGCAGGTCGTGTGTATGTCAGTGTGCGCGACGAGTACAAGTGTAAGATTTATACAAGCCTGAGCGGTGCTGACGGCTGCGTCTATGACCCCTCATGGCTTCGCTGTGGGGGGCCTGCAGCAGCTCTGGCTGGGTTAGGGGGGCTGGAAGGGGCCAGGCTCTTCTTTCTCGCCCCAGCCGACATGCCATGGCTTAGGCCCAGCGTGTACCTATGGCTTGAAGCATTCATGGGGTTGACTGGTGCTGAGGCAGCTGTCATGGTGCACGAGGAGGGTAGTGTGGAAACCCTGGTAGCTGCTATGCGAGGGTCTCTTGTAGGAAGGCTGCCCAGTATTCTGGGGGAGTTATGCAGGTTAAGGGGGAAGATTAGGGTTAGCGATGCTTACCGGTCTGCACGGAGACTGGTGGTTGTAGGTTCTGGGCTGCTTTCTGAGAGCGGGAGCACATTCACACACATTAACACGGTTGAATCCCTTAAGACAAGATGCTCTGAGAGGAGGTTGGGTCCGAAGCTGGTGACCGTTGTTGAGCCTCTACTGGAGATCCAGGATTCCAAGAAGGGGCTCTGCTCGCTCCTTGAGAGGGAGGAGAAGCTTTACAGTAGGCTGGGACTGGATCTTTTCCGGAGCCAGGTAGCAGGGGATAGGAGAGTCCTCTGCAAGCACTTTTCGTAGGCAATGTGCACGCATCCTGCTGGAGGGGACGGGTCTCGTGGAGGGGCTGTGAGCGGGGCTGTACTCGCTGAGTCTCCGGCGTAGGGATGATGAGGTCTTTAAGTGGCGAGCCCGCGAGGGTTTTGCGCCAATACTTTGCCCCCCTCCCCTACTATGCTGGGCTAGGGGTGGTCTATTATGGATTTGATAGTTGTGCTTCATGATGTCTCCAGCGCGCAAAGACTTATTGACATGGCCAGGCTGGTTTACGGCATGGGATTCAAGTATTTCATAGCCTCTAAGGTCTACGGCGCAGCAGCCTCCAGCGGTGTCCCCGAGGCAAGTAGGCTCGCCCTTAGACTTGGCCGCTTTTTCTCTGTACTCCCCTCTGTACGCGAAGCCGTCGAGATCTTTGAGCCGAGCATGACGCTCATAGTTAGCTACGAGCATGGCGAGCCCCTGAGCTTAGAGGAGGTGGGCGAGCTCATTGAGCGCGAGAGGAAAGTCCTCCTTGTCCTGGGGGGGATAGAGCCCGGCCCGGGGAAGGATGTTGTGGGGCTCGGTAAGCCAATATACATACGTGGCGTCGAGTCCCGTATCGGGGCCGTGGC
The DNA here is from genome assembly GCA_003978665.1 of Hyperthermus sp. Lineage (GTDB taxonomy): Archaea > Thermoproteota > Thermoprotei_A > Sulfolobales > Pyrodictiaceae > QNYQ01. Next base: position 12,185 of record QNYQ01000014.1, read on the forward strand.
AGAAGCTGCCCTAATACTCTACGAAGCCTCTAGGCGCCTCTCAGCTTCAACGCGATAAACCTGGCTATTGCCTCGGCCAAGGGCACGGGCACAGCCTCACCCACTTGGTTATACTGCTGGTCCTTCCCGCCAAGAAACACGTGGTGGTCGGGGAAACCCATAAGCCTTGCCTGCTCCCTCACAGTTAGAAACCTGTCTTCGAAGGGATGGATGAACCTGCTGCTCCCAAGAACCGTTGGAGCGTGCCTCTTAGGGTCAAGCCTTATGAGGTTAGGCAGCCTCCTACCCTCAGCTCCCTCGTAGAGTATGAGGGCTTGACCCCAACGTAGCCTCGCTATGCGCCTAAGCTTCCTTGGGCTTATTGACGGGGGATCATGGTTTAGCGCTGAGCCGCTTCCGGGTGGGGGGAGGCCTGCCAGGGCCTCTTGTACGCTTATTCTACGGGGCGACTTGATGGGGGCTATTTTCATGTTTGACACGAAGACCCTGAGCCTATGGCTTGGAGTCGAGTAGTCCTCGGCCAGCAGTTTGTTAAAGAATATTCTCGGGTAGCCGGCCTCCTCGAAAACCCTCCTTAGCTCATCCTTCACGTCAAGAATACCTGCTACATTCTCCATTACGAACACGCGGGGCTTTAGCTCCCCCACTATTCTAGCGAAGTGGAGGACCAGCTGTCCTGCAGGATCCTCGTAGAGTCTCTCAACAGGCCTCCTCCGTCTACGCGGGTTTGCGCCAGTGAATGGCTCGCATGGAGGGCTCCCTATAACTATCTCTGGCCTACCCACAAGCTCTTCAATGAGCTCGCCGCTAACCTCTCTAACATCCATGGCCAGTACCACGGCTTCAGGAAAATTGGCCTTAAAGCTCCTTGCAGCAGCTGGATCGTTATCAACGCCTAAAAGGATTCTGAAACCAGCACGCCTAAAACCCTCAGCGAAGCCCCCCGCGCCCGAGAAGAGGTCAACCACCCCCCTCTCTACTAGCACGCCTATCCGCCTCTAGGAGCCTGACATATTGCCTTAGGATTTCAATCCTGAGGTCGCGTTCACTGTCCGGCACAAGCATTTCTCCGCAACGGGGGCATGTAAACTCGTATTCAAGAGCCTCCTCAAACGTGTAGCGGGTCTTGTCTAGCGGGCATATGTAGTATTGCGTCTCCTCCTCTCTCTCCAAGAGGTATTTGAGCCTCTCCAGCGCAGCCCTCTTTCTAGCCTCAATAACTGCCGGGAGGCCTTCATAGTTTACCTTCCAGTAGAATATCAGTCTTCCCTTGTCAGGGTGGCGTAGCCTACGGTAGGTTACAAGTCCTTTCTCAGCAAGCATGTTCAATGCCCTCCTAACAACGCTCCCCCTAAGCTCCGTCTTCTCCATGATATCGTATTCTGAGAGTTCTTCGCCTTCCTGGTAGAGTACCTCGAATACTCTCCTTGCGTCGGGCCCCATCATCTTCTCCACGAACACATATAATTTGTCTACATTATTGCTTCTCTCCTGCTCCAATGCTCAAACCCCAGGTTGAGTGTTTAGGTTCCTCTGAGGCTAACTATCTTTTTCCCGCGCTTAGAGGGGATTATACGTATCTTAGCGTTGGGAAACTCTTGTCTCAGCTCCCTACCCTCGAAGAGCCTGTCGAGGAATATGGCGAGCGCTGCTATCTCACTGTGGGGCTGGCTGCCTATGGCTACATTGTAGTCGGCGTGCTCATAGAAGAATGCTGGCACCTTCTCGGCCCCTACAACGATCAGCTTGGGCCTCTTACTCTCCCTGATGGAAGATATGACATCGTCTACGTGTAGCCCGTACATGGTTAAGTGAATGACTTCTCCACCATGCCTTCTCCAGTCAATAACGAATCTTTCTCCGGGGACGCCGCATAATAGCTCCATTTCCCCGCCCCACCTATCTATGACTTTTCTTAGGGATTCAATGACCTTCTCGTCGCAGACGTCGGCCAGTACGAACCCGTTAGCTCCAAAGGCTCTTGCAACGAGTCCGACATGGGTGGTTACTCTTTTATCCCTGCCCGGCCTATGGCCCAGCCTCAACACATACACTTTCCCGTAGCTTTTAGCGAGGCAACAATCACCCGCTTCAGCCACTCGATACCATCCCCCGCCTTGGCCGAGATAGGTACCACAGCCTTAAGCCACGGGTATGCTCCGCTTGTCACGTCCTCCAGTAAACCTACTATCCTATCCACGTTGCGCTCCGGGACTAGGTCGATCTTGTTGGCAGCTATGATCATGGGTCTACCTACTGCACCAATACGGCTAAGGGTTCTTAGGGCCTCAGCTACCTTATCCACTATAACCTCCTGCCTCTCAGACGCGTCGACCACGAACAATAACATGTTGGCGTGCACCGCCTCCTCAAGAGTCGAATGGAATGCCTCAACGATCTCTGGGGGAATCCTACTGATAAACCCTACAGTATCCACGAAAGCAATCTTCAACCCGTTAAGAGTAACGGCCCTCACCTTAGGCGACACGGTAGTGAAGTATTCGGGGCCGACTGGCTTCGAGAGGCCTGTTAACCGGTTGAATAGACTGGTCTTGCCAGCACTAGCATATCCTACTATTGCTACGTGGGGAATACCGGTGCTCTTCCTCTTAGCTCTCTCTAAGGCCCTGCGCGCGGCAAGTCTTTTCAACTCCCTCCTTATCCTCGCAATCCTAGAGACCATATGCCTATAGTAGCTGTCAATAGCATAGCCTCCTGGGCCCAGGAAGCCCGGGAGCTCACCCATCTTAGCCAGCCTAATAGCCTCCCTAACCAAGGGGAGTCTGTGACGGAGCCTAGCCAGCTCTATCTGATACAACGCCTCCCTGCTTCCAGCATGTAAGGCGAAAATCTCTAAGATGAGTAACGTGCGGTCAATGACATCTACCCTGGCCGCCTCCACAAGCCTAAAATAATCCCTGGGCTTTATGTCATCAAACACCACAATCCTAGCATTATCGTTGCCCCTAAGCCTCGAAGCCCTCTCAGCAACCTCCCTTAGCTTCGCCTCACTCAACAGCCTACCATGTGAAACCCTACGGTAATAGATAATGTCTTCGACAACATAGCCCGCACTACCAAGCAGGGAGAGGGCCTCGCGAACCTCCCAGCCAAGAAGCCCACGCGGTAAAAGAAGCAGAGCAGGCCGCCAAGCATCCACCAACACAAGCTTCCCCCAGGGGGTCGCCAGGGGCGCTGGGAATCAGCTTCCCAGGCTACGCCACCCTTATGGACACTACACACAACCCTATATAGTGCTCGTTATAGTGCAAGAGAGAGTTTACAGAGACGCTGTGGCTGCTTGTGGGGGGCGTATGGCTGCTGGAGCGAGCAATAAGTGTCGATCGCTGTACTAGAGCTCGATGCTTACCCTAGACTCCCCCTCATCTTGCCGGCAATCGCTATGGCTTTCTCGGCCTCCCCCTTCACGCCCATCCTTACCGCTTCTAGTGCCTTGAGTAGGGCGGAAACATACTCGGGGTGAGGCTCCCTGACTTTTCTCGCATAGGATTTGGCTACTTCAACATCCTCTCTAATCAATTCTATGGTCTTTTCATCCCTAATATACTCACGCATAATCGTTGGCGCATAGAACTGTAGCTCAAATTCAATATCCACGGGCAGGAGGGGGAGGAGCTTCCTAACCAGCAGCTCAACGCTTTCCTCGCCAAGGATCCTTGATGCCTCCCTAAGCCCCCGCCCCGTTCCTATGAGGGCTGGAGGCACACCCATGGTGTAGAGAGAGGCGGCGAACGTTATTGCTCTCGGTATGTGCAGCGTCCTAGGAGGCTTTACTTTTATCAGCTCGGGGTCGTGCGTAAACACTATGCTTGACTCCAGGCTGCGTGGATATTCGCCTGCGGAAAGCCTTGCCCGGTGGCGGGGCACGAAACGTGACACGTCCACTAAAGTGTTAATTACCCGGAGAATAACCCTTAAGTATTCTCGCGTGAATATTCTCGATGCAGCGGTTATTAGCTTAAGCTCGTCCAGCCCTATTCTTGGAGGCTTAGAGTGCAGTCCGTCTATAAGCCCGCTTACAACCCTCTCGACAGCGCCGGGCCCTTGATCGTAGCGTAGCCCCGACTGAATAGTTACCGTGGAGTAGCCGCTGTACTGTTCCCGGAACAGCTCAACAGAGTGGGGGGCTAGGTGGCCGCGGAAGGGTAGGGCCCCAACACCTATTATCGGGTACACTCTCGTGTTCTCCTTCTCAGCCCACGCATAAAGCCTTGAGATACCGTAGACCAGGGCCAAGCTAGAGGTTAAGTGGCCGTAGGCCAGGGCTGTATCGGACTTCCCTAGCAGCACCCGGTAACTGCTATAGTGTAGCCCCATATGGTTTAGTAGGGCGTTCCGCGCCCCTTCAAGTATCTTCTCCACGTGCAGTAGGGACTCATAGTCTTCGACGAGGGGGATGACCTCTATCCTCCCAGTCTTTATGCCTAGTTCCTCCTCGGCAAGCCTCTGCAGCTTGACAATACGCCTCTGCAGCAAGTAGACCTCGTAGCCCGTTGAGGACATAGGGTTTATAATGTAGCGTACGGCCTCCTGCCCCGCCTTCACGATAGCCTTCTTGTTGGCTACGATAACGCCCCAGAGCACCATCATCTGTCTCTCAGGCTCTTCCAGTCTCTCCGAGGGAATGCGCGGCGTTATGAGAAAGTCTTCTCCTGGAGTGAGCCCATGTTTTAGCGCCTCCTCAACAATCCATGATACTTGATGGTAAGGGGTGAGCTTGCCCTCATAGTCGACCATTTTCTCGTCTAAGCCCAAGCCGCCACGGCTTGGAGGAAGGAGGTCGCGTAGCGCCTCCTCTATCTCATCCTGTGCTGTAAACCCTCTGCTAGCAGAGTCCGGGTGCTGAGTAGCCATCGCCAGAGGCACTGGATAGCCTAGCACTCCTTCCTTCCCCTACACGCGTCCCAGGAGGGAATGTGACATATAAGTGCTGAGCCACCTACGCTGCTAGACTGGTTAAGTAGCCGGCTTGGTGCCGGAGTGCGATATTTTATCCTGATCTCCCGGCCTAGGCACGGGGCTTGGAGGGTCTGCTTTGGCCTCACGTATCCGGGTTAGAGCTTACTCGAGCAGCGCTAACCTCGGCCCCGGCTTTGACGCTATAGCTGTAGCTCACACTGCATTTTATGATGAAGTAGAGCTCACTGTTGAGTCCGGCTCCGGGAACGTGATAGTTGAAAGCGTCTACGGCCCCTACGCCTCCGATGCCGGGGGAGCTGAGACCGCCAGGCAGGCTGTACTTGAGGCACTACATCTCCTAGGCTACACCCTAGACGACCACGATATCGTGCTCCGAGTCTACAAGGGTATTCCCCCGGGCCGTGGCCTAGGCAGCAGCGGGGCCTCGGCCGCAGCGGCTGTTAAGGCTCTCGCCGAGGCGCTTGAACTACAAGCCGATGAGACAATACTCCTAGAGGCTGCTGGCCGGGGCGAGGCTGCCGCGGCGGGGGCGCCGCACTACGATAATGCTGCTGCAAGCTTGCTGGGAGGCTTCACCGTGGTAGCAAGGGATCTTGAGGGGAGGGTTTACGCGAGATCGTTGAGCCTGGAGGCCCACTTTGTAATATACGTGCCCAGAACCAGGCATACGGCGGGAAAGACGCGGCTCATGAGGCAGATACTGCCTAAGACGGTGAGTCTTGAGGCAGCGTCAAGAAACTGGTCGAGACTGGCACTACTGGTGGCAGCACTAGCCTTAGGTGACAGAGAGCTCGTGGGTGTGATGATGGGGCAGGACGAGATTGTTGAAGCAGCGAGACGCAAGTACATACCATGCTTCAGCGAAGCAAAGCGTACAGCGCTGGATGCAGGCGCGCTCGGGGTAGCCATAAGCGGTGCCGGCCCCTCCCTTATAGCCCTGGTAGACAGCGAGAAAAACGGCGTTAACGTGGCCAAGTCGCTAATGGAGGACTGCACTTGCTGCGAGCCCGACTTAGTGAAAGTAGCGAAAACAGCTCCGGGCGCAGAAAGGGTATAGTAGGCCTCATGCTCGTTGGAAAGGTGCGGGAAGCTTGTATAATCCAACAAAGGTTATTGCAGCGTTAAGGATGGGGAGGGAAGAGGGCGAGGACATAGTATCTCCCATACATGTATCAGTAATCTACCGGTTCACCAAAAGACTAGACAAGCCCAGCGCCGAGGTGAAGTACGGCAGGGAGAACAACCCCTCGGTAATACTCCTTGAAAGGGCACTATCCATAGCAGAGAACGCGAAATGGTGCCTCGCATTCAACACTGGAATGGCAGCAATAAACTCCTTGATCATGGGGGTAGTTGAGCCGGGCTCGAAAATACTGGCAAGCAAACTACTCTACGGCTCTACCAGAAGCCTTCTCGACGCCTACAGCTCACGCCTAAACCTGAAAGTAGCCTACCGCGGGCCTCCATGGGACGAACTATTATCCTCCATCGACCAGGCCAGCGCAGTGATCGTGGAGACCATAGGCAACCCCACACTAAGAGTGCCACCGCTACGGGAAATAGCGAAGGAATGCAGAAACAGCGGCTGCACGCTCATAGTGGATAACACGTTCGCCTCACCATACCTCTACCAGCCCCTGAGGCTTGGAGAAGACGTGATAGTATTGGAGAGCATAACGAAATACATTGGAGGCCACAACGATGTAATGGGGGGAGTCGTGTGTGGGTTGAAGGAGGAGGACTACGAGAGGCTATGGGATATTAGGAGGCTTCATGGAACCATACTGCAGCCCCTGGACGCGTTTCTCGCTGCACGCGGACTAAAGACCCTTCACCTACGAATGAGACACATGACCGCCACAGCTGCAAGGCTCGCGGAGACGCTCCAGCAGAAGCAGGAGGAGGGGATAGTAGCCCGAGTATACTATCCCGGACTCAGAAGCCACCCAGATCATACTGTTGCCTCTGACATGCTGAAGCATGGTTATGGTGCCGTGGTAAGCTTCGATGTGGGGTCTGAGAGGAGAGTCCGCGAGATAATGTCTAGACTAAACGTTATAGTGCCCGCGCCTAGCCTGGGAGGAGTCGAGTCAGTAATATCCTATCCCTATGAGAGTAGCCACCGCAATCTACCCGAGGAAGAAAGGCTGCAACTGGGGATAACTGAGGGCCTGCTCAGGCTAAGCGTGGGCCTTGAGGACCCGGAGGACATCGTCAACGATATCTTGAACGCGCTGAATACGAAAACACGTTTAGAGCCTTAGCATCAGATCCTGCAAAGGTGAGGGTACATGAGCAGCCCCGAGGCGTTGAAGGATTTGAGAAGGCTTACTGCACTACTGGTCATCACATGGCTTCTGCACACATACCCTCTAATAGCCGTGGGTGCGGGCAACACCTACAAGTGGATGCGCAACGTCTCTCTCCTGGTCCCGGCCGTGACCAGTACGGGTAACGGCTACAGCGGCGTGGTCTCAAACCTAACGGTGGCTGTGGCCTGGCCCGGTACTGGTACTGTTTATGTCTCAGCCGACCCGCTTGCCGAGCTGGATATCCAGGCAGCAGCGCGTATAGCAGCCTTGGTGGCCTCTCTAATCGCAGGCTATGACTACGAGAGCTTTGACTTCTTTGTACGCATTAAAGCAGACAGCCCCATAGTGGGAGGGCCCAGCGCGAGCGCTGCCATGGCTGTCGCTTTCCTCGCTGCCTTCAGAGGCAAGAATATTCCCCCGAACTTCTCGATGACGGGGATGGTAGAGCCCGATACCACCATAGGTCCTGTAGGCGGGGTACCGGAGAAGCTCCTAGCCGTGGCTAAAGCCGGCGTCAAAGAGTTCGTAGTCCCGTTAGGGCAGAGGCTGGCCTTGTCCCTCAACACGGGGAGGAAGGTCGACGTAAAGGTTCTGGGGGCCAACCGGGGGGTTAAGGTTGTCGAAGCAAGCACCATCCTCGAAGCATACCGTGCGGCTACAGGGGACAAGGAGCTCCTAAAACACTTGCAAGCAAGCAGCGTCTCAGAGACTCCTTATCCAGCCTGGCTCCTCAACTCACTAAGAGACTCCATTTCAGTGTTTAAGAAAAGGGCTAAGGAAAACATAGAGTGCAGCCTATCGTACACGAGCAAGCTCCCACCAGACTATAGGAGGCAGGTGGAGGGTATTGTTGAGAAAGCCGAGGAGAGAATGAGCGAGGCCGGTGAAATGCTCGGGAAGGGGATGTACTATAGCGCGGCCTCAAGATACTTTTCCGCTGCAATAATGTCTTCTAGAGCATGCCTACTCGCCAAGACGCTTTCATCGAGCAGTCTCAGCGAGGTAACCGAGGAGATAAGGCGCATGATTAGAGAGGCTAACCACACAGTAGCCTTCTCCGAGACATTGCTCCGAGCCAAGCTTAGGGAGGCTAGTGGGCTAACCGATGTTAAACTACAGCTTGCAATAGTGGCGCTGGGCAGGATCAAGGACGCGAAGAGGGCACTACACGAAGCCTCCAGCATACTAGAGGCTCTAGAGTCGGGAAGAATCCCGCCGACACTAGATACGTTAGCCAGGCTAATAGATACAGTAGTCTACGCATACTATAGGTCTCTTACAGCCGACCAATGGCTCAAACTCTTCAAAAGAGCGGATACGGGGTCACCAATACCCATCGAGAGACTCAAGAGAGGAGTATCATCCTACGTGTACCTGGCATACTCCGAAGCCAGCTACGCAAGATCACTCGGACTGATAGATAGGGAGGCCGACACCAGCATAGAGGAGGCAAAGGATGTACTCGCAAAAACCAATACAATACTCGACTACATAACAGCACTCACAGACAGCATACAGGGATACGCAAGGTACGCCGCACTAATGAGGACAGCCTTCTCGGGGGAAGAGGGGCAGAAAGCGGTTGTAGCTGGACTAAAAACCCTGATAAACCTGGTAAAGCTGCATGGAATAACCCCGCTCCTCCCAATGATGTACAGCGAGTACGGGTCAACAATAGACGATGTAAAGACGAGAATAGAGATATACACTCAGGCAGCAAGCTACGCCCTCCTCCTAGGCTTTCTAAGCAAAGCCAGCCAGAAGCCGCTGCTAGAGCCCACAGTGCATGGTAGGAGCGTGAAAGAGGGGGCAGCACCAGTAACCATTACCGTTAAGGAGGAGAGAACACTTACAACCACTGTTCCCGTAAAGATCACAGTCACAGAGACACACGTATCTACGAGAGAGGTGACAACTACTAGTCCCGTAACAGTAACCACAACAACAACCATGTGGGAGACGAGGGCCCCAGACCCCATAGTCTTAACCCTGGTTGTAGTGGTAGCCCTAATAGTGCTGGCTATAGCCGTGAAAGCTAGTGGGAGAGGAACGGCACCTCCTCAGGCTTTTTAACCTCAACAACAACCTCTACGAGCTCGCTCCCTACATCCACGTAGCTGGCAACAAGCTCCTCGACCTCCCTCATACCCTTGACCGGGGAGCCCCAAGAACCCTTCTTCGACGCGGCAGGATGGATGAAGCGTGGAATCCAGGCGATGAGCCTCACTCTTACACCACGCTTCCTAGACCCGTGCACTTCAATCCATGAGATCGAGTAGCCGAATCTCTCTGCCAAAATCTCTGCAATACTCTTTAGAACACCGCCTCTCAGACCTGCCAGCGCCTCGCCTATGGGGTCGGCGTCAACCAGCCATGCAAGCTTGAGGGCTAGTTGTATCGTATACTCGGGGACCGGGTTATCGCTGCTTGAGCCCAGTATTGTATGCAGCAGGCTGGGGCTGCGTACGGCAGCTGAATAGGCTTCTAGCACCATTAGCTGGGGGAGTGTTTCAATACCGCATCCGTTAGCGTTGAGTATTCTTGAAAGCAGAGGTGGTAGAGGCTCCTTCCTCCTTCTTAGAATGACCGCTACCGCTAGGAGAACAGCCCTCCCACAACCCCTCAGTGACTGGGCTAGGAGGGGAGTGTCTTCCCATACCCTTTCCACGTTTTTTGCGAGAGCTGCGAGAGAGGGGGCATTATACTTGCCCACGGGGAACCAGACCACTTGCCTTGCGCTAAACTCCAGCATCCTCGGGTCAATGCCACGATTGACTACATATTCTAGGGGGTGTGATAAGGCAACTACGGTGAAGCCTCTGAAGCAGCCGATTACTTCGGGAGAAGATGGTACAGGAGCCACTGCCACCTCTAGGTCGTCCACCCACCTGTACTTGTCCTCGCACCTTCCAGCAGGGGCTACATGCTGCATTCCCTAAGCCTCCCCTCTACCCCCTACTATGTGCAAGCAGCTCCCGAAGCATTAGGATGAATCTTCGTGGAGAAGTAACTACCACCCCCAGTGTTTCCGCGAGCCTTTTAACTCCTTCATCATTAGTCACCAGTACTCCCTTCATCTCGTAGGCCAACAGTACAGCATCCACGTCCTCAACACTGTCAACAACGCCGTGCCTTGTGACCTCACGGTAACGCTCCCTCAACCCCCTTATCAAAGAGCCCAGCTTCTCCACCAGAGCCTCCCTGCCTTCTTCCGTCCTGGCTGAGGATAGTGCTAGCTCGAATGCTTTCCTCACATAGTCTTCCGCCACCTTCAAGCCCCTAGTTATCCTAGACCTATAAATGTCGACGATCTCTCGGAGTATTGTGGCTGGGACGTTTATACTATGCCTTATTGGGGGCTTCACAGTAATCCATGTAGCGAGCTGCTCGAAGGCCTGGGGGGTGACGTTGTTGGCTAGAAGGAAGCGCCTGGCCTCCTCGTAGACGCTCGGCGGCATGTATACTTCAAGATGATAGTTTATCCTAGCAGTGGATATCAGCTTGGCTAGAAGGAGTATAGCCTCATTGGAGCTCCCGGCTTCTAGGGCTTCTCTGAGTCTTGGATCCCCAATGGCGCTTGTGTCTAGGACGTAAACCCTCAAAACGTGTTGTAAAGCCTTACGCGTCTGCAAGGGGGTCCCTACTCCACAACTCACCCCGCTGCGGAAGGGGTAATCCATAGTATTTAAGGCCTCTAGCAAGCCTGTGGGCGACATGGGAAGAGGGATTGTGGCCGTGGAGCCGGGTAAGCGGAGGATCAAGGTAGGGGTTGCTGGCTTCGGGAATGTTGGTAGAGCTTTTGTCGAGCTTCTAGTCGAGAGGAGGGAGCTGTTAGACAGTAGATATGGCATTGATGTTTCCGTCTCATTCGTCGCCGACAGTAAAGGTGTGCTGGCACGTAGAGAGGGGCTTCCATGGAGCCTCCTGGCCCTAAGCCTTAAGGTTCCAAGGGGAGGGGTTTCAGGGCTTGAGGGCGGCTCGCCGGGGATGAGTGTTGAGGAAGCCATTGCGGCCACTGATATCGACGTGTTGGTTGACGTGACACCGAGCAATTATTCAAGGCCAGACCCTCAGCTCAAATGGTATCGTCTCGTACTAGGCTCCGGGGGCGCTGTTGTTACAGCCGATAAGGCCCCGTTGGCGACGAGATGCGATAGCTTGCTTACAGCCTCCTGGAGGCCACGCCTATTCTACAAGGCCACTGTGATGGCTGGGACACCACTGATAGACATGTTGCGCTGGGGGTTTTCTGGAAGGATTGTGGAAAGGGTTACCGGCATACTTAATGGGACAACCAACTATGTCCTAGGGCTGGCGGAGGAGGGGCTGGGATTCGAGGAGGCTATTAGGGATGCGCAGCGTAGGGGCTATGCTGAGCCCGATCCCAGCAGTGACCTGGAGGGGCTGGACCTGGCCGCTAAGGCAGCCATAATATCCTGTACCCTCGGCAGCCCCACCACGCTATGGAGCGTTGAGAGGAGATCGGTCGTTAATGAGGAGGCGTTTGAGAGGGCTAGAGAGGCTTTCTCCCGCGGCAGGAGAGTAAAGTATGTGGCTGTTGTAGAGGTTGGCAAGGGAAGCTTCGTGGACCTGGTAGAGGTGAGCAAGAACAGTGTCTTGTTTAATGTTTCGGGAGCAATGAACGCCGTGGTCATACGCTCCAGCGAGGCAGAGGAAGTAACCGTCATGGGGCCGGGAGCCGGCAGGAAGGCCACTGCTGCCGCATTGCTCTCCGACCTAGTGCTGGCAGCCAGGGAGGTGTCATAGTACCATGGGCGTGGTGGTTGCCAAGTTCGGCGGATCCCTGCTTCGCGACTCCTCCGGCTACTTAACCTTGGTTAGGGAGGTTGAGTCTCTGCTGGCTGCGGGAAACAGGGTGGTAGTTGTAGTATCGGCCATGAAAGGTGTGACTGACACCCTAATAGACATCGTCGAGAAGCCTGTTGGATGGGAGCCAGCCCTCAAGAACGTTATGGAACGCTATTACTCAGCCGCACGCGGAGCAGTGGTGAGTGAGAGAGAGATGACCAATCTCTTCGGCGAGCTCAGCAGGCTCTTCGATGAACTACTCAAACTCGTCTGGGCCGTCAAGGTGATAGGAGAGGTAACCCCCCACGCGAGGGCAGCCATAGTGTCTTTCGGCGAGAGGCTTTCTGCCGCACTAGCCGCAGCAGCATTGAGGAGCCAGGGTATAGAGTCTGTATGGCTTGGAGGCAGAGAGGCCGGCCTAATAGCTGAGGGTGACCCATGGGAAGCCACAATAGACTATGAGAACTCAAAGACCATGGTGCGCAACAAGCTCCTACCACTGCTTGAGAGAAACGTGGTCCCAGTCATAACAGGCTTCGTAGCGGGAACCTTCGAGGGGCGGACAATGCTGCTAGGCAGGGGAGGAAGCGACTACACGGCCACGCTTATTGCCAGGTTCATAGAAGCTGACGAGGTCGTATTATACACCGATGTACCAGGCGTTATGACTGCCGACCCGCGCAGGGTGAGAGAGGCCAGGGTTATACCCAGGCTAAGCTTTGCTGAGGCAATGGAGTTGGCTCTTCTCGGCGCCAAAAGAATGCACCCTAAGACCTTTGAGCCCCTCATAGGCACAAAAACCACCGTTAAAATAACCATGCCCGGAGCCGAGTCATCAACAACAGTTGACGTGAAAGGCGGCCCTCCACCCCTCAAAGCCGTGGTGGTTTCGGAGGGGCTTGCCGTGGTAACCGTTGTAGGCGGAGGCCTCGTGGGAAGGATAGGTGTTGCCAGCAGGGTTGCAGGCGTTGCCGCCAGGTTGGGTGTGAACATACTGTCTATCATGCAGCCTATAACAGAGACCAGGATAAGCCTCGTAGTAAAGGAGTCGGAGTCTAAGAAGCTGGCCGAGGCACTCGGCAGTGAACTCCAACACGTAGTAAGTGGAGTCGAGAGGGAGGAGGTGTCGGCCGTCAGTATAGTAGGGGATGGACTGAGGGAGAGCAGCATATCTGGGAGGATAGTCGAGAAGGCAGCCATACTCGGCGGCGTGAAGAGCATTCTATGGTCGCCTGGCAGCCCTATATTAGTGGTTTACGTCGACCCGGACGAAGCCTGGACCATAGCCGAAACCCTGCATGCAGAGGTGGTGTCACAATGGCCGATAAAATACCCGTAGGCGTCCTCGGAGCCACAGGCCTCGTGGGACAAAGATTTGTAAGCATTCTGGCTGATCACCCATGGTTCAGCCTAGAAGTTGTCGCTGCAAGCGAAAAGAGGGTTGGAAAACGCTACGGTGAGAGCGTTAAATGGTACATAGATGAGCCCTTACCACAACAAGCCATTGACATGGTTATGGCGAGGCCTAGGCCAGAGAGCTTCAAGCCCGTAGACGTGGTGTTCGTGGCGCTCCCCAAGGAGGTTGCCGGACCCCTTGAGCTGGAGCTGGCTCGTATGGGTAAGATAGTAGTGTCAAACGCTAACGTGTTCAGAATGGATCCCGACATCCCACTACTCAACCCGGAGGTAAACTGGGACCACATGAGCCTCGTCAAGCTACAGAGGGAGAGGAGGGGGTGGAGGGGGGCAATACTAAAGGTGCCCAACTGCACCACAGCAATTCTAACGTTAAGCCTCAAGCCCCTAATGGATAGCTACGGGATAAGAGAGGTATACATGACCAGCATGCAGGCAATAAGCGGTGCAGGCTTCAACGGCGTCCCCGGCTACGCGATAACAGACAACATAATACCATTCATTAGCGGGGAGGAGGAGAAGGTTGTGAGAGAGTCGCGCAAGATACTAGGCAAGCTTTCGGGAGACGCGGTCAGCTTCGCCGACATGCGCGTAGTAGCCACTACAACACGCGCCCCGGTGCTCGACGGGCACTTAGAGTCTGTAGTAGTGAGGCTGGAGAAGATGCCAGGAGACATAGAAGAGGTGAGGAGCCTCCTAGACTCATGGAGGAGTAGGCCGCAGCACTTGAGGCTGCCTACAGCGCCCGAGAAGCCCATTATTGTTAGGAGAGAAGAGGATAGGCCGCAGCCGAGGCTTGATAGGAAAAGCGGGAGAGGGATGAGTGTCGTTGTTGGCCGGCTCAGCCAGCCCTACCCCGATGAGCCAGTCATACGATACATAGTGCTCGGCCATAACACGTTACGGGGAGCTGCAGGCACGGGAGTACTGATAGCTGAGCTGTACTATAGAATGTTTGAGGAAGGAGCCGTGGGGTGAGAGGGGGAGGGCTTGTAGGAGAGCTGGTATAGTGTTCAGGGTCGTATGTGCTCCTTACCTATAGTGTCCCTGGCCACTATATACCTCATAATGTTTTCCGCCCCCTCGGCCCCCACATTGTAGCTCATCACCCCGAGCCATCCACGATGAAGCTTTGACTCCTTCATGTACGATAGTGCCCCATGCCATTTCATTACCTCCTCGTACACCTTCAATGCTGTTCTTGGTGCTTTAAGCTTAGCCATCGCCGAGGGTATGTTAAGGTCTTTCGGCTTGAAGAGGGGATCCTTTTCTACGTATATCTTGTCGGCGAGCCTTGCAGCCTGAAGTACCAAGAGCCTTGATGACTCAAGCTCGGCCAGAAGCTCAGCATACGTGTAGGCTACTGACTGTCTTGAGGCTAGGGGTCTACCGAAAACGGTTCTCTCCTTTATCCATTCAAGCGCCTGGTCAAGCGCCCATCGGGCACTGCCTATGTTTGCTGCTGCCACGAGGATGCGGGCTATGTTAAAGCCTTGGAGCAGTATCTTGAAGCTGTTCTCGCCTCCTAGTGTATGCTCTACTGGTTCTCTATGGTTGTTGAACCGGAGTATGCCCGTGCTTATACCGTGTCTGCCTATGGTTTCAAGCCTACTATACTCTATTCCCGGGGCCCTCTCCCTGCCGTGGCGGCCAATGGTCAATATTAAGACTAGGTCTCTTGGAGAGGGAGAGGAATTGCGTGCGCCTTTGCGCGCTACTAGCAGCCACCCGCCCCCCTTAGGCAGATGCTCCATGACCTCGATCACTCCGCTTATATAGGTTTTCTCCCCATTTATATCCCACATGCCGTCGCGCTCCTCTGCTACAGTTCTCACCGCTGCAACATCACTGCCGCCGTGAGACTCTGTTGAAGCAATACCTAGAAACGAGTCACCCCTAGCTATCTCATCCACTAACCACTCAAAGCCGCCCCTTCCACCATAGAGGGATAGCAGCAGAGGCCACCCATTATTCAATAGGGTGTACACTGCTACAGCCACGCTGGGATCAGCATAGGCCACCTCCTCTACCGCGATAGCTGCCATGGTTACTGTGCCGCCAACACCACCCTTCTCCTCCTCGACGGGTATAGCAAATAGGCCCTGCGAGCCCATCCGCTTTATGAGGTCAACAGGTATTGAGCCAGCCTCGTCTATTTTCTCCCATATAGGAGCTATGTGTCTCTCAGCGAACTCGCGTACACTGGACTTGAAGAGTCTCTCTTCATCACTCAACAACGCATCATGGTATCTAAGGTGCATGGGCACTGCACCAGGCAGGGGCCTAGGCAGTATTATTGGCTAAATACTAAATCCCCCAACACCTATTAGCCAGCAGGCTCCAAGACAAGCTTCTCGCCAACTTTCACAGAGAGCGCCCTCGAAGCATCGCCCATGTTCACAGCGAGCTCGGGGAATCCGAGACTATTCACGTACAAGACAAGCTCTCCCGGCTCAGCCCTGCTAAACACCTCCTCACACAGAGCCTTCATCCTTCTCCTCGGCGAGGAGACTGCGACTCTCCCCCCGCTCCCGCAGAGAGCCTTAAGACAGTCGGCTTCAAGCCCCAGCGCCACATTGCCGAACCTGTCAACATGAACCACCACTACAGCAGCTCTGCCTCCCTCACAGCCCTCTTTCAGCTCGACACGCACAAGCTCGGCCTCAGACAGCCGCGGCCCGAAGGCATCCGGGCGCACACCCATGGCAAGGAGGGCCGCGACTGGGGCAAACACGTCTCTGCCGTGAAAGCTCTTGGAGACTGGTTTGATGAATGCCTCGCTGCGCAGTATCCAGTATACCCCTCTGATGCCATCCTCCCTCGCCGCTGGCCATAGCAACCCGTTATTGGGGCCGACGAAGAAGTACTTCTCCGTCACTATTATCACAGGTTTCCTCTCAGTGCCCACACCAGGATCCACGACCCCAAGGAACACGGTGCCGGGAGGGAACCATTTATAGCTAGTATAGAGCATGTAGGCTCCGTTGACCACACTGAAAGCCTCTATCTCGTGTGTGAGATCGATAACCCTAACCTTTCCCTGGGAGACCCTCTCTATCACCGCGTGCACCAGCGGCACATAAGGATCTTTTAGCCCGAAGTCGCTGAGGAAGACTATGAGCCCGATAGGCCTCACCAAGACCGGGCACCCGGGGGATAGAGGTTCTAGTCGGCCAGCAGGCGTCACCTGGCCGGGGAGCCTGGGCTCATTAACTTAAAAGTCTCCCAGTACTATTTGCCCCTAGACATACTGGTGCCGGTAATGGTTAAGGTTGTAATACTTGCTGGCGGCCTAGGTAAAAGGCTCAGACCCCTCACTGTTGATAGGCCTAAGCCCCTCGTAGAGGTGGCTGGCAGGCCTATAATAGAGTGGCAGATACTGCACTTTAGGAGCCTAGGCTACCACGACTTCGTAGTGCTGGCTGGGTATCGCTGGGAGAAGCTCGTTGAGCATCTTGGTAGCGGGCGTAAACTGGGCGTGAAGATAGCTTACGTTATCGAGGACGAGCCCCTCGGCACAGGCGGCGCCATACGTAACGCTGCTCATCTCCTCCGAAGCGAAGACTACTTCTTCGTGTTGAACGGCGACATAATAACAAACCTCGACGCCAGAGTACTGGCCGAGAAACTGGCCTCCGACAGCAATCTTGTAGCCGCCCTCTCCCTTGTACCCCTTAGAAGCCCATACGGGATAGTGGAGGTAGACAGTGAAGCAAGGATCACAAGGTTCGTGGAGAAGCCAACCTTAAACTACTGGATTAACGCAGGGATATATGCTATGAAGCCAAGTATACTCGACTGGCTCCCGGAGAAGGGAGACATAGAAAGGCAGGGCTTCCCGCAGCTGGCCGAGCAGCGCCTCCTCCTTGGGGTACGGTTCAGTAACGTGTACTGGAGGAGCATAGACACTGTGAAAGACCTGGAGGAGGCGAGCAAACAGGTTATGGAAACCGAATGGTTTAGAAAGCTCTCCGAGAGCGTGGAGTGAAGCCTCTCAGAGGCTATTCTGGAATGATTGCCGTGTAAGGCTACAATAATGGCATGCAGCCTAGGCTGGAGCCACATGTTTTTATTGAGTCCCCCTCCCTGGCCAGCTTTAGGGAGGGTGTCTCCTAATTGTCGAGAAGGGTTGCTATAGTGGGTGTGGGCCACTCGAAGTATGGGTATAGGTATGATGTGAGTATCGCAGAGCTTGCCTGGGAGAGCATTAAGGATGCTTTAGACATGGCTGGTGTCGGGCAGGATGACATAGAGTTTGTCGTGTACGGCAATGTCGGCGTGTGGAGTAGCGAGCCCCTGCCAGCCGTGGTGATCAACGAGTATGCCGGCTTAACTCCTAAGGGCACAATGAGGGTTGAGGCTGCATGCGCTACTGGTAGTGCTGCGATAAAGCAGGGATATGACATGGTTGCGGGCGGGCAGGCCGACCTCGTGCTTGTTGTCGGCGTGGAGAAGATGAATGAGTCTCCTACACCTATAGTGGTGGAGCTTATAGGGCGTGCAGGCAACTACTTCTGGGAGTTCGAGAATTTTGGCCTCACCTTCCCCGGCTACTACGCGCTCTACGCTACAGCATATATGTCGAAGTATGGGGCAACCGAGGAGGACTTGTGCAGGGTAGCAGTGAAGAACCACCACTATGCCAGCATGAACCCGAAAGCGCATTTCCCGCGTAGGATAACATTGGAGGAGTGCATGAAGAGCCGCTATATCGCGTGGCCCTTCAAGCTGCTTGACTGCAGCCCTATAAGTGATGGGTCAGCAGCCATCATACTGGCCTCCGAGCACGTTGCACGAAAAATAACCGACAGCCCTGTATGGATAGAATCGGTAGGAGTCGCAAGCGATACATCCAATATTAGCAGAAGACCAGACTTCCTAATCCGCCGCGCCGTAGTTGCCGCAGCCAGAGAGGCCTACAAGAAGGCCGGAATAGACCCTGATAAACCAGTGAAGTATATTGACGTAGCCGAGGTACACGACGCATTCACTATAGCTGAAATACTCAGCTACGAGGAGCTCGGCTTCGCAAAACAGGGTGAGGGCTACCTGCTAGTTAGGGAGGAGCAAACATACATTGGAGGACTCATACCAGTCAACGTCAGCGGGGGATTAAAGGCCAAGGGCCACCCCCTGGGAGCTACAGGGGTTGGAATGGCTGCTGAACTAGTGAACCAGCTGCTGGGGAGAAGTGAGAGGGGGAGGCAGGTCGAGGTTAGACATGGGAGAGCACTAGCAAGTAATGTGGGCGGAACCGGCCACTACGCCTATGTATTCGTATACTCGCTCACATAGCTAGGTAGTACACCACAGTAAATTGAAGCCTCCTTGAGAGCTCATACATAACAAGTTATCATTATTATTAAATATTATGTGAATCGAGTATTCCAAGACCATCCTAGACATATTGATGCAAACAGCCTAACACAATACGAATACCATAAAAAGAGAGCCATGAAGCGCACGAAACAAGACTTGGTGGCGGGCCAGCCGCGAGTTTGAACCCGCGGGCCTCCGGCTCCGAAGGCTAGCATTCATAAGGGAGTGTCCCGTAGATCGATGGTACTCTGGGACACTTAAGTAGAGTTTTCATACCCATTATCTAGTATATGAGTCATTATCTTGTTATTTTAATCCTAATACATGACATATTAAGTCATAATAGAAAGGATAGCACTTTAAGAAGCTCAATAAGATACCCTTCAAAAACTCTAATCATGTACATGTTCGCGCTTAAAACAATCTCTGCAATAATCTTAACATTCTGAAATGAGTGTATGCACCGTCAGAAGAGGGTATTTGACCTTTCCTTAGAATGCCTTGTCTCCCCTTTTATGCTATATAATGGATAAAGATACTCTCTACCAGTGCAACATTCTCGTTTATTAAGGTTCATCGCATAAGCCCTTTCCAGAGAGGCATTGCGGTAACCTACTAATGATATTATTAACACTCCTTAACCTAATCCCCATTATAAACCAGCTCTAAACATAATTTATACATGCTGTAGAGGGGCTACCATAGACTTAGCGTAATGGGTGCCTATAGGCTTTAATGCAAAGTCTCAACAACCACTAACGGTTGCCTTCTTTTGGAGAAACTAATAGCTTAGATAGCTTGGAATGTTCCAGCCTTGAAAGCGAAAAATGAGATGGTGAATCAGTAAATCTCCTAACCATGTTACTCTTCAGTCTTTTTATCTTATCAGGTAGACTGTTATTTTGAGAGTTTTTGCTATGTCTTCTTCTCTATTCTTAAAATCAATGTCGGCAGTTAATAGAGTGTGCACTCCTATGCCTTGCTCCTTCATAGCCTTGATGTAGGCTAGGTGGAGTAGATCTAGAGTCTTGAGTCTCAGTTTTTCTGCCAGCTCTATGGAGTATGCTAGAGGCTTATAGAGCCGGCCAAGCATTGTCCTCGAAAACCCCTTTACATCGACATATTTTAGATCGAACCTCTTTAGGACATATATGATCACCGCTATAAACGCTATGTGCTCACTTACACCTAGTCTACTCCTTATGCTGGCCATTACCCCGTGTTGTCTAGCAAGCACGCTGGCAAGCTCGGCTAGAACTAGCTCAGAGATCACCTTGCCATTGTGACGCTCTAAGGCCTCTCTAGCCCTCTCCCTTCTAGGATCTTCTGGGTCGAGTGCAGCTACTATTACGCTAGTATCGACGTAGATCAACGCCTAAAACCTCTCCCGCTCAGCTATCAATCGTCTTAGAGCCCTCCTGAGCTGTATCGGTATGTCCCCCTCCTTACTCTCTAGTTCGAAAAGCTTGTCCACGGACTCAGCAACCACCTTAATTCTCCTTACATGCCTAGCACCAATCCTTATTAAATCCCTCAAAGCCTCACTCCTAGAACTATAGATACCTAGCCTCACGAGCTCCTCGATGAGCCTTAACGTGTCATCGTTAAGTCTAACGGGTATAACCTTACTACCCATCTCCACCCCTCTAGTATACTTATACGTATACATATACTTAAGTTTTCACCATCTATATTGCTTAGAAATAGTAAAGAAATAATAAAATACAGCCGTGGCGGCTACTCCGCATTACAAGTAGCTTGTCTCTTAGCTACAGCTGGTAACAGCATCTAATATCTACTATACCATAGAATCTATAGTCAAATTGAAGACATTGAATATCGCCTTGATCCAGGTAATTAATACAGCAATAGTGCTAGACTTTAAGACATTTCATAGCTAAGTAACGATTAGAGGGGGATATAAGAAAGCGGTGTTCATAGCGATAAAAGGTGATAAAATAGCATTGCCGGAACTACTATCCTTAATACCAG